>JBPCQX010000227.1:0-7646 GCA_050997675.1 Solirubrobacteraceae bacterium
TCCTGCGCCTCGTCATCCGCGAAGTCCTGATCGGCGGCGACGACGACACGATCACCATCCGCCACTCGATCCCCACCCCGAAAGACCCCGACGACCCAAGTTACCTTTTGCGTGGGAGCAGTCAGCGCGGCGTCTCGCGCATCGCGTCGGTCAGATCGCGCGGGTACAGGCCCTGCTTGAGCACCTTGGTGCGCGCCTTGCTGCGAATGCGCTGGTCATCCTCGGTGCCGCCGGCGAGCGCCGCAGCGTCGATCCCTGCGTCGGCGAGCCGATCGCGGAGGTCATCGAGGTGCGACAGCTTCGCCTCGATCGTGCTGCTCCAGAACGACTGGCCGGTGCCCTCGATCGCCACCGAGAGCTTGTCAAGGTCACCATCGTGGTCTGCGAGCGCGACGACACAGAGCCACAGATCCCAGTGGCTCCAAACCGCGTTGCGTTTCGTCCGCCACGGCTCCGGACCGTAGATCGGCGAACCGCCCGAGCCGGTCATGCTCGCCGCCAATCGTCAAGCACACGTGCCACCTCAGCGCGGACCCGCGCGCGTGCCAGGTCCCGCTCCAGGCCGGACATCAACAGCTCGTCATATCGCGTGTCCTGGTGGCGGACTGACGCGATCACTGCGAGCTCGAGCGCGTCGGGTTCAAGCGCGCGGCCCGCGGCCGAGCGGCCCACCCGTCCTGAACCACGCTCGGTGGCGTGGCGGGCGATCGCCTGCGCGCGGTCGGCGGGACACCCCGGGAACTGGCGCGCGATCCGATCCGCCATCCGATCGTGCAGTTTGCGGTCCTCATCGGTGCGGCGCTCGGCGTCGCGCTCGCGACGGCGCGCTCGTGCCTCCTCGTCAGCCAGACATTCCGCCTCGGCGTGCTCGAGCGCGCGCTCCTCGACCAGGATCCCCTGGCGCTCGTAGCGGCCCCTCGAGCGGCTGAAGCGCACCACGACCGCCGACAGGCGGCTCGAAGCCTTCGCCCGCCGCGTCAGCGCCGCGTCGCCAGAGGCGAGGAACACGAGGTGATCCATGTCCGCGCACGCCATGCACGCCGGGCCGGGCTCCTCCATGATCAGAAGGCCACCGCTGACCGCTCCGCAGGCCGAGCAGGTGAAGTCCCTGACCGGTGAGACCACGACGAGATCCGGCGGCCGGCTTTGTCGCTCGGCAAGGCGGGCGCGCATGGCCTCGGAGAGCTCGGGCGAGACCCAGTGAGTCCGGTAGGCACGCTCGATTGCGGGGTCACCTGACTTCGAGAACCGCAGCGGCGCCCGCCCGCGCGAGCGTGCCACATACCCGGTTTCGCTCGGTGTCAGATCGTGCATCTTGGCCCAGGCGCGAAAAACGCGCATCGCGGTTGAGATCTTTCCCAAGCTCGCGATCACGACTCGCTCGAGGTAGTCCACGCGTCCCTGACGCCACTCGTCCACACGCCGCGGCTCGAGCCAGCCCAAGCCGACCAGCACGTCAATCGAGGTGACGAACTTGCGCTGCGCCAGCGCCCGCTCGGCCGCCTGCACCACACGCCGCTCAAGCTTGTTTCCGCTGCCTGGGCTCACCTCGGCCGCAAGGTACACGCACCGGGGGCGGAAGCCCTCTCCCGTGTCGAGTAACCGGGACCATCGGCGACCTGACCGTCGGGGGACATGCCGCATGTGGGGCCGGGCTCGCAAGCCGCGTGAACTGCTTCCGGCACCGGCGTGGGGCTGGCGAGCGCGCGGCACCGTCAGCGCGATGGTCGGTGATCCCGATCCGCTTGGACGGTGCGCTCAGCTAGCAGTTCGACTTGGGCGAGCTCGAGTTCGCGCTGGCCGGTGAGGCGCTCGCGCAGACCGGGCGGCAGCGGAGGGAGCGCGAGCGCACGAAGATCGCCGTGGTGGACGTCCGCCTCGGTCGCGAAGTAGACGTGGTCCCGGCCTGCGTAGTACCAGTGCTCGGGTGGGGTCCCCATGACGCCGATCCGACCGGTCAGCGTGTCGTCCGCCTCGTTCGCGCATGCAAGTGCGGCGTGGGCGTCCGGGCACACAAAGAGCACGGCCGGCCGGGTGCCCTGGGTCTGATAGCGAGAGTGGGCGGCACTCCAGCCGCAGAGGAATGCGTCGTAGGCGAGGAACTTGTCGTGGTTGTACGAGGCACGGGCGGTGAGGTCGAGCTCGACGAGCAGGTCGAACGTGAGCTTGATCGACTCGATCCGCAGTTCGAGCGAGAGGTCAGGCTTGACCTCGTGGAACGTCTTGAGCGAGACGTCGATGATCGCCTGTCCGTCGGGGACGGGGATCTCGTTGAGGGTGATCGGGTGCCGTCGCTGGCCGGAGCCGACCTGGGGGACGGGGTACCGGCCGGTGGCGTATCGGGGGGTGCGCCAGTGGTCGGTGGCCAGCGTTCCGACGGTGTGGTGAAGCTCCACTGCCCAGCCGAGTGCGTGTAGGTCGTGGGCGAGGCGCGCGGCGCGTGCCTGGTCGATCGGCTTCCAGTCGCGCCTGGGGGAGATCGCCGGCGTGGGCGTGCGGGTCTGCGCGACTTCGAGCCCGCGCCGGGTGAGCGAGTACAGCAGCGGAGGCTTGCCGTCGCTGCGGGTGTGTTCGCGCAGTCCGGTCGAGTGCCGGGCGATCAGCCCGTGGCGGTGGAGCTTGGTCAGCCTGTCGTAGACGGCGGTGCCGGCCCGCTTCGGAAAGACAGCGCGGGCGATCAGCGAACGAGGGGCGAGGCCGCCACGGTCAAGGAAGGCGAGGACGGCGTAGTCCTCTTCGTAGAGGCGCGGCAGCTTGGCTACGCCGTCGAGCTGGCCGGCCGGTCCGATCTCGTTGACGCGGTCGAGGAAGACCAGCTCGCGCAGGCTGTCCGGCGCCGGCCGCTCGGAGTCCTCGCCCCACGTCCCCGGTACGCGACGTCCGACGACGCGGCGCACGGGGCTGTCGGCAAGATTCGGAGCTTCCGGCGGCGCCTCGAAGTCGACGCGCACTTCGTGCTTGGCCGCGGGGGCTGTCGGCTCGGGCTCAGTGGGTGTGGCGGAGTCGGCTGGCTCGTTGACCGACGCGGCTCGGGGTCTCCGTCGGCTGGTCTTCCCGTTGCCGGGCGCCGGAGCGTCGTGGGCGTCGCTGCCGTCATGAGGGGCGGAGCGGTCCAGGGTGGAGCCAAGCTGCTCTGGGTAGGGGGCGACGCGCTCGGCCATCGCTTGGAGGTGGTGCTCGGCCCACGCCTGGCTGTGGGCGGGGAAGGGGTAGGTCTGGCCCATGAAGCTCGGGATCCTCGAGCCGATCGCGATCCACGAGGCCAGGCAGTGGTGGTTGGGGAAGTTGAGCGCCTGCTCGGGGGTGACCCGCAGCCGGGCACGGGAGTCGGGATCGTCGCGGATCATCGTCGAGTAGACCGCCATCGCGATCCGCGTCGCCTCTTCGGCGTCCTGGGCGTCGCCCATCCGGAACAGGAACCGGCTTTGCAGCAGGTTGAGCACGCCCTTGCGGATCTTCTGTTCGTGCTGGGAGCCCGAGCCCAGCTGGGCGAAGTACTGCAGTCCGAAGGCCGCTTCCATGCCGCCGCGGCGGTGGGTGGCGATCTGGTCGACGACGTTCTCGGCGCCGGCGACGTAGTGGGCCTCGTCGATGAGCAGCGGCACCCGCGGGCGGTCGGTTTCGGGCAGGTGCACCTGGCGCTGCATCTGGGTGTGGAGCATTCGCAGCAGGAAGTGGAGGCACGCCTTGCTGTTCTCTTCGCCGATCGCGCCCATGTTGGCGTCGACGATCAGGACGTCGCGGGCCTCGAGGATCTCGCGGAGCGAGATATCGGTCGGGTGGTTGAAGAACCGCCGCAGCGGGGGCACCCCGGTGAGGCCGGCGACCTTGTTGCGCGGCGCGTCGAGTCGCTGCGCGACGGCGCTGGTGGCCATCTTCAGGTCCTCTGGGAGCTCGGAGCGGAAGAACTCGGCGGTTTGGTCGAGGTCGGGCTGGTCCGCGCACGCTTCGGCGACCGCGGCCCGGAAGTCCTGCTTGGTGGGGAGCAGTAGCGAGTACACGTCCTCGAACTTGGCTCGGCGCTGCTGACGCTCAGCCAGCGCGATCGCCCCGATCACGGCGTGGTAGAGGTAGCGTCGCGAGCTCTGAAAGATCTGGTTCTCGTTGATGTCCAGCAGCGCGGCGACGATGTTCTCCGCCACCGCCGATGCCTGGATCGGAAGTGCTCCGTCTCCGCTGAGCCGCAGCGGACTCATCCCGAACGCCGGGCGGCCGAGGTCCAGGAACCACACGCGCTTGCCGCAGTCAGGCGGCGTGAGCGCAAGGCAGAGTCGGCTGAGCTCGCTCTTGGGGTCGAGGATGATGATCGCGGTGTTGTTGTCCAAGAGGTCATTTGCGTAGAGACGGAGCAGCGCTGCGGTGTTGTGGGCCAAGACACCGCCCGCGACGTAGTTGTGGTGTTCAGGCACCTCGAAGTCGTAGACCCATCCGTCGTGGTCGACCTCCTTGATCCGTTCGACTGTCAAGTACACGACCTCGGCCGCCGCACGGCGCTCAAGCTTCGCCGCGAGGTCACGAAGACGACCGGTGTCAAGAGCTGCGAGCACCGCCTTGTGGGCTGCGCTCGCGTAAACGCCGCGCGCGCGGGGGCTCAAGTAATCCCCGGCGTCGAGTCGACGTGCCGCGTCGCGGATCCGCTCCGCCAGCTTGAGTGCCTCTGCGTGGCTGACTCGTGGCATGGTGAGACGTATCTGCACGGCGATCCACGAGAACGGGACGCCAAGCGTCTTGATCTCGCTGAGCACGTCCTGGCTGCAGACCCCGGTTAGGTGCGACCGGATTTGCGTCGCGGCGACCATTTGCGTGAGCTGATCGTGCTTGTGTCGGTATCCGAAACCGATCTCGTCAAGGAACAAACGCAGGCTCTCCCCGCGGATGCTCAGCCGACGGTAGTCACGCTCGATGCCGCCTCCGTTCGTAGCGTGCGCTCGCTTTGTTCGAACGGTGGCGACAATTCCGAACCGTCGCAGCAAAATCCGCACCTGGTCGCCGAGAAGTCGCGATGCGGTCATCATCTCGATCGTGCGCTTCTGCACCTGAACGGAACCTTCGGCATCGGCGTAGGCCCGCAGAAACACGCGGGCGGCATTCAGATCACCTTGCATAACGAAGTCGGGGAGCGCCTTCCCGCAGCTCTTCTGCCCCCATCGGTAGCCGTTCCGCGCCAGGAAATCGCGCCATTCGGCTGACTCGATCTTTAGCATCGGTGCTCGCGTCTCGGGATACACCCGAGGCTGGTTCATTCGCAATCCGTAACGCTCACCGACGTTCAATGCGAGCTCGCGCAGCCGCTCGAGCACCCTGACGTCGGCCTGTGAGATCGTCACGTAGGAGGACCCTCGCGCGCTCTTCTTGGCGCCACCGGTCTCACAGCCTTCGGCGATTTGCCATGCGAGCAATTCGACCAACTCCAGGTCAACGGTTCTTCCGCACCACGTCAGGAATCGCGGCGCGCAGACAACGCTTCCCTCGACCAGGTCAGCCGCCCAGCCATCGGGGCCACGGAGGCGATGCGCCGCGGTGATGGTGAGTTCGCTTCCGTCGCTGAACCTAACGCGGCGCAGCCGCTCGTGGACGCGCTGGCGATAGAGGCGCGTCACCGGTGCTCGGGTTATCCTTCCCATCGCGTCGACCGCGCACGTCTGCGGATGCTCAAGCGGCTCTGACCACCAGCCCTCGCCGTCAAACGTCGCCTCGGTGGCGTAGTGCTTCCAGGCGTCTTCGGCCCGGATCAGACGCCCGGCAAGAAGCACGAGGTCGTCGGGCCCAATGCACTTGCCACTTCCCATCGATCCGACGAGCAGCGCGCCGTACTTGCGATCGTCAGGATGGATCAGCACAGGCGCGTTCTCGGCGCGCAGCACCGGCAGAGGCCGATATCGCAACTCGCGGTGGGCGGTGCTCATCGGCTCGGGACGCCTTCGCTGACAACGATGGGCGAGGGCGCGCCTGGCGCCGGCGCACTCATGGTGTCGTGTTCGTCGCTCTTGAGAGCTTCTGGGGGTGCGGGGATGCGCGGCAGCGTGTTCCGGCGTACGGGCACGCCTTCATGCGCGCGGAGGGCAGCGCGAGCAGGTGCGCGGCCTCCGCGGCCGAGACCAGGCAGCGGAAGGACGGCAGCAGCGGCCCGAGCGCCTGCGGGAACCGCCGGCGGTAGAGGTTCTGGCGGGCGATCATCCACCGGCGGTGAAGGCGGTTCTCGCCGCGACGGGACTGCACGGCCGCGGCGACGGTCTTGCACGCTTGCGCGGTGTCGGCGGCGACGAGGACCTCGAGCCAGAACAGGCTGCGGTTCTGGGTTTGCTGCGCGTTGCTCATCTCGGCGCGGTTGAGCGTCGAGAGCAGACCGCCTTCCGGTAGCCCCCAGCGTTCCTGGCGCATGAGCTTGTTCTCGTGGCGCTTGTAGAGCCTGCGCGCGAGCTCCTCGAAGAACGATGGGGTGGGGGTGAGCTGGAAGCGCACCACCGACGGTTCCCCGAGCCCGACCTGGGCGCGGGCGATCTGCTCAAGCGGTGGTGAGGCGAGCCTTTCGTCGGCTGCCAGCAGCGGGTAGACGAAGCTGCGCTCCTTGCGAAAGCGCATCACGTAGCCGGGGATGCGCAGCGCGCCGGGGCGGGGGAGCGGCGCCTCGGCGTGTCGGCGGCCAAGGCGCACGTCGGGGTATGCGGCGCTGATCGCCGCGTCCAGCGCGCGTACCGCCGAGGGTTCGCAGCGCAGGTTGATCGACCACCCCGTCCCTTCGTGCCCGGCGCCGCAGATCAGCTCCAGCGCGAGGAACGGCTGGCCGTTGCGGACGCGGTCGGCGGGGAACGCGTGGATCACGTTGGCGATCGACTCGACCATGTCCTCGAGGTCTTGTGGCTTGGCCTCGTCGTGGGTCGAGAGGTGCAGCTCGTAGAGCGCGTACTCGCGTCGGCTGCGTCCGCGCACCCGACGCAAGACGAGCGCAGCGAGCAGCACGCCGGTGAGCAGCCCGCCGCCTGCGATCTCAAGGGCGGCGAGCAGCACGAGCTTGAGCCCGCTGAGATGCAGCAGGCCACCGGCGTGTTGTTCTGGACGGGTCTGCGCGGCGAGCCGGTCGCTGCTGCGGTGCGCCACCACTGACCGAGCAACGGGGCCTCGGTGCGAGCGACCGGGGTGGGTCTGTGAACGGTGCTTGGCGGACTGGCTGGTCGGCGTCGTGTCGATCAGCCGTGGGATCTGCAGCGAGTGGGCGGCCTTGGAGATGAACAGCGCGCTGGCGCCGAGCCCAGCGGCGATCACGACCAGGATCAACACCAGGCGTAGCGGTCTCATAAGCGGACGAACGTCTCGAGGGCGGCGGCCGCCGCGAGCAGGAGCACGCTCGCGCCGCCGGTGATCAGCAACTGTCGGGCGGGCAGGGGTCGGCTGCGGCCCTGTAGGTAGAGCGCGAGCGCGGTCGCGAACGCCGCCAGCTCGACGGGCCCGTGGGGCAGCATCGCCCACGCCATGCGGGTGCCGTAGGCGCCGAGGCTCGCGCCGACGACGAGCATGTTGCCCGCGACCAGCCCGGCGAGCAGTAGCTCGCCGACGGCGCGGACCGTCCGCTGCGCGCGTCCGGGACCGGCAGGGGTGCGCACCGCGAGCTGAACGACGAGAAGCAGGCCGAACACGCCGGCCATGGC
>JBPCQX010000187.1:0-4499 GCA_050997675.1 Solirubrobacteraceae bacterium
ATCCTGTGGTTCGTGCTGTGCGGCTGGTGGCTGGCGCTGATGCATCTCGTGACCGGGGTCTTTCTCTGCGTGACGGTGATCGGCATCCCGCTAGGTCTGGCGAACTTCAAGCTGATCCCGGTTTCGCTGCTGCCGTTCGGCAAGGACATCGTGTCGATCAAACAGGCGCACGCTATGGGTGTCGCGCCGATCGTTGCGGTGTCAGACGGCTACGAGCCAGAGAAGGCCCGTTAAGTCGTGTTCGCCAAGCTCAAGCGGATACTCAAGTACGGGACCTGGGAGGGCGACATCGCGACGGGGCGCTGCACACGATCCGTGCGGTGATGACATTCGACTTCCACAGCCGTAAGGGCTACTAGCGGATCACGCACCTCGCAGCGGCCTCCTGCGTCCGCCCGGCGCAGGGAGTGCTTGTCTGCGGGGGGTGCAGCCGTCGCTACAGTCCGCTGGGGTAGAACTCGACGCGGTGTTGGCCGCTGCGGCACGTAGTCACAGCGCCTTCGCCTTGCATGGAGCGGGTGCGGCACCGGTATCCGAGGGCGGTGCGGTTGTAGCGCCTATCGCGACGGTTCCGAGGTTGTCCCGTCCGTCGTGGAACTTCGTGGCGGCGGTCGTGTGAGTGAATTGTTTCAGACGATGGAAGCGGCGACCTCCGGCGCCGGCGTTGTGGTGGTGGTGTGAGGCGGTGCGATGTGGCGGTTGGCGGTGAGGTCGCGCTCGACGGCGATGGCGAGTTTGGCGAGGTCGCTGTAGCCCGCGATCCGCCGGAATTGTTGCTGGGCTTCGAGCATTCCGGCGGCGGTCCAGCGCAGGCACATGTCGCCGTTCTGCCAGCGCTTGACGTTGCGGCTGCTGCGCCGGACGCACTCGATCATCGATTCGCATGGGTTGGTGCTCTCGAGCGTGCGCTTGAGGCGTCCGCGGATCTGCAGGCGGGTGATGGTCAGCGTTTCCTCCAGGCCCTCCCTGAGCGAGGCTGCGGCACCGGGGTGCATGTGGTCGAGCTCGCCGGCGAGCTGCTGCAAGCCGTCCAGCGCGAGCTGGTGGTTCTCTGATGCCCACGCCCTGCGCAGGCGCTTCTTGACCGTCGCGCGGTCACGTTCGGGCAGGTGCTCCAAGACGTTGCGTTCCTTGTGACGCACGCAACGTTGGACGGGCACCGGGCCGAACACCTCGTTGACAGCGGCCCTGAGCGCCTTGCTGCCGTCCAGGACGACGAGCACGCCCTGTTCGACGTCCAGGCCGCGATCGAAGAGGTCGGCCAAGAGGTGCGCGGTGACGGTCTTGTTCTCCGTCGAGCCGTCCCAGAGCCCCAGCGGCAGTTTGATCCCGTCGGTGCTGACGCCAAGACAGACGACGCAGCAGCGCCCTTTCAGCTCGATCCCGTCGAGCATCAACGCCGCCAACCGGATGTCGCCCAGTGGCCGGCTCATCAACGCGTCGAGGTGCTCGCGGGTCCTGCCGACGAACTCGCGGCTGACCGCGGACTTCGACGTCGAGCGCTCCGCATCAACAACGTCCCGGCCGACCGGCTCGCGCGTCCTTGCGAACCTGCGTGTGCTCACCCCAGCGAGCATCTGCTCCAGCACCACACGCGTCAGCGGATCGCGATCAGCAAAATGCGCGTAAGTCGCCAGCGCCACCTCCTGCTCGCCGCCGGCGGTCCTTGCGCGCGGGCGCTGAACCCCGACTCGCCTCCCGCCGAGCGTGACCTCGCCGCCCTCGTGGCCATGGCGAACCGCCGACCGGTCGGGGTTGTGCTGGCCCTTCGGGCCGACGGCCTCATCGACCTCCGCTTCCATCATCTCGGCGAGCACGCCGAGCCCAACGCCGACGCTCAACGCCAGCAGCCCGTCCTTCGCCGCGCCCACCAGCTCACCAAGCGCTTCCTGCACGCCCGCCGGCAACGCCAGCTCGCGGGTGTCCTGCTCCTACTCTAAGGTCCTCATGGCGGTCCCTTTCGTCTCGGTGGACTGGTTTCGCAACTCGCCACGCTCACAACACGAGCGGACGAGGCGAAGGGACCGCCACCTACAAAGATCTACGAACTACGGGACAACCTCACGGTGAACCGCTCCGGTTTTCTTGGAGGCAGTTTCTATTGATTGGTCTTGGTCATGTATGCCTGCTCGAACTCTGCGGGAGAGAGTCTCTCGCAGCTGCTGTGTAGCCGCCGGTGGTTGTACCAATCAACCCATTCCAGGGTTGCGAGCTCGAGCTGGTCGAGCGTCTTCCAGGGTCCTTGACGGCGGACGAGTTCGGTCTTGTAGAGTCCGATCGTACTCTCGGCGAGGGCGTTGTCGTAGCCGTCGCCGACAGATCCGATTGAGGCATCAACGCCGGCGTCGATGAGGCGCTGCGTGAACGCGAACGACGTGTATTGACTTCCGGCGTCGGAGTGGTGAACGAGCCCAGCGCCAACTGGTTGGCCAGCATGGTCGCGCGCCCAGAGCGCCATCTCCAAGGTGTCCAGGACGAGGCTGGTGCGCATCGTGCTGTCGGCTTTCCAGCCGACGATCCGCCTGGAGAACACATCGATCGCGAACGCCACGTAGGCAACCCCAGACCACGTCGCTACGTAGGTGAAGTCGGCGACCCAAACACGGTCCGGTGCTGGCGCGGTGAAGTCCCGATCGACGAGATCCGCCGCCCGGGCATCCTTGCCGTTTGGGAAGGTGGTGCAATGCTTGCGGCCACGAATCGCGCCCTGCAAACCGGCGTGGCGCATCAGCCGCTCGACCTGGCAGCGAGGCGCGTGGATGCCCTCCCGCTGGAGCTGCCACCAAACCTTCCTGGCGCCGTAGACACCATAGTTCTGTCGATGGATCCTGCGGATCTCCTCGAGCAGCACCCGGTCGCGCAGAGCCCGCTGTGACGGATCGCGCTCACGGGCTTTGACCGCGTAATAGGTAGACGGGGCGACGCCGAGAACCCGGCAAGTCGGCTCGACCCCAAACTCATCCCGGTGAGCATCAATGACCATGCTCATCTCCTCAGCTGCGGGTCGAGCTCCCGCGCGAAGAAAGCCGACGCCGACTTCAAGATCTCATTCGCTCGGCGCAGCTCCTTGTTCTCGCGCTCAAGCTCCTTGATCCGTGCCGCATCAGCACTCGTCACCCCAGGTCTGCGGCCAGCGTCGACCTCCGCGCGACGCACCCACTTACGCAGCGTCTCCGGCGTGCAGCCGAACTTTCCAGCGACCGACACGATCGCCGCCCACTCATGCTCATAGTCCCTGCGCTGCTCAGCGACCAGACGCACCGCCCGATCCCTGATCTCAACCGGATACCTCTTGCTCGTAGATCCCATCAGCCCATCCTCTCAAGCGGATCGGCCTCCAGAAATCCCGGAGCGGTTCACGGTTCCCGCGCACCCAGGTCCGTGCGACGTTCGCCGCCGTGGTGCAGCTCACTCCGTCGGCGGTGAGGGTGTCCGCGCCGACCACTCGCGGCTGAAAGCAAGTGTGGGGTCGAGCGGTGGCCTCGCTTGCGCCAAGCACGAACGTCAGACCAATCAGAACCGAACTGAACCAGACACGCATCGATGCTCCTTTAGAAGCTGTTTCGTAATGAAGGGTTATGTCTTCTGACCCGGAATCTGTCGGCGGTGTCGTCGACAGTTGGAGGTCATGGAGGTGCCGTCTCGCTTTGAGATCGATGACGCGCTATGGCGGGAGGTCGGGCCGTTGATCCCGCCGCGCCCGCGTCGCTTTCGTCACCCGGGGCGCAAGGCGCTGGAGGACCGCCAGGTCCTCAACGGGATACTGCACGTGCTGCACACCGGCATCGCGTGGCGTGACCTTCCCCAGGAATACGGCTACGGCTCCGGGGTCACCTGCTGGCGGCGCCTGCGCGACTGGCAGGCTGCCGGGGTGTGGGACGCGTTGCATCAGCGGCTGTTGACCAAGCTCAACGCCGCCGGGGCGATCGACTGGTCGCGCGCCTCGGTCGATGGCAGCCATGTTCGTGCTCTTTTGGGGGGCTCCTAACCGGGCCATCCCCGGTCGATCGTGCCCGCACAGGCTCAAAGCACCACCTGCTCGTCGATGCGACCGGCATCCCGCTGGCCGTCTCGCTGACCGGCGGCAACCGCAACGACGTCATGCAGCTCATCCCGCTACTGGATGATCTGCACGCCCGGCCGGTCGCCGGCAAGATCGGCCGGCCCCGCCAGCAGCCCGACCTGCTGCTGGCCGATCGCGGCTATGACCACGACAAGTACCGCCGACTGCTCTGGGCCAGAAACATCAAGCCCCTCATCGCCCGCCGCGGCGTCGAGCACGGATCCGGGCTCGGAGTCCAGCGCTGGGTCGTCGAACGCGGCTTCGCGCACCTGCACAACTTCCGCCGCCTGCGCATCCGCTACGAACGCGACCCCAACATCCACGAGGCCTTCCTCACGCTCGCCTGCTCGATCCTCTGCTGGCGACGCCTCAACTCATTGTGAAACAGCTTCTAAGGGCGACAGCGCTGGTCCGCACCGGTCCCAAGCTTGACTAC
>JBPCQX010000050.1:0-3566 GCA_050997675.1 Solirubrobacteraceae bacterium
ATCGCGATGGTGGCGGCGTAGAGCGCAAAGCAAAGCTGATCGTCAAGCCGCAGCCGTGCATCAGTCATCGTCGCCACTCCTCATTGAGTGTGACGAAGATAACTCACGCGTGAGGTGGTTGGCAACCTAAAGCCCGGCGATCGGCCAGATCCGAATCCGAATGCCCCTTATGCCGCCCCGAGCATCCGCACATCAGCATCTCCCGGAGGGTCTGGAGTCTTACTGACCAGGCCGGGTTTACGGACATACGGACTCGTCTGCGCGCTGTGCTCTTCGCAGCCGAGCCGCGCAGATCGAGGCTTCTAGCTCTCGTCGGGGGCGAACTGAGCGAGGGCGGTTTGTTGCGCGGGGGTGAGTGGGAGGATGTTGCCTGCCGGGTTCGGGTAGATCGCCGCCACGGTCCACAGCGCAGCGCGGTGCCTCGACGCGGTGCCTCGCTTAATGTTGCGGGCGACCTGGTCGGCACGGATTTCTTTCGCGTCGAACAGGTACACGTTGGTGATGCACCAGGGCCGGGTGCCGCGTTTGGAGGTCATGGAGACGGCCCGCGGGCCGCAGAGCACGAGGTAGTAGTTTAGGATCGGATCGTCCGTGGTGTCTAGGATGCCTTCGCGCTCACCGTAGGTCTTGATGTTGACGGTCTTGCCGGCGAGCGGGCCGGAGCGGAATCGTCCATCGATCGCTTTGGCTGTTGCCGACGCCTCGGGTGCGATGTCGAAGATCCCGGCGGCAATCCAATCGCCGATGTGCCCGGCCAGGGCAGGACGCCTCGTGATGGTGGCAATCCGCTCGTCGATCGCGTTGCGGGTACGGGTCAGGTCGGCGATCTCGGTGAGGGTGGCGGCGTCCACGTCGGGCAGCCTGCCGTCGCGGCGAGGTTGGGGCCAGGGGTGTGCGTGAACCGCGCCGCGTCCGCGGGCCCTGCGAGTGACAGACGGTAGTGGGTGGCCACTCTATCGGCTCCTGGACGTTTACCCGGGGCAGGTAGTTGGGCCGGGCGCGGTCGTGGCAACGGCATGGACAGGGCTGGCACGCTGGTGATGGAGCGTGAAGGAGCCGAAGCACGGTGGGGCGGAAGAGTAGAGCGAAAGCCGAGCGTCGAAGCGGGGCTCGGCAACTGACGGCGAAGGAGAAGTTGCGCGCTGCCGAGCGTGCGGAGCGGCGAGGGCGGCAGTACGGCGCTTCGTTGGAGGAATGGGAGCGTCTCGCCGATCTCGGCGACCGCTACATGTATGAGGCGCTGATCTCGCGCCACAACAAGCGGATGACGAACATCGGAGCCCAAGATCGGGAGCTGTATCTGCTGATCCTTGACGCGCTCTCGCCGATCTCATTCCTGGCGAAGGTGTTGCGGAAGTACGGAGCATCGAAGGAACGCTTCCCGACTGACTACTCAGGTCCGTGGATCAACCATCTTGCGTGGGGTGTCTCGAGCGTCGTGTCCGCAGCACGGCTCGCGTTCAGCGGCCAGTACGTAGGGGCGGCGCTCGTTGCCCGGCACCAGCTGGAGCGTTGGACAGGTTTCCTTGCGTTCAACACTGACACGCAGCGAGAGCCCGGCGACGACATGCTCAGCTACACCGCGCGCGTGTGGGGTGCGAGCCCCGACGGGCGCATGACAACGGGGGCCACTGAGGACACGCAGGCAGCCGACGACGTGGACGCAGCTTCCGATAGTTTCGACGACCCTGCGACGGCCGAGCCAGAGCTGGACCACCGGCACGTCATCACCTCGTCGGGAGATGACATCTGCCCCGCTTCGGTATTGGGAGCCCTTGGGGGAATCCTGCACGCGGACGAGGACGCGGCTATCGCGCTCCGTTGGGACACGGTGGACCTGTGCGACCCCGCGAGAATCCCGAACCATGTGTTTGGCGCGCACGCGCTGATCGCGGACGCGTTGCGCCTGAGCATCATCCAGATCCGCAACGCGTTGTTGGGGGTCGCGGCGGCAGCTGGCGACGCGAAGTTGTTCGGGACGTTGGTCAGCTTGCCGGACAGCCTCACAAGGGTCGACCCGGTGGACAGCGAGGCTGAGGAAGGCACAGCCGACGGGCAGTCGGTTGCTCCGCTGTGGACTCGCCCTCAGTGGGCGGAGCCAGAACGCGGCACGCTGTGCATGCCACCACCGCTCGCGTTACTGCCGCTCGCGCCCGATCACGGGTTGCGGCAAGAGTTCCTGGACCGCCTGGCACGAGATGCGCAGATCTTCGAGGCGACCCTTGGCGGGAAGCGGCCGGCTGGACGACTGTTTCGCGATGACGAGTTCGTCAGCTACGCGTTCACGTGGCATCGCCACGCGTCAGCGCGAAGCGCGATGAGTGCCCTCGACCGGGAACGGCGCGAGCTGGGCGATGACTTCGACATTGACGGTCTTCGTGGCCGGGACGTCCCGTACGTGTTGACCAGCGAGGTGGCGGGGCTCCTATCGGGCTGGCTCACCGGAGAACAGAGCGCGGCCGCTGCCGGAGTAGCGACGTCTCTGCGTTCGGCTTACTGGCTGTGGCTGGAAGACGACGACCGCGCCATGGGGGTTGTTCGGACCACGCTAGAGCAACTTGCTCGGCTGCGGACGTGGCGACGGAACCCGGCCAAGGCGGCGAAGCTGGAAGCGCGGGCGCAGACGACGCCGCGGGATTGGTTGAGCACCGCCGGGTGGCGCCGGTTAGAAGCCCTCAATAGGGCACTGGGTGAGATGGCGCACGTGCGGAGCAACTCGCGGTGGCTCGGCGCGAGAGAACTGCTCGCCAAGTTGCAGCCAGCTGCCGAGGCATCGTCTTTGCAGACCGCAAGGGGGTTCAGTCTTACCGCGATGGCGATGCTTGCTGCCGACGAACTGATTGAAGTCGCGGCCACTGTCTCTCCGAAGGTGGCCCAGACGCTGGACGCAATCCTCGATTGGCGACACCCGGCGGATGGCGAGGACGAGCGGTCGTTGGAGGGTCTATTGGATAGGGCGTGGGAGCACCGTTCAACACCGCTTCGCTCGTCCGAGTTCGGTGGACCGGGTGTTGACTGGGAGACCGAAGCGCATGCCAATCCGAATTGACCGGTGGTCGTGGGCCGTCCGTCGAAGACCTCACGATCGGCGACCGCCGAACATATATGCGCACGAACCAGCTGGCATCGGCGTGAGGGGAGCGTGAGGGGGTGAGTCTCTAGGTGGAATTGACCCACCGGACGCACGCGTACGCTCCCATATGCGCAAGCGTGCGCAGGGCGCGACGGCGCACCTATCGACGGATTGCGAGCGGGTCGGCAGACGAGCTGGATCAGCGGCACGTGCGGATAGATAAGTCAGTGGTTGAAAAGGTTGTTGATCTGATCTCGCTTGTGTTGGAGCTGAATTTCGTCGTAAACGCCATTACCAATGCATGCAGCAACCAGGAGCGCCGCGATGACCTTGGTGGCAATCCCGACTTGATGGGTCACGAAGGCCACGATCGCCCCCACAACCGTCAAGGCGACACCGACCCAGACTGTTGTCGTGCCGGACAGGAGGCTCACCGAGCTGAACAGTGCCATCACTGCGCCGATCACGAGCAGTGCCCAGACCGCGATCACGG
>JBPCQX010000051.1:0-38381 GCA_050997675.1 Solirubrobacteraceae bacterium
GTCGCCGCGGCGCTGGCGCGCAGCGCACCCGACGCCCGAGCGAGCTCGAGGTAGGCGAGCCTGTCGGCTGCCGGCGTCCGCGGCGGGGCGCTCGCGTTCGGCTTGGCGCTCCCGCAAGCTCCGAGGAGGGCGCACAGCCCGAGGCAGATGATCGCCGGCCGCCGCACGCGCGCAATGTAGCGCGAGCGGGCCTCGCTAGGCGGTGCCGGTCACGACGGTCAAACTGACTGCAAGGGGTTGCGCGGCAATCGCTCCGTCCTTCGCGTCGACACCGTCGCTCTCAACAACTCGCTACCCGAGACGAAGCCGGCCGCCGACCGGCACCGGCGTCGATATCGTCCTGAGCAGGTGATCATGCTCTCTTGTCTCGCGGTCGGTGAGCTGGTGGGCGCCTCGCGTGGGGCACTCGCCCCTGCGGGGCCCCGAAAACGCCCGTTTGAATGTGTTACCTTACGGCGCGTGAGGAGAGGGCTGGTGTTGCTTGCGTTGCTGGGCGCCGTCGGGATCGGCACCCCGTCGTCTGCTGCCGCAGGCACACCCTTCGGCCACGCCTGCACCACCCAGGCCGATGGTGTTCGCGTCTGTCCGACGACGGATCTCGGTCCCGGCCAGACCGCGGACGGTGTGCCCTCGTTCGATGGTGTGCCGCTCGACGTCGATGTGACGCTGCCGGCGGCGGCAGGCGGCGCGGGCCCCTACCCCACGGTCGTGATGCTCCACGGCTACGGCAACGACAAGACCTCGTTCGAGTCACCGAGCCCGCAGGGCGATGGCTCGGTGACCTATCACTACAACAACGACTACTACGCGCAGCACGGCTTCGCGGTGGTGAACTACACGGCGCGCGGCTTCGGGCATTCCTGTGGCGGCGGTCCGAGCGGCTATCACAGTGGTCCCTGTGGGCAGGGTTATATCCGTCTCGCAGACAGTCGCTATGAGGCGCGGGACAGCCAATACCTGCTGGGGGTGCTCGCCGACGAGGGGTTCGTCAAGCCGGACGCGATCGGCGTCACAGGCATCTCCTACGGCGGCGGGCAGAGCATGGAGTTGGCCTTCCTGCGCAACCGCATCCGCCGGCCCGATGGGACGCTCGCCCCGTGGGTCAGTCCGGGGGGCACGCCGCTCGCGATCCGTGCTGCCTGGCCGCGCTGGCCGTGGTCGGATCTTGTCGATTCGCTGACGCCCAACGGCCGTTTCCTCGACACGCACGTCGCGCCCTTCCAACAGAGCCTCGACCCTGTCGGCATCGAAATCCAGAGCTACGTCAGTGGGCTCTATGCCTCCGGGGCCAACAGCGGCTACTACTGCGGCAGCGCTCCGGCGAGCGCCCCGTGCACGAACCCCGACGCGGACCTCACGCGCGACTACGCGCTCGTCAACGCGGGTGAGCCTTACGGCACCGCCGCGCAGGCCGCCCTTGCCGAGATCTACGCCGACCATCAGGCCTACGGGCTTCCCGGCACGCCGAGCCCGCTGCTGATCGAAAACGGCTGGACCGACGACCTCTTCCCGCCTGAGCAGGCGCTGCGGATCTATAACTCCGTCCGCTCGGCCCACCCGGGGGCGTTCGTCAACCTGCAGTTTGGCGACCTTGGACATAGCCGCGGTTCGAACAAGGCAACCGTCAACACGGCTTTCAACGACCAGGGCGCGGCGTTCCTGGCCAACCGGCTGCAGGGCGTCGGAACCGCGCCGGCTCCCGGGACGGTCACCGCGTACACCCAGACCTGTCCCGCGACCGTGCCGGATGGGGGCCCGTACGCAGCGTCTTCCTACACGCATCTGGCGCGCGGTCAGCTGAGCTTCGGCTCCGCCCTCACGCAGATCGTCACTGCCTCGGGCGACCCGTTCACGAGCGCGCAGTTCGATCCGATCGCCGGCACGAGCGATGCGTGCAAGACGATCAACGCGCAGAACGCCCCCGGCACCGCGGTCTACACGTTCCCCAGCAGCGGCTTCACGCTGCTCGGGCTCCCGACCGTCAGCGCGACGCTCAACACCGTGGGAGACTTCGGCGAGCTTGACTCCCAGCTCTTCGACGTGGCGCCCGACAACAGCGAGCGGCTTATCTCGCGCGGCGCCTACCGGCTGACCAACAACCAGAGCGGCAGGGTGACGTTCCAGCTTCACGGAAACGGCTACGCGTTCCCGGCCGGCCACCAGGTCAAGCTGGTGCTCGCGGGCCAGGACGCTCCTTACCTGCGCGCCAGCAACAACGCCGGCTTCGCGGTCGCGGTCTCCGGTCTCACGGTCCGCCTGCCGACCGCTTGAGCGCACCCCGCCCGTCGCGCCGCGGGCATGGTGATCTCCAGGCCGGGAGAGGTGCGCGAACGCTTAGGCAGAGGCGGCCGGATCCCAGGCCTCCAGCTCCGCGATCCCATATGGGGCGTTTTGTGGGCGCGCGAGGCGATCGCTCGCGGCCTCGATCGCGATGGCGCACCGTCGCGAGCCTTCGCGTTTCGCAAGAAGCGTCGGCGGCCCTCGCGTTCGGCGTATGGCGATAGGCGGACTCGCTAGTCCGGGGGGAGGTTTAGTCCCGCGAGTTGGTGTGGTGGCTGGGCGTAGAACTTCAGAAGCGCGGCATGGCAGTTGTCGAGTTTGAGGCGTATGTAGCGCCGCGGGTCCAAGCCGAGGAACTCGCACAAGAGAATCCGGATGCACGCGCCATGCGAGGAGGCGAAGTAGCGGTCGGGTGTGTTCTCGATTTCCGCAAGGAACTGGCGTGCGCGTGCAGTGCTTTGCTCGAGCGGCTCGGCTCCTTCGGGGTAGACCGGGCTGGTCTCGTCGACGTATCGTGCGTAGGCCTCGCGCAGCCGCGATCTTTCCCCGCTCAAGATCGGCGAATCGCATGCCCTCAAAGATGCCGGCGCTCGGCTCGAGAAGACGTGTGTCAGGCAGCGTTTTTTGTCCTAGCTGGGCAGCGCCCAGAGCTGCCTCGGCCGTGATGAGTGCACGAGCGCTCTTTTCCCTCGGACTTGCGTTCGCAAATGCCCCTCGTTCGCGCGAGCTGATTCGGTGATCGGGCGCTAGTTGTTCGGTGACCCCAGCGGCGTGCCACCGGTCTGAACCGCGTAGCCCGTGTAGCTGCCGGCGCCTCCAAGTGCGGGCGCGTCATGGCTGTAGGCGATGTGAGCCCAGCCCTGGCTGTCCGTGTCGAGACCAAAATCGTCGAACAGCTGCCGTCCACCGCTGCACGTCGCGCCGCTCTCGCACACGCTTCCGGCATGCACCGCGGTGAGCTGCTCGGGTGTGCTCCAGCCGCCGGCAGTGGAGGTCGGGTTCTGGGCGAAGTAGACAAAGAAGGTCTGGTTGCCACCGGCGGGCGTGGGCGAGCCGTAGTAGACGAGGTCAACACCGGATGTGGTTGCGACAAGCCAGGGGAAAATCGCCTGTGCCGTGTTGGTGCTGACGGGCGGCGAGCAGGTCCAGCTCTGGCCATGGTCGCGTGAGACCGCGGTGCTCACGGCATGGTCATCCGACCAGGCGTACCATAGGTTCCCTGCCGGATCGACCGAGATGTTGGGGAAGTTGTGGTCGAGCGACCTCGCAGAGATGCTGCAGGTCACCGGGCGATCGGTGAAGCTGCGACCGCCGTCTTGCGAGACTGCCACGAACGCCTCGTTGTTCGCCGAGCCCGAGGAGCTCGAGGGCGCCACGAACGACTGGTAGGCGTAGAAGCCACCCGCGCTGGGCAGGTTGCGGTGGTCGATGACGAGGTTGCCGAGTTCGTTGTTGCTCGCCTTGTAGTCGGTGGCCGGGATCGCCTGCGAGATCTCCGTGTAGGGGCCGCCGCCGCTGTCAGAGCGCAGGACGTCGATGTTGCTCGTGGCGATGTCGTGGTAGCTGAGCAGGGATGTGTTGGCCCCAAAAGCCGCGATCCACTCGCGGTCATCGAGCGGCAGGCCGGCCTGCACGGGTACCTGGCTGAAAGTGGTGCCGTTGTCAGCGGAGGTGGCGACGTTCACCGAAGCCAGGTTCAGGCTCGAGACGTACACGTTGTAGTTGCCCTGGGCGTTGGGTGCGCTGGCAAATGCCAGGTCGATGTCGCCGCCGGCCAGACCGAAGGGCAGGCCGGCAAGGGTGTTGGGCTGGCCGCGGTACTGCAGGGAGCAGGCCGAGGCTGAAGTGCCTCCGAGCTGGCCGAGTCCCCGCCAGAGAACGCTGCCGTTGCCGATGCCGTTCTCAGCGCCGGCAATGACGTCGTTTGCGCGGGAGACGTGGATCGCGGGCTCCCCGGCTGCGTTCGTGCCGCACCCCGAGGCGCCCACCGACTGCGCTTGCGGTTGGCCGAAAGCGAACGTCGAGGCAGCGGGTGCGGGTGCGGCAGCGAGAAGAAGCAGCGCCGCGGAGGCGAGCGAGGCAGCGATCGTAACTCGAGGCGTGTTCATCCGCGATTTTCTCCCTAGCTCGATCAAATGTAAGTGCCGTGCGCGCGGGAACACTCGATCACCGCGATTGCCGATCGTCAAGGCCCCTGCCCAGTAGATCGCCTACCCGAGAGCTTACGACACAAACGCCCTCCTCGCCAGTCGCCCCCGGACGCTCTGTCTCGGCGTGCCAGGGGAAGCACGGGCGGCGGCTCGGGCGCCACCACCGCCAGCGCCCGTGCGGACGCACAGAAGTGGCGGTCTTGGTGAGCCGGGCGTTGGCCTGGGGCTTGCCCTGCTGGTAGGCATTCGGTGACGGTGACGGTGACGGGCGCGACGGAGACTGCCACGATCTCTTCGTACAGCAAACGAGCCATTCTGCGAGGCAGGCGCGTCGTCGTGGCTGGCGACGAGCGTCGCCTCCCGCCGACCGACTTCTTTAGGTGCTTCGCACCGTTTGGTGGTGAATTTCATCGTGGTAGGTCGATCGTGATGCCGGAGCAGCAGAGGTAGACGAGCGCGATGAGGGGGTCGGCGGAGTGGAAGCCGAAGCTGCGATGGGAGATCAGGCGGATGCGGCTGTTGAGGCCTTCGAGGCGCCCGTTGGTCAGCCCGAGCCGGATCGCGGCGAGGATTCCTTCGCGGTGCTGACGGATTGTGCGGGCGAGCTTGACGAACGGCTCGAGCTTTGACCGTGACGCCCAGGAGAGCCAGGCGTCCAGGTGCTCCGGTGCGAGCGCGGGGTCCTCGAGCTGGTAGAGAACGCGCAGCTCCTCTTTGAGCAGGAAGCCGCGGTAGAGCGCCTTGTTGGCCTGCTGGACCTCGTGGAGCAGCGCAAGCTGCTCCACGCTCTGCTTGACGGGTGCTTTGAGCAGCGACCAGCGGGTGCCTTTGATCCAGCGGCCTTTGGGTGTGTGGGAGCGCTCGTGGGCGTTCCACTCGTCGCGGCGGACCTGGTCGACAGCGCGCTGGGCGAGCCGGACCACGTGAAACGGGTCGAAGCAGATCTCGGCGTCCGGGATCGACTCGCGGATCGCTTTCTCGTAGCCGCCGGACATGTCGATCGAGACCGCCCGGATCGAGTGTTTGCGCTCGCCGAGCTGATCGAAGAAGCGCTGCAACGTCTCGGCATTGCGGCCTTTGGCGCACCACACGATCCCGCCGGTCTTGTGGTCGACGACACTCGTGAGGTAGCGGTGATGGCGGCGATAGCTGATCTCGTCAACACCGATCGCGACCAGGCCCGAGAGGCGTTTCTCGTCGAGGTGATCGGCGACGACGCGCTGCACGATCTTTCCGACCGAGTCCCACGCGATCCGCATCAGGCCGGCGATCGGCTTCTTGGCCATCTGTTGGGCCAGCCACGCCACGACGTCCTCGAAGTCGCGCGTGTAATGGGACTCCGCCCGGGCCCACGGCACCGCCTCGTAGCGCGGGCCGCAGTCGCGGCACCACAACCGTCGGAGCTCGCACTCGATCACGCAGCGGTTAGCGCCGAGATCGAGGTGGCGCCAGCGCTTGACGCGCCGCCCATGGATCGCGCCGCCGAGCTGCCCGCAGACCGAGCAGACCCTTCGCCGACGGCGCAGACGGACGGTCACGATCACCCCCTCCGAGCCGAAGCTGACATCGGTGACCGCGGCGCCTGGAAGGCACAACAGTCGGTTGAATGCTGTGGTGACGCGCACGTCGTCCTCCTCGCGGGCCGCTTGACTTCGAACACCCAGCAGCCTGCCGTCGAGGACGGCGGCGCGTCGCTCGCGCTCTGCGCAACCTCCGCGCGAATCCTCAGCCGCGAAGGCCCTGCTCACGCGGCCAAAGCCGCACGCCAGTCACCACCAAACGACGACAAGACCCCTTCTTTACGGGCTCGGCCGCTGCGGATGACAGTCCGGCAACGCCTGGACGCGTTGTTCTCGACGGTGGGCACGAGTCCATCCTTGACGCGATGCTCCCGTTCATCTCGTTCCGCATGCTCGCGTGGCATTACCGAAGCCGCGACGAGCGCCTCATCGCCTTCTCCAATGTGCAGCTCTATGACCGCGGGCCTACGACCTTTCCGGGGGTCGCGCATCAAAGTACCGTGCGCCACCCCGTCAGTATCGCGCGAGGCATGCGGAGCCGGCCTGCCTCCCCGCATCGCTTCGTCGGCGCCATCCGCCGATGCGCCCGCCAGGAACCGACTGGCGAGCAGCACCTACAGTAAGTGTGCGATGGTCGCGCCTCATTCACTAGGAGGGAGCACAGATGGCCGACGGTGTGTATCGCGTCACCGAAGTGATCGGCACCAGCAGCGAGTCGTGGGAAGCGGCGGCACGGGCCGCTGTCGAGACCGCAGGCAAGTCCGTACGTGACCTGCGGATCGCCGAGGTGGTGCGCCAGGACGTCACGATCGAGGACGGCGGCGTGAAGAGCTTCCGCGTGCGTCTGGCGATCTCGTTCAAGTACGAGTCAGGCGAGTAGGACGGTGCGGTGTGATGTCCGGGCCTTGCGAGGGTTGATCGCAAGTCCCGGATGTCGCCGGTGAGTCAGCCAGCCTGCCTGGGCGGACAGACTGAGTCTGAGTATGAGCAGAACACGCAGCAGTCCCCTGCCCTTGGTGTCAGTCTGACGCCGCAGCCTGTGCACACATAGAAGTATTGACAGGCGTTTTCTGGCATCGCTGCTCGCGCGCGGGTGGCGCATTCGGGGCAGGTGATCGTTGCCGTCGCCGGATCTGGTCGCGGCTCCTGCATGCTCGTCTCGTCCTGGGGAGCCAACACGCCATCATCTGGGCGCGGCGGCGGCCGTGCGGCCCAAGGCGAACTTCTTTGACGCGGCATGGATATGCGGACGAGCAGATGGCTTCGCCACCCCGGCGTGCCCGCGCATCGTCACGAGATGGAGGCAACCGAAGCAGGCCGGCTCCTGAGACAGACGTGTTGACCGCTTCATCCGAAGTGAGGGGGTCGAGGCCTCGACAAAGCGGCAGCTACGCGAGGGTGCGCGCGCACTCCTCGATCGAGACCTCCACGGGGCGTGGGGCCCAGCCGAGGGTTGTGCGCGCCTTCTCGCTGCTGAACCAGGAGCGCTCGCCCAGCTCGCCGACGACCGAACGCAGCTGTCCGTCGAACAGCGCCATCAGGCGAACCAGGATGTCGGGCGCCACGCGCGTCGGAACCTTCTTCGCCGCGTCGCCGAGGCGCGCGCGCAGGATGGCCGCGACCTCCGGCACCCACAGGAACTCGTCGGTCGCGATGAAACGCTCGCCCCCGGCCGCGGGATCGGTGAGCGCCCGGATGTGCAGATCGGCGACATCGCGAACATCGACGAAAGTGAACCCCAGACGAGGCGCGGCCGGCATGCCGTTGAGCAGTCGCGCGATCACCTGCAGCGAGTAGGAGTGATCGTCGCTGAGCGCCGGCCCGATGATCGCACCGGGATTGATCGTCGTCAGACGATCCTCCGCACCGGCAGCACGCACGTGCTCCCAGGCGGCCAGCTCGGCGAGCGTCTTCGAGCGCACGTAGGGACTCCGCGAGGTGTCATCACCGTCGGTCCAGTCGGACTCGGTGTACGGCGCGGACTCCGAACTCTGCCGGTCGGGGTGCACGGCGGCAATCGAAGATGTCATCGCGACGCGCTCGACGCCGGCGCCGAGGGCCGCCCGCAGCACCCGCAGCGCGCCGTCCCGCGCGGGCACGATAAGCTCGTCGGGATCCTTCGGCTGCACGGGTGGGAACGGAGAGGCCACATGCAGCACGTAGCGGCAGCCGGCGACCGCCTCTGGCCATCCGGCGTCTGCCGTGAGATCCGCAGCCGTGACACTCAGCCGTGAGTCCGGGTCGACCCCGGCCGCGATCACCGCGTCGTGCACCGCCCGCGCTCGGGTGGTGTCGCGAACTGTCGTCCGCACGTCATAGCCGCGCTCCAGCAGTGAGGCGATGCACCAACCGCCGAGGAAACCGGTCCCGCCGGTCACCAGAACCGTGTCAGTCGCGTCCGCCATGAGCCCACAGTAGCCGACCTCGCCGAGCCCGCGGCGGTCGGCGACGTCGGCCCGTTCGAACGTGGCGGCATCGTCGAGCGCTCGGCTCGACAAGGCTACTGCCCGCGGTCTCGTTCGCGACCGTGCTGAGTCGCGGTCCGAGGCGTTTCGCAAGAAGCGTCGGCGGCCCTCCGCGTTCGACAATGATTGAGCGCGACCGCATCAAACCGACCATCGAACCCGGCCCCGGCTTCCCTCTGTCCGGAGCGAGGCCGAGCGCCGAAAAGACCTCTACACCGTCGCGGTTCGCCAAACGGATCACCCCAGGGAGCTATCGCCCAGCCAGTCGCTGAGGCGGTTTCTTACCGGTTCAGGAGTCGGCAGAGCTGGGATCGAGCCGGCGGGCTAGGAGGGCCGCGATCGACAGTGCGGCCACGGTGAATGCGAAGACGATGCTCGCGGTCAGCGGCTGGGTAAACGTGGAGAGCAGGCCGATGCCGATCACAGGAATCGAGTTGCCGATGAAGCAGGCGATGAAGTAGGTCGATACGAATTCGGCGCGCTGGTCGTCCGGGGCGATTTGATTGACGACCTCGAGGCTGCCGCGATAGCCGAGTGCCAGGGTCACGCCACCGAAGGCAGTGGCGATCAGCAGCAGCAGCATCGATTCTGCCGCCTGCGCGGTGACGATCAGCGCGACGGCGGGCAACAGGCTGATGAGGCCGCTGGTCATCGCCGTGATCGGCCGAAGCCTGCGCGCGAGGACGATCAGCGCCGCCCCGATTGCGCCGAACTCGAAAACGATCAGCCCGCCGACGGCGAGATTGTGTTGGTGAAGGTCGCGGATGACGATGCCTGGAATGAGCGAGAAGTACAAGCCGCCTAAGGCAAAGGTGACCAAGCCCGCAATTGCCGGTGCGGCGAACGCGCGAAGACGGTCGGCGGGCACGCCGATGCGCGGACGCACGCGGAGCTCGCTTAGCCTTTGGGTGCGGCGAGGCCGAGGGTCGGACGCCCGCGAGACCATGATCGCGATGGCCGCCAGCACGACGAGATAGACCAAGAACGGCAGGCGCAGCGGTTCCGCCACGTATTGAGCAAGGAGCCCGGCGATCAGCGGCCCAGCGGCGATGCCCGACAGGTTCGCGGTGGCCGCGGCCACGGTGGCGGTCGATCGGCGGGCCGGACCGTAGAGCTCGGCGATCCACGCCGTGGCCGTACCGGAGAGGATGCCGACCGCGAGTCCGATCAGTAAACGGCCGGCGAACAGCCATGCGGTGCCGCTCGCGAAAAGAAACACCAAGGCGCTTGCTCCGGCGACACCGATCCCGAGCAGGGCCACTGGTTTGCGGCCGATCTCATCAGAGATCTGGCCGAATAGCAGCAGCGCGGCGACGTTCCCGACGACGTACACCGCATAGATCAGCGTCAGCACGACCTCGGAGAAACCAAACTTGGCCTGGTAAAGCGAATACAGCGGCGTCACGATCACGCTGCCCATGAACGCGACGCTGATGATCAACCCGATCGCCACCACCGTCCTCCTCGCCGGGGGTGGCGAACCAGCAGCCGCAGACGTCGCGTCCGCAACTCGTCCCTGGTCTTCCCGTTGTGCTTCCGTTAGTGCCTCGCCAGTCCGCGCTCAGCTATGAAGATCGATTCGCCCCCTGTCGCGTCCAGGCAACGGTGCGTGGGGGCCTCGGATTACCGTCGTTCTCGGGGATCGAGCCGGCCGAACAGTCGACCGCCGGACGGCAGCAGACCTCATCGGTCAGACCCTACCCAATGCAACGAGACCCAGCCCGAATCGTGTGTGAACAGGCAACGGCCCCAAGCCTCGAGTTCATGCACGGCGCGTCGAGCGCTCAGACTGGCGATCGTCTCGACTTAGGGCCTCGCCCCGCGGTGGCAGCGGCGTGCGCTTTCTTGAAGCGAGCATCCCGCTGGCGAGCATCAGCAGCACGAGGGGGCTCTCGTCAAGGTTCTCTGACAGCGGATCAGCGGCGCGCGGTTGCGGTTCAGCCGGGAGTGACACGCTGGTCACCGCAAGTTCCTTTCTCGGCGCCAGGCGGCGTTGGAGAGCGCGCCTCAGCGGACGATCGCATACGTCCTCCCGCGTCGGCGGTGAGGCCACGAGCGTTGATCGTCTCGCCCCAACGGATGGCCACGGTACGCGCGGTCTTGCTCTCGTAGCCAGAGGTGACGATTCCAGCCGATTAACATCGGCCGCACGATCGCAGGATCGTCCGCGGTGGTCGCAGGGGGAGGACTCGCTGACGGCGAGCTCGACCGCCACCTGCGACGCCACGGGGGCAGGAGTCGCAGTTCGCACTGGCGGTAGGTGTCGCGACGAGCTCACCCCGACGAGGGCCCGATACCGCCCTCGACGAGCTCCGAGGGCCGCCCGCGTCGGGATCGGCGCCGCGTGGCGCTTTGCGCGAGAAGCGGTCGTCCGCGCGCCGCCGCGGTAGCTCACGCGCCCGGAGGTGCGTCGTCAGGTGATCGAGCGTACCCAGACCGCTATGCTGGCGCGGTCTGATTCACATGTAGGGAGAATTGTCGTGAAGAGCTTGGTAGCGGACTTCAAGAGTTTCTTGATCAAGGGCGACTTGGTCTCGTTGGCCGTCGGTCTTGTGATGGCGCTCGTGTTCGCGGCGGTGGTGAAGGCGTTGATCGCTGATCTGATCACCCCGATTATCGCCCTGATCTTCGGCAAGCCGGACTTCGCCGCGTTGTCGTTTTCGATCAACTCCAGCCACTTTCTGTACGGCGATTTCATCAACAACGTGCTCACGTTCGTGGTCACCGGCCTGGCTGTGTTCTTCTTCGTGGTCAAGCCCTATGAGACGTTCCTCTCCCGGCGCGCTACCGGGGATCCGACGGTCAAGAAGTGCCCCGAGTGCACGAGCGAGATCCCGGCTGCGGCACGTCGCTGCCCGCAATGCACCGCGCAGCTCGGAACCGCGTCAGCCGCCGTCTGAAATACCAGACCGGGGCGATCGCAGGCGCGTCCCGCGATCTGCACGACCTGACGACAGCACTCCCCCGGAGCCCGCGCAGCAGCGGCGAGCGAGCCTCGTCACCTCGTGCTCTGACCGGGGTCTCGGCGCCCAGGACGCTCCGGTTGGTGGCGAAGCGGTGCGTCAGGTTTCGCTCGTCCTGGCTGGTCGAGCACGACGAAGTCGCCCGGCGCGAGGCCTCGTTGCGTCGCGACGCGGTCGCTGCTCGACATCCAGCGGCTGCTCGTCTGCTCGTGCATGTACCTTCCGCTCGGTGACGCCTAAATGGGCACGGATGTGGTTCGGCGCTACGGCCGCGTGCGTGCTCGCGGGCGTCGTGATCAGCGCGATCACTGCGGCCAACAACACCGGAGGCCACTTTCACCCAGCCGCGGCCCGACTGGCCAACACATTCGCGTTCTTCACGATCCAGTCGAACCTACTCGTTGGCGTGGCGACATTGCTGCTCGCAATACGAACCGATCGCTCCTCTACGGTCTTCGCGGTCCTGCGCCTCAGCGGACTCGTAGCGATCACGATCACCGGGATTGTGTTCCACGTTGCGCTCGCGCAGACACTTGACTTGAGGAGCTGGGATGTCGTGGGCAACGAGCTCGTCCACACAGTGGTTCCTGTGATGGCAGTCGTTGGCTGGCTGTTAGCCGGCCCCCGAGCCCTCGTGCCCCGGCGGATCGTGTGGCTCTCGCTGATCTTCCCGGCGTGCTGGCTCGCGTTCACGCTGTTCCGCGGGGCGATCGCGCATTGGTACCCCTACCCGTTCATCGATGTCACTCAGCTTGGCTACGGTCGCGCTGCTGTTAACTGCCTCTGGGTGACGCTCCTGATGCTCGGGCTGGCGGGCGGAGCAACCGTGCTCGAAGATCGACTCCGAAGCGCGTCACCCGCTAACGAGAACTCACACCACTGATCCAGTGGACTAACCGTCTCGCCGACGAGCACTCCTCGACCAGCGCCGATGCGCGCACGATCGCTTTGATGCATGTGCCGCCGCATCGCGCATGGTCGCCTTGGCGACCCACGGCCGTGCGGATGTCTGGAACGTGTCAGTGATCGTCGGAGGCGGGTGCGCTACGCTGAAGGAGTCAGATAGCGACGGCAACCAGAGGGCGAGACCTTCTTCTGAACGTCCCCTTGCCGCGAAAGCCGCCTGATCTTCTGATGGCCGAAAGTCCACCCACGGGTGGGCTTTCCGCGCTTAATGCGTGCGCAATCCGCTTGGCGCCTGGACGCGGCATCAGGGCAGGATGTCGTTCAGCGTCGCCGTGAACCGGTCGCCCGACTCCTCGAGCTCGCCCTCGATGTGCAGGCGCGCCGGGCCGGCTTCGGTCCACAGATCGAGGAAGTATGCCCAGCCGGGCAGGGCCGGATCGTCGGACTTGGTGATCGCCTCGACCGCGTAGATCTCGCGCGGTCCCAGCACCAGCTGCTCGGGACAGTCCTCCTCGACGCGACGGCGCATGTCCTCGACTCTGAGCCGATCGCCGGACAGGTTGCGGAGCTCGTCGTACTCGCCGTCCACGACGAGACCGACGACATCTTCCAGTGCCCGGCACATCGGCTCCGGCATCAGCTCGAGCAGTTCGAAGATCTCTCCCCGTCCGCCTAAATCATACCCAGATGTCAGATCGAGCCGGCTGTAGAAATAGTCCTCACACGCCGCGCGCGCTTGGCGACAGACGCCCTTGGGCAACCCCGCGGCACGGAGCGCAAAGACCGCCGCGGCGATTGCCTCCTCAAGCGTTCCGTGCCGGCGCGTCAGCTGCGCGGTGACCGCGCGACCGTGCTCCATATCGCGCGCGATCGAAGAGCCGTCCAACAGGATCGAGGGGGCATCGTGGCGGCTGTAGCCCGCGCAGGCCCGCACCGCAGAGTGAAGGACGATGAGATGGTCGCCCATCAAGCCCCCACATGTGATCGGCCGACGGAGGTCATCCCGATTGGGCCAGCTCGCCGAACGCGTGGTAATTGCGCTGCCACAACCGAGCATCCTACGAACAAGCACCCCCCGGCCGCTGCCGCCTTCGGACGGATGCGGGAACCAACAAAAGCTGCCCCACCGCAGGCTCTCAGTCGACCTCGTGGGCTGTACTTCTGAGCGTGAAAGCCGGCGGCTAAAGGCGGGCCCGGCGCTGGCAGGGGCGACACACCGGCCGGGGGTGGGCTGGCGAGGAGTGGTTCGAGCTCTAGCAGCGCCGCAAGCGGTGTCCTCGCTGTTAGCATCGCGCCGTGCGCGATCGTTGGGGTCTGAACGAGCGGCTGTTCGCGCTCTACTACCCGCGGCTGCTGTCGTTGTCGGAGAACGCCGGACAGCGGGAGACCCGGCGTGCGCTGGTGGCCGAGGCCCACGGCCGAGTGCTCGAGCTCGGCGCTGGCAGTGGCCTCAACCTGCCGCATTACACCGAGCGTGTGGACGAACTGGTAGTGAGCGAGCCCAGTCCGCACATGATCGCGCTGCTCGGGTCCGCGCTGGAGTCAAATCCTCCTCCGGTCGCGCGCTGGACGCTGCTTCAGGCCGGGGCGCAGGCACTGCCGCTCGAGCCCGCCAGCTTCGACACGGTCGTCGGCACATACGTGCTGTGCACGATCCCGGATCCGGGCCAGGCGCTGCACGAGGTCGCCCGCCTGCTGCGTCCCGGCGCGAGGTACCTGTTCCTGGAGCACGTGCACGCCGGCGCGGGCACGAGGCTCGGCCGCTTTCAGGATTTGGTCGAGCTGCCTCACCGCTACATCGCAGCGGGCTGCTATCCCAACCGCCGAACCGAATCGCTGCTTGCGGCATCCCCGCTCGAGGTCGAGCGACTCGAGCGCGGACAGCAGCCGCGCGCATTCCCCACGGTGCGGCCGACGATCATCGGCTCCGCCCGGCGTCCACGCCTGCCCGACAAGTCTGGGGCCCGACCCGTCGCGCCGCGTGTGGCGTGTCACTACCGCATCGTTGACCCCGTTGAGTGTTCGCGGGCTGAACCGCCGGCGACCGCTTCATGATCGGTGAGGGGGTCGGAGGGGACTGTGTCTGCATGGCGCGACGTTAGTGCGCACAAGACACGCTTGGCTGCACAGAGGTTTCTGCGCACACTGCTCATGTGTCGGCTCTCCCCATACTCCCGCGTCCGCCCTTCACATCAACCGACTTGCGGATTCGAGAGCGATCGCGTCGATGAGGAGGCTTGGCGCGGCTTTAAGCAACGAGACCGCTGAGTGGGACTCCGCCAGCGCCGATCTCGGCGCCAAGGGTTGACCCGCTCAAGTCAGCCAAGGAGAGGTTTGGGACTGTCAGGTGAGGCCGGTGGAGGGTGACGAAAGCAGGCAGACGGCCCTGGGTCGTGGTCCGGGTGAATCAACTCGGGCGCGGCCCAAGCGGAACGAGCAATGTCCAGCTCCGCCCGGGTTTTCTGGTCTTCTATCCAAGGATCGGGCTGACTTGGACCTCGGGCCGGGAGACGGACTCCGCGAACCGATTGCAGGATCGATCTGGGAGGCCGACGACGACTCGGTCCGCAGAGCGTCCTGCGTTACGGTCGCACGTGAACCTCGTGGGCGAAAGGGGTGAGTGCTCAACGCGGACGAGGTCGGGAGCGAGAAGGCGAGTGGCTTGAGATCCACGGCGCGCGGCCGGGATCTTCGGTTTGTCGGAGTTTCCGGCCTGGGCGACGGCGCCGCCGGTCGCGAGCAGGGTGAAGAGGAGCGAGGCGAGCGCGGCCTGGCGGGGCCGGGCGGACGCCAAGGCGGGTCGGAGCGTGGCGCTGGATTTGTCGGCCGGCAGGTCGCCTTGGCGTTCGTAGCGGCTCAGATTGGTCAGGAACGAGCCGAGCAGTATTAGATTGATCGCGATCACGAACAGGCACGAGCCGGCCAACAGGCGATGCTCGGGCGACTGGAGCGCGACCTGCACATCCCTGCCGATCGCCAGTGCGCCAATCACGAACATCGTCCACAGCGCCGGCTTCATCCAGGTTCGGTCGCGGCGGCGAGTTGACTTGAGTGAGACCGAGAACTTTTTCTGCACCTTGAAGATCCCCCAGAGGCCGGCGCAGTGCGCCGAAGCGCTGGCGAGCGAATACGCTTCGGTGTGCAACGCGTGGTAGGTGCCGCGCGCGTAGAGATATGTCACGAGGATGCTCAGCGTCAGCCAAGTCGTAAAGATCGGCAGAAAGGCGCTCAGGGGCGTTGCGACGGGAGCGGTGAGCGTGACGGTGCACACGACCGGAACGAAGAAGAAGATCAGCCGCTGCACACCCTGCAGGTGCTGCATCGTCGAGCTCAGGTAGCTCGCACGCTGGGCACGTGTCAGCCCGCGCCGCCAAAGCGGCGAGTCCGGCGATCGGAACAGCAGGCCGAGTGACCCGGCGGCCCAACGCCGGCGCTGGCGGTAGAACTCGCGTAAATTCTCTGCCTCCAGCCCGAAGGCCAGCTGCTCCTGGAGGTAGATCGATCCCCAGCCGCGACCGTGCAGGCGCAGCGAGGTGTGGATGTCCTCGGTCGCGGTGCCGGTAGCGAAACCGCCGATCGAGTCGAGCGCCCGCCGCCTCAGGACAGCGCTCGTCCCCACGAAGAAGGCCGAGTTGGTGCGGTTCTTCGCCACCTGGATGCAGTCATAGAACATGCCCTGCTCGGACCAGTAGCGGCCGCCGGTGCGACGGAACAGGAAGGTGCCCCGATTGTGGTAGACCTGCGGGGTCTGCACGAATCCGAGCGTCGAGTCGTCGAAGTAGCCCAGCGTGCGCTCCAGAAAGTCCTCGCGCGGCACGTGGTCCGCGTCCAGAACGAGCAGGAAATCGGCATCGGAATGGCGCAGGCCATTGTTGAGGTTGCCCGCCTTTGCATGCTTGTTCGTCGTCCGCGGGCAGTAGCGCGCGCCCACGCTGCGAGCCAAGGCCTGCACCTCCGCGCGGTTGCCGTCATCGAGCACCAGCACATTGTCGATTCCGCGAACGCGGCAGGCTGCCCGGACGGTTGGCTCCAGGATCGCGAGCGATTCTTGGTATGTGCAGATCAGCGCGTCGACCCGGCGCGGCCGCGTCGAGGGACGGTGAACAGGTCGGTGAACCTCGCGGACCATCCAGACAAACAGCGCGCCCATGATCCATCCATAGATCTCCGCGAGCAGGGCCACGGGCCCGTACCACACATCCCAGTTGACGACGGAGCAGCGCCACAGTGCGTACGGGACCAGCGCCAGTCCGTACGCGCCAAGCACCGCACGGTGAGTCCACGGTGGGCGCTCACGCCGCAGGCGAACCGTGTAATCAGTGGTGGAAGCTAAATCAAGCATCGAGGTGCTCAGCCGAGTCACCCATCATGACGCCTCGGCGACGCAGTTACGCGAGGCCAGTGTTACGTCTCACTGCACCTGCCATCGAACTGGCCCCAGCCCTTACCGACGACCCGATCATGCTAGCGAACCGGTGAATCGCCTCGGGGGTTTGGAGGCCGATCCACTTGAGAAATGGACTGTATATGGCGAAAGACCACGAGGTATCCGCGTGAGTCAGGGAACGGGCTGTCCGGCTGGTGTTTGAGCCCCAGGACGAGCATCCGTCGCAGTGGAAGGCGATCGAGCCGATCGCGCAGAAGTTCGGGATGGCGGCTGAGACGCCGCGTAAGCGGTTGCGGCAGGTCGAGGTCGATGAGGGGGGTGCTTGTCCTGGCGTGGAGCAGTGCTGAGGCCGGGCGCGTGAAGGAGCTCGATCGAGAGGCGATCGCGGCGCTTACGCCGGGACGCTGCTCTCTACGCCTGGTGAGCATCCGGCCGTTGTGCGCTTCTCGCGTGCTTGGCATGGCCGTGTGCGTGCCTCACGCCTACAGGGATCTGGAAGCGCCTCTCGCCGGTTGCCGACGCAGCTGCCAGGCGCGCAAGCTCATCCCTGCCTGCAGGGCGAGGCGAGTCGGGTACGGGGAGCGCCCGAGGAGAAACGGCTCGCCACCAGCACGGTACGGCAGCGAGGAGCTGTAGGGTCGGTGCTGGACATCGCCCGCAGGTAGAAAGGCGTGGTGGAGCACCTGCAGGTCGACCGAGCTGACCAGCAGGAACTCCTGGCGCCTTGCCTTCCCACAAAGCTAAAGCCCCCGCCAACACCGGCCCGGCTCAAGCCGGTTTGTCATCCGCGCCAGAAGCGGAGGCAAAAGCACGACCCCTTACCCCTTCCTCGCCCAGTAGGTCCCGACCCCTTCAGAGACAGTGAAACAGTCGCGCGTGCGACTGTTCAGCCGCTGCCTACGATCCGCCGAGCGCCACCGCGGGAGTGCGGCCAGGTCGGGGCTGGTTCCTCCAAGGCGGGCGAGCCGCCGCGCTCTCAGCGCTCGGCCTGAACGTCTTTCACCGCTCCCTCGAATTCATCGAGCAGCATGAAGAGTTCTTTCGCTTCCCAGGAATCTCCCTTGCCCCGGTTCGGATGTCTGGTGAGGATGCTCGCCTCGGTCAGGCGGGCGAGCGCGTTGAGCGCCGTGACGTTGGACCGACCCGTCAGGTGCTCGACGATCTTGACGGTGATGTAGGGGAATGCGGGGAGGTTGGCGATGACGACTCTCGCGGCGGAGTCCGCGCGCATCGGCGAGGCGGCCTCGATCCAGGCCTCCTGCAGGCGGTTGATCGCGTCGCTGAAATGTTCGGCTTGCAAAGCGGATGACTCGGTGACGCGAGCGAATTGGGCGAGCCATGGTTCGACGTCGTCTCGGCGGAAGGACTCCAGCCCGGCGATGTAGGCATCCTTGTTGGCGCCGAGGAGGAGGCTGATCGGCGGCACGTAGTTGGGGGCAAGACCGCGCCGGCGCAGGGTGACGTGGATCAGGCAGCGTCCGACGCGCCCGTTGCCGTCTCCGAAGGGGTGGATCGTTTCGAATTGGGCGTGAGCGATCGCGGCTTGAGCTACGGCTGGGAGGTCGTCGCGCGCAAGAAACTCGCAGAGATCCTCGACGAGGCGTGTCAGCTCTAACGCGGGCGACGGGACAAACTCGGCGTGTATCGGACTGTCGCCGCCGATCCAGCCCTGCTCCTCGCGGTACTTGCCCGCGATGCGGTCAAGCGGGGGCACGATGGCGATGGCCGCGTGGATGTCAGCGATGTCCTGTCGCGTGATCGGGTCAGCTGAGGTGCCGATCTCAATTGCTTTTTCCATCGCGTGCATATTCCCGAGCACTGCCATCGCGCGGTGGTGTCCAAGGCCTTCGATGGATGCTTGGGCGAGCTTGCGATGCGAGACGGCGAGACCTTCGATTTGTGAGGACGCGAGCGCCTCGGATCGCATCAGTTGGCGCGCGAGACCTTCCAGTGACGCCGGCGCGGGGTCGCGGTGATTCAAGTCAGCGACGGCCCGCTCGGCTCTGACGACCAGCTCGCTCGTCGCTCCGGACAACTGGGGTTCGTAGTCTGCGATGAGGTCCGGGACGAATGCCTCGTAGCGGCCCCCTCGGCTGGGGCGTGGAGTGCTGAAGTCTCGGAGCCAGTCAGCGGATCTGAGCAGCCCGCGGCCGTCTCGACGCTCATCAGGCGCCGACGTGGTTACTTTAGGGCCACCGACCACAATTAAAGCTTAGATACGTAACCTTTAGTTTTCAACCGTTGTGCTCAAGGTTGCAGATCCTTTGTAGGCCTCATCCAGGTCTCCAACTCAGCGAATCTAACCCCGGCTAACCGGACGTAGCCCGACCCAAGTCGGCTCAGGACGGTTCACGTTGAAGCGAAGCGTTGCGGATCTAGAGTCGGGCTCTCAGAAAACAACGCGAGGAGCACCGGCATGGCCGACCAGCCGATTACGACCACTACTACCGTCGACCCGCCGATCGAGCACGTCTTCACCGCCTGGGATGACGCCCTCGGCGCCAAGGACCTCGACGCCGCTATGGCGCTCTACCACCCCGACGCCACGCTCGAGAGCCCACTCGTCGCACACCTCCTCGGCGTAGAGGAGGGCATCGTTCGGGGCCCGGACGCCCTGCGCAGCTTCGTGGAGAAGGTCTTCGAACACCAGCCCCCCGAACGCCGCCGCTTTCGCACCGGGTTTCTCCCCGACGGCAAGCACATCCCCCCGGGCCCACCACGTGACCGACTACGGCCGACAGCAGATGCCCGCACCACGCGCACCCCTGATTGTGCGATGGTCGCAGTCCATCAAACGAGGGAGGAGTACGCATGGCCGATGGCGTGTACCGCGTCACTGAAGTGATCGGCATCAGCAGCGAGTCGTGGGAGGCCGCCGCGCGCACGGCGGTTGAGACGGCCGGCAAGTCTGTGCGAGACCTGCGCGTCGCGGAGGTCGTGCGCCAAGACATCACGATCGAGGACGGTGGAGTCAAGAGCTACCGCGTCCGCCTCGCCATCTCGTTCAAGTACGAGTCGAGCGAGTAGACGCCGCGCGAGGCGACGTCCGGGTCCCGCGGCTACGGGTGCGTCGCGAGTCCCGGATGTCGCCGCCGGGGTCAAGGCCCTCGTCAGTTCAGCTGCAACGTCCGGGGCGCTGCGGTGAACGTAAAACGTGAGCCGGCGGCTGTTCACGACCGCGTGAGAAGGGCGCCAGTAGGCCCCGGACGGTCCGCGGCGCGAAGCTCGTCACCGCAGTGAAGCGCTTCGGGGCGTGAAACCATGTCGCGAACTCCGCAATTCTGGGATCAGTTCAGGACATCTGAGCGAACCTCAAACGCCTCTCCGGAGCCAAAAGGCCCTGCAAACGAGCCACTCGTAATGAAGGGGTCCCCGGTTCGAATCCGGGCGTCGGCTTGGAGAACACCTGCACTATGTCGGGTTCGATGACTGCGTAGGCCAGGCTTGTGTCGGGACGGGCACTGACACGTTTGGGCAACAGCACGGTGGCAGTCCCCCGAATCCCTCTCGGTTCTCGTGCCGCGAAGCAGGCGAACCCGGAGCAGTGCCACACCGCCGTGGGCGTCCTGCCGCGCGATCCCATCTGCCAGCGCCGCTCACTCCTCCGATTCCAGCCGACCCTCAGTGGCCGGATCGCCGACCCCGTCGAAGTAGAGGTCCAGCACCTCCCCAAAAAGCGACTCCTCGGGCGCGACGCAGGCGAACAGGGTCATCGAGGACCGCAGCTTGATCGCGTCCACCGATCCAAGGATGTCCTGGGCAGTGAGCCCGGTGAGCTCAGTCAGAATGTGCGTGCACTCGAGCAGCCTGGGTCCGAGGGTGGCGTGGGCGAGATAAGCCTCCGCCTCGGATAGCGAGGAGATCGCGTATTTCTCAGACATCGTGCTGTGTCCGAGGCCTGAGATCTGCGGGAACACGAACCACATCCAGTGGCTCCTCTTGCACCCCGCACGCAGCTCGGCCGCAGCGGCCTCGTATGTGTCGCCGGCATCCTGCGCAACGACAAAGCGGTGGAGGGGGTGAGCGTCGGTCATCTCGCGTCGTCCGAGCGAGATCGTGGACGATAGAAGATCACGAGCGTGATCAGCCTTGTAGCAGGGCGAACGTGGCCACAGCGTGAACAAGGGTGCGCCCCTCCTGCTCGACCTCGGCGGCGCAGACCAGGAGATGCTCGCCCTGCTTGCGCACCTGCGCCGTGACCTCCAGCCCGCCCAGGCGCCCTGCCGTCAGTAAACGAGCGAAAGCGGCTCGTCGCGGGGACCTCATCGTCGCCAGTGCTGCTGCGCGCCGCCAGCCCCACGCCGTGTCGACAAGCGTCGCAAGGACACCCCCATGCAGCGTGCCGGCCGGATTCAAGTGTGTCTCAGCAACCTCGAACCTGAGCCGTGCACGCCCATCCTCTGCGCTCTCGTCCCGCACTCCTAGCTCACCCGCAAAGCCATCCATGAGCTGTGCATACCCGCCTCCCGCGCGCTCGTCACACGAGCGGTTCGGGAAGTGCACGCCGGCGGCGCTCAGCTCGTGTTCCTAGTCGCCGACGCAGACGGCTGGCCCCAGCGCTCTGCCGGGACTTCGGCTTCCACGACGCCGGGCAGCTGCACCGCTTCAGGCGATGCGCGCCGCGCGAATAGCGACCACCGTTCAACCTGGGTGCTCGGCGCAGCGCCGGCGGAGCGGAGCGGGCTAGGCGGGGTCGGGCAGCTGCTCGCCTGCTGTCAGCGGGCTGCTGGGCGAGCGGCGCGCCCCGGCGACCTCCTCGCGGCTGACGTTCAGCGGATGGTGGCAGGCGGCGAGGTGGCCGTTTGAATACTCGGTCATCGGTGGCTCGACCTCAGCGCACACCTCGGTGGCGCGTGGACAGCGCGTGCGGAAGCGACAGCCGCTGGGAGGGGAGATCGGATTGGGCGGCTCGCCGTCAAGGACAATCCGCTCGCGCGCTCGGTTCTCTCGCGGATCCGGAATCGGAATCGCCCCCAGCAGAGCGTGCGTGTAAGGGTGGATCGGCTTGGCGTATAGCTCCTCGGCGGGCGAGAGCTCCATCAGCTTTCCCAGGTACATGACGGCGATCCGGTCCGACACGTGGCGGACCACTGACAGGTCATGGGCGACGAACAGGAAGCTGAGGCCGAACTCGTCCTGCAGATCGTCCAGCAGGTTGATCACCTGCGCCTGGATCGAGACATCGAGGGCGGAGACAGGCTCGTCGAGCAGGATCACCGACGGCTGCACGGCCAGTGCTCGCGCAACCCCGATGCGCTGACGCTGCCCACCGGAGAACTCGTGGGGGAAGCGGTTGGCATGTTCGGCGTTGAGGCCGACGCGAGTCAGCAGGTCGTTGATCGCGAGTCCCTCGCCGCGGCCGCTCTCGCCACGCATCGCCATCGCCTGACCGACGATCTGGGCCACGCGCTTGCGCGGGTTCAGCGAAGCCTGTGGATCCTGGAAGACCATCTGCATCTCGCTGCGCATCGGAGCAAGGCCGCGGCGGCGCGCGCGGGTGATGTCCTGTCCGCGAAAGCTGATCATCCCTGCCGTTGGATCGACCAGGCGCATGAGCGTGCGCGCCAGCGTCGTCTTGCCGCAGCCTGACTCGCCGACCATCCCCAGCGTCTCGCCCTCGGCAAGAGCGAAGGAGACGTCATCGACGGCGTGCACGTGACTCGAGGTGCGCGAGAACATCGACCCGGAGCGGACCGGGAAATGCACTTCGAGGTGATCCACTTCAAGCAGCGCGCTCACGCGACCACGGACTCTCCGCCGGTCAAGCCGATTCGGCCGTCCTGAACGCGGCACGAGAGCTTCTCCTGTGCATCCAGCCAGCAGCGGTCGGTGTGGCCGGGAGCGTCGGGCAGACGCGCCTCGAGCTGCGGCCGCTCGATGCACTTTCCGAACTCGTGTGGGCAGCGAGGCCGAAAGTGGCAGCCCTCAGGCGGCGCAAGCAGCGACGGCGGCTGGCCGGCGATCGTCGGAAGCCGCCGGGGCCGCTCGCGGTCCACGCGGGTGATCGAGCCCAGCAGACCCCAGGTGTAGGGGTGCTGTGGGTTGTAGAACAGCTCATCGAGCGTGCCCTGCTCGACGATCCGCCCCGCATACATCACAGCAATGCGATCGGCGATGTCCGCCACCACGCCAAGGTCGTGGGTCACCATGATCACGCCGGCGTTGGTACGGACGCGGAGCTGTTTGATCTCTTCGAGGATCTGGGCCTGAATCGTCACGTCCAGCGCGGTTGTCGGCTCGTCAGCGATCAGCAGGTCAGGCGAGCACGAGAGCGCCATCGCGATCATTACCCGTTGGCGCATGCCGCCCGAGAACTCGTGCGGGTAGGACCGGGCGCGCTCGCTGGCACGCGGGATGCCGACGCGCTCCATGCCCTCGACCGCTCGATCCATCGCGGCCGCTTTTGAGATCTCGCTGTCATGCGCGCGGATCTGCTCGACGATCTGGTCACCGATCCTGTAGACCGGATCCAGCGCGGACATCGGGTCCTGGAAGATCATCGCGATGCGGGCGCCGCGTATCCGTCGCATCTCGGCCTCGCTGGCGCCGATCAGCTCCGTGCCATCGAGGTGTGCCGTGCCGCCAAAGCTCGCGTTGGGGGAGCGCGTCAGCCCCATCAGCGTCATCGCGGTGGCGGATTTGCCGCAGCCCGACTCACCCACGATTGCGAGTACCTCACCGCGGTCGACGCCCAAGCTGACGCCGTCGACGGCGTGGACGACTCCTTCCTCGGTGCTGAAGCGAACCGAGAGCTCGTCGATTTGGAGCAGCCGCTCGGCCATCACCCCTCGAGCCGGATCCGCGGGTTGAGGTAGGCGTAGAGAACGTCCACCACGCCCTGCAGCAGCACGACGAAGAACGCACCGAACATCGTGATCACGAGGACCGGCGGCACGTCCAGGCGCTGGATCGAGTCTGCCGCATACTGCCCAACGCCCTGGAGGTTGAAGACGGACTCGGTGAGAATCGCCCCGCCGCCCACGACCGCGGCGAAATCCAGGCCCCACAGCGAGATGATCGGGATCATCGAGTTGCGCAGCACGTGGTGGACCATCACGCGCCGGTTGCTGAGCCCCTTCGCCCGGGCCGTGCGAACGAAGTCCTCGTTCATCGTGTCCAGCACGTTGTTGCGCAGCACCCGCGCGTAGATGCCGATGAACAGCACCGAGAGGGCAAACCACGGCATCAGCAGGTGCGTGAACCACCCCCAGGGATCGCTGGTCAGCGGCACATAGTTGTTGGGGGGAAGGAGGTTTGCCTTGTAGCCAAGGTAGTAGGACATCATCGCGCCAAGAAAGAAGACGGGGGTGGAGACCCCGATCATTGACAGCACCGTGACGATGCGGTCGGTCAGGTGGCCGGCGGTCATCGCACTGAGCAGCCCAAAGAGGACGCCCAGGGCGAGCCAGATCACTCCCGCCCCGATCGACAGCGACAGGGTTGCCGGGAGATCCTGGACGATCTGATTCTCGACGTTGAGCTCCTGCGTATAGGAGCGGATGCTGCCGTCAGCGATGTGCTGCATCGTCTTGGCGTACTGGACATACAGCGGCTTGTCGAAGCCCCAGTAATGGCGCACCGTGGAGATCGTCTCGGGCGTCGCGGTCCGGCCTGCCAGGCGGACCGCCGGATCGCCGTTGGGGATCGCCTGGAAGATCAGGAAAGTCAACAGCGAGATGGCGAACAGGACCGCAACCATCGAGAGCACCCGGCGAACGATGAATCGCCCCATTCAGTGCTCGATCCGTATCGTGGCGCGAGGGTCGAGTGCGTCGCGGACGCCGTCGCCGAACACGTTGATGCCGAGCACCGTGAGGACCAGCATGACGCCGGGGACCAGCGTCTGGTGGATCGCCGCCGGGATCTGCCGGATGCCATCGGCGATCATCGTGCCCCAGGAGGGGTTGGGCGCCCGCACCCCCGCGCCGAGGAACGAGAGGGCGGCCTCGAGGAGGATCGCGTTGGCGACGATCAGCGGCACGAAGACGATCAGCGTCGAAGCGACGTTCGGCAGGATCTCCGAAACGAGGATCCGCCTCGAGCTCATCCCCTGCGCACGCGCGGCGTCCACGAACTCACGCTCGCGCAGTCCCAGGACCTGGCCCCGCAACGGCTTTGCGACGTAGGGGATGTAGACGATCCCGATGATCGCCGTTGGAACCATCAGCGAATTGCCCTGCAGCTGGAAGAGGCCCAGGTCGAGGCCCCCGATCGCAAGCGCAGTCCCGAGTGCCAGGCCGAGCAGCACCGCCGGGTAGGACCAGATCACATCGAGCATTCGCGACAGCACTCCATCCACCCATCCACGGTAGTAGCCGGCCGCCAGGCCAATGATGGTTGCGAGCACGAGCGTGATCAGCGCCGCGAGGAGGCCGATCTGTAGCGAGTTGCGCCCGCCGTATAGCAGCCGCACGGCGACATCGCGGCCATCGTTGTCGGCCCCTAGGAGAAAGTGCGAGCCCCAAGTGGGGCCGATCGGGATGCCCTGCGCGGACACGACTTCCTTGACCTTGCCGCCGACCCTGACGGTGCCTGTGACGTGATTGTCGTTTGGTCCGGTGTGGGCGATCTGGTGGGCGTAGACGGGCGCCAGCAGGCAGAGGATAACGACAAGCAGAAACAGCCCGCCGAAGGCGAGCGCGAGTCTGTTGCGTTGCAGGCGACGCGCCGCCAGACGGTAGGGACCGAGCCCCGGCGGAGCTCCCTCCTCAGCCGCTGCAGGAGTCGCCGTGGAGGAGAACTCGGTGCCCGGCGTGCCGGCGGGGGAATCGCCTGCCATCAGAGCCGGGGCCCGGCGGCGGGAGGGCGCTGAGCACCCTCCCGCATTCCGCTCATCTGCATGCTGCTATTTCAGCTTCCAGCTGGTGTAGTCGTCGAAGTAGACGGGATGGAAGATCGCCGAAGCGAAGTCCAGCCGCTTGGACAGGAACATCGGGCTCTTGTTGTACCCGTAGACAGCCTGGTAGGCCTTGCTCGCGACGTACGTGTCGAGCGCCTGCCAGCGAGGCGCAACGGTGCTCAGCTGGCCGGCCGGGACCTTGTTCAAAGCTGCAAGCTCTGACTGGATGTGAGGGTCGTTGACGTTTGAGAAGTTCTGATTGTTGACGGGCTGAATTGCGTTGCCGTCCATCAGAAGGTAGAAGTCAGACGGATTCGGGAAGTCTTGCTGCCAGTCGGCGAAGCCCGTCTGCACGTTCGGGGTTTTGGCATTTCCGATCGTGTTGAAGTACGTGGCTCGGGCGATCAGCTTCTCCGTCGCCTTGAAGCCGATCTGGTTCAGAACGCTCGTGTAGGTGTCGACGTAGTCCTTGCGAGGGCTGACGTTCTCGCCCCACACCGTGAGCGCGGTGCCGGCCATGCCGGACTGCTGCACGAGCTGCTTGGCCTTGGCCAGATCAGGCGCACCGTTGGGATCGCCGCCGTAGGGGCACTGGCCTGCCGGATGGCCGACCACCTGGGGCGGCAGGAAGAAGCAGGCCGGTGTCAATGCACCGGCGGCCTGCTTGACGAAGGCCCGGCGATCCAGCGCGTAGTTGACCGCTTCGCGGGCGAGCTGGTTTGAGAACGGCTTGCTCTTGGTGTTGAGGAAAAAATAGTAGTTCTGCGCCGTCGTCTCTGGCTTGTAGCGATCGCTCGCCTGGCTCTGAATCTGCGACAGCACCGAACCCGGCAGCTCGTCCGCGGGGTCGAAGCTGTCCGCGGTGTTGTTGAGGACCTGTTGGGCCTCCTGCTGGGGGGTGCTGACGACTTGGACGTTGATCTGCTTCAGGTGCCCCTTGGGAATGTCGGGGATACTTTGAGCGGCGAAGCGGGGGTTCTGCACCAGCGAGTAGCCCTTGTTCGGAGCGACCGAGCCAAACATGTACGGGCCGTCGCCAGGGGGCGGGGTGTTGGGCTGGTTGGTCATCGGCGTACCGGTTGGTACCAGCCCGGATGAGGGGAAGGCCAGCACGTTGCCGAACGCGCCGTAGGGCTTGAGCAGGCGGATCGTGATCTTGCCCGTGGCGTCGTCGGTGGCAATTCCGGAAATCGTCTTGGTCTTGCCCTTGTCGGCCTCGGCCGCGCCCTTGATGTAGGTGGTGTAGAAGGCCTTGCCACCCCAGTTGAGCTTCAGCGCGCGCAGGATCGTGTAAGCGAAGTCCGACGCCTTGACGGGTGCGCCGGTGGAGTACGTCAACCCCTTGCGTAGCGTCAGGGTCCAGGTCAGGCCGTCGGCGGAGATTTGCGGCTGGCCGGTGGCCAAGCCGGGGATCAACTCTCCCCCGGCTGTGCCGCTGGCGTGCCGGTAGGTGAGCAGTGGCGTGTAGACTACCCAGTCAGGCTCAGCTGCCTGGGTCGTGTAGCCAAATTGCGGATCCAACGAGTCGGCTGCCGTTCCGAACAGAGCTGTGGCTGTACCGCCGCTCTTTCCGCCTGATGACGACGAAGACGAGCTGCCGCAGGCGCTCACTCCAAAGGCTGCAACTACGCTCAGCGCGATCGCGCCGAGCAGCTTGATGGGATTTCGCATGGTGGTGGCACTCCTCCTTAGTGAGCGGGCACGTCAACCGAAAGCAACCATATGCACTTTCCTGCTGCCGGTGGGAACTCTTTGGCTCCGGCGGGCGCGATCGTGCGCGCGCTGGCGGCAGCGCGCGGCAGCGACAGCGTGGCCTGCCGCCATCAAGCGTGCTAGCGCCCGTGCCGGCAGGCATCCGGCCGATGCGACAATCTGGTGAGTGGACCTGGTGCTGCTAGAAGAGACGATTGACGAGCCGTCCGGCACGCTGTTGCTCGACGGCTTTGAAGCTGAGATCGCCAGCCTCTACCCCGGCTGGCACCGCGACATCGGTCCATCCGCCGGCGCGATGGAGCTCGCGGCGCCAGCCGGCGGCTTCGTCGTCGCCTACATGTCTGGTCAACCTTCCGGCTGCGGCGGCTTCAAACAGATCGATGCGCGTTGTGCGGAACTGAAGCGCATGTACGTTCGGCCCCAGACGCGCGGTCTGGGCGTCGGCCGAAAACTCCTCGCGCGGATCGAGGAGCTTGCGGCGCGAGCTGGATACGAGCGAATCCGTCTCGACACGGGAACTTCTCAACGTGAGGCACAGGGGTTGTACCGGTCGCACGGATACCTGGAGATTCCGGACTACAACGGCAACCCGTTAGCGACCCTCTGGTTCGAAAAGCGTCTGTGACTAGTCGCGGACGCCGGTCGGCGCCTTGGCCGGCGAGAGATCGCTCGCCTGACCGAACAGCGCTGCGCGGATGCGCTCGAGCCCCCGGGGCCGGGTTTCTTCGCGCGGGTGCGAACGAGCAGCCGTGGATCGGAGCCGGTCCGCGGCCGGTCGTCCAGCGCTTGACGCATCGGCTCGCGAGTTGAGCTCGGCGGCCCGGGTAGTTGATCTGATCGCTGTCATTCGCGGGTCCATTGGTGAAACTATGGCGCGGAGGATCCATAACCGCAAATGATTGTTCGGCAGGTGTAGTATTACCCCACGTTATGCTCGACCTGAAGCGTCTGCGCGTTCTGCGGGAGGTTGCGAGACAGGGCTCCTTCTCCGGGGCCGCGGTCGCGCTGTCCTACACCCAGCCGGCGGTTTCGCGCCAGATCGCCACGCTCGAGCGGGAAATCAACGCGAAGTTGATCGAACGCAGCGCCCGTGGGGTACGTCTGACCGACGCGGGCGCCGCACTCGTGGCCCACGCGGACGAGATTCTCGGCCGCCTGGCCGACGCCGAGGAGGAGGTTCGGGCGATCGGCGAGCTGCGTGGCGGCCGTCTGCGGATGGCCGCGTTCCCAACCGCTGCGGCCACGATCGCCCCGCTTGCGATCGCGCGCTTCCGTGCCAGCTATCCGGAGGTCTCGCTGAGCCTGACGATGGCCGAGCCGGGCGAGGGCTTGCCGGCCTTGCGCGCCGGCGAGCTCGACATCGCACTGAGTCTCGAAGGGATAGATCGTGCCGACGCTGCGGGGACCGAAAACATTCTGCTGTTCGAGGACCCGATGTATCTCGCCCTGCCGGTCGGTCATCGGCTCGCGTCGCGCCGGCGGATTCGTCTCGCGGACTTCCGCGACGAGGAGTGGATGCTCGGCACGGGTGATCGCTGTCCCGATGCCCGCCTGTTCAAGAGCGCGTGCGCTCAGGCCGGCTTCGAGCCGAAACTTGCCTTTCAGAACGACGACTATTCGGCGATCCAGGGCTTCATCGCTGCTGGTGTAGGGATTGCGCTGATCCCTGACCTCGCGACCACGACCGTTCGCGACGACGTTGTGCTTCGGTCGATTGGCCCACGCGGGCCCGCCCGCCGAGGGTTCGCAGCGACCAAGGCCGGCGGTTACCGGTCGCCGTCGGCGGCGGCAATGCTCGGGACCCTCCTGGATGAGAGCCGGCGGTGGGTGCAGTCGCGCGAAGCATCCGCCGCTGAACGCCTTGTCTCGCCGGACAGACTGGCGAATGCGTCACGCTGAACACGGCTAGCACTGCTCCACCGCCGCGTCACTCTTGGCGTTGGCCCCGCCGCGACCAACGGGGCGCCTAACGCGGCTTGATGAGCGAATGTGAGGTCACCCCTTAGCTTCGCCAGGGGACATGACTGGCCCCCGGTGCATTTGCGGGGAATGCGTGCAGGTCAGCGGGTCGGGGGCAGTCCGGCGGCGAGGCGACAAACGCCACTTCTTGGCTGGCGACTCAGTGACGGCTGGCTCCGGGGATGGCGTCAGCCGCTCGGCTTGAGTAGCACCCCGTTGGTGCCCGCGCCCGGAACGTTGTCACAGGCCGCGTTGCTGCGCTGCGCGTAGAGCAGGCCGAGACAGTTGCCGAGTGCGTGCTGGGCGTAGGCATTCGGGTGGAAGGTCTCCTGCAGTTGGCCCTGGGTTACGACTGCCGAGAGATTGAGGAAGCGCGCCCAGTCACTGGTGGTCGCCGATGGCGGATTCAGTGGGCTGGCCAGGCGCGTCGAGACCGAGCACATCTCGCGACCCTGCAGGAAATCGCGCAGGTCGAGGAACTGAACGCCCTTGCTCGCGGCGACGGACTTCAGGCCGTTGGAGATCTGGCTGACCACGGAGTCGCGTGCCCATGTGGCGTCGCTGTTGTAGACCGGACAACCATCGATGTTCGTTCTTGCGTTGTGGTCGATCTCGGGCACCCTGATCTCCGACCCGCGGGGGATTGCGGACGGATAGCTCTGCATCACAAAGCGATAGGCGCTCGGGCTGTAGCCGGCGCTCTGCATGGCTGCGCGAATCTCATCGACGGCCTTGCCCACGTTGGCCATCGCGGTCGGGAACTTCGCGTCGATCACCGGCTGCTGGGAGGTCTGACAGGGGGGACCAAACGTCTCATAGGCCTGTAGGCAAGCGTTGACAATCGAGGAGAAGCCAAGGTCGTTGCCGCCAATCGACAGCACGACGAGCTTGACCTTCGTCTGCCGGGCGACCGCCGCGAGCTGATCGGCCTGAGGAAGCTCTCCGTTCTGTCCCACCCCGCCGCTTGAGCTGCGGAAGATATTCTGGGTCACTGCGCCCGAGCAGGCGATGTTGACCCTTTGATCGACGCGCAGCGGGCCGCTGCGGATCTCCGCCACGTCGGAGCGGTGGCAGCCATTGGTGTCAGACGGCGGCTGGTAGACGCGGCTCAAGTCGTAGCTGGTCCCGGTGAAAGCCCGGTCCGTTCCGTCCCGGCTCAGAAGCGGATCGACACTGTTGCCCTGCCAGCGACCGGCTTCCCCGGAAATGTACGAATCCCCCAACGACACAGCAGCGGTGGGCAGGCCCGCAAAAGCAGGCGCCGCGGTCAGTGAAACAGCGCCCGAAACAACGAGCGCGACCAATGCACCGACAGACGCAACGCTTCTGCGATTTCTCATTCTCCTAGACCTCTCCTCGAGCGCATGTGCGCGTGACAGCGGCGGACCGGCAACCTGTTCTGCACCTGTACCCCACTTGGCCTGAATGGTTTCTGACCCGGAGGGAGCGCGACGGTGCCGGGGGGCGGAAGCCAGCTTCGCGGATTACCCTTGGCCGGGACCTCCCCGCCGCGAGACCGCTAACTCGAGGTAAACGGTGTCTCGTCGAGTTCGGAGATCAGGTTCGCCAAGGTTTCGTACGCCGACACTGCGCCCCCGTCGCACAGCTCGCTCGCGGAAAACCCGCCCGTCAACAGCCCGACCGTCGGCACCCCGGCACGGGCTGCGGCCTCGCAGTCCCACGGCGTGCCGTCGATGTCCAGGATCGCAATGGGTGTCCTTCCGCTCAGTGGGGCTCTCCTGGGTCGCGTCCGCTTTCGGTCCGCGGCAACGATTCGCCCGTGCGGGCGGCGTCCTGAGCCTCGTCCGCGTCAGGATCGATCTCCCGCGCGCGCTCGTGATGCTCGTGCGCTAGGTCGCCTTCGCGGGCGGCTGCCTGGGAGCGCTCCTCGGCCGCTACGGCCTCCGTTCGCGCGATCGCCGATTTCTCCTCGGCCTCGGCTTGTGCCTTTCTTGCCCGCGCCGCTTGGCGATCGGCCTCCGCCTGCTCGCGTTCCGCGCGCCGGTCGTGCGTTTCTGCGGTGTCGCGGTGCTCCTGCGCCTCCGTGCGGCGCCCCTCGAGCTTACGCTCGCGACCTGAGCGAGCGGCCAGCACTACGGCGCCGATAATGACGACTGCGGCAATCACGATGATGACTACGGTCATGACTCCTCCTTGTCTCTGATACCACTGGACCTACCCGGAGTCGGCCGATTCATCACATCGTCGCTAGACCGGGCAGGTGCGCCAAGCGCACGATCACGGATATCGATCACGAAGGTCGGTGGTTCAGTGTGCGAAGCCTTGGGTAACATCGTATTAGCGAAGCACCCACCGACCGTGAGGAGAGATGTGATCACGCTAGGACTCATTCTGCTGGTGATCGGGTTTGTCGCGAATATCGCAATTCTGTGGACGATCGGGATCATTCTTCTCGTCGTCGGAGCCGTCCTGTTTCTGCTCGGATCGATGGGACGCGCGATCGGCGGACGGCGACACTATTACTGACTCTCCCGGGCCCCCAGGGCGACGAGGCCCCGGGGGCCCGGGATAGCTGGTGGCCGAACTACTCGTCGCAGACGGCACCGTGATGGCTATCTACGAGGCCGCGCCGTCCGAGGCGGCCAATCACAAGGCGGGGGTCGTCGTCCAGGAGGCGCCTGACTGGCTCGCGCTTCACGCGGTCAGGTAGAGGTCAATTCGGGGTGCAGAACCCCTGGCTCGAGGTCCGCTTGGTCGGTCCCCTCGCCTGCCTTACGCACTCAGGCATCGCGCCGCACCAAGCCGACCGCGGCGGCTGCCATCGCGATCGCCGCATAGGCGCAAAAGACGGCGAATCCTGTCCAAGGGGCGAGGTGGTGGGAGTTGTCGAAGGTGCTCGTGGCGACCGCGAAGCCCGCGCTGAGTGGGAGGTACGGCGAGATTGCGTCGCCGACGCTGCTCGGCAGCAGCGCGGTGATCCCGGGCAACACGAACAGCAACCCGACGAAGACCGCTATGCCGCCAGCCGTGCTGCGCACGAGGCCACCGATGCCGACCGCCAGGACGCCCAGAGCCGTGAGGAAGAGGGCGGTGCCGACGACCACCCGCAGCGCGTGTGGGTCGCTGAGACTGGCCTGGACGTTGCGCTGCGACACGATCGTCTGAACGCCAAAGAATGAGATCAAAGACGAGACGAGCATGAGCACGAATGTCAGCGCTGCAAAAACCAGCGCCTTTGCCCACAGCACGGGGAGGCGGTGCGGGACCGCCATGAAGCTGGAGCGGATCATGCCGGTGGCGTACTCGCCACTGATGACCAAGACGCCCAAGACCCCGATCGCGAGTTGCGCGAGGTGGTACCCGCCGACTCCGTTGTCGATCGGGTCGTACCTCGCGCGCTCCTCGGCGCTCAGCTGGGACCAGTGACCCATCCGAAACGCAGCGATAACCATTCCGAGTCCGGCCATCGAGACGACTGCCGCCAGAAGCGACCAGCGGGTGGAGCGCAGCGACCACACCTTGGTCCATTCCGAGCGCAGCACGTTCCACTGCGTGACGCGGCCGTGCGACGACGCGGGTACTGGGGTCGCAGTGTGTTCGGCGACCGCGCTCATATCGCCGGCTCGAGGTCAGCGGCCGGAGTGCCGGGCTGCCGCCCGGTCGCGTGGTACTCGACGGAGTCTCCGGTGAGGACCATGAATGCTTCCTCCAGAGTCGCCTGTCGAGGCGTCAGTTCATGGAGGACGATCGAACTGCGCGCCGCCGCCTCGCCGATCTGCTCGCTTTTGAGACCCTTGACCACAAGGGTTCCGGAGTCGTCGAGCTGGGCTTCCACCCCGGGTCCCGCAAGGGTGTCGCGAAGTTCCGAAACCTGCGGCGAGCGGACGTGCACCGCGGCGCCGAGCGACGCCTGGGCCACGATTTCGTCAACCGATGTGTCGGCAATCAGCCGTCCGCGGCCGATCACAATCACGTGGTCAGCCGTCTGGGCTATCTCGGGCATCAGGTGCGATGACAGGAACACCGTACGGCCCTCCGAGGCCAGACCCTTGAGCAGGTTACGGATCCACAGGATGCCCTCTGGATCCAGGCCGTTGGCGGGCTCGTCGAGGATCAGAATGTTCGGATCGCCGAGCATCGCGGAGGCGATCCCGAGCCGCTGGCCCATGCCCATGGAGAATCCACCCACACGCTGGCGAGCCACCTCCGTCAATCCAACGAGATCGATCACCTCGTCAACCCGTCTGCGTGGGATTCCGTGTGTCTGGGCCATTGCGAGGAGGTGGCTGTAAGCCGAGCGACCGGTGTGGATCGCGCGCGCCTCGAGCATCGCGCCGACTTCGTGCAGCGGTGCTTTGAGGCCGCCATAAGCTCGCCCGTCGATTCGCACCCGCCCAGCGGTCGGCGCGTCCAGGCCGAGGATCATCCGCATCGTTGTCGATTTTCCCGCCCCGTTGGGCCCCAGGAAGCCGGTCACGATCCCAGGCTTGACTTGGAAAGTGAGGTCGTCAACGGCAAGCTTCTCGCCGTAGCGCTTCGTCAGTCCTTCCGCTTCGATCACTGCAGCTCCTCGTCCTCGTCGTGGACCCCCGCCACGCTACGGCTTACCCCTAAAGACAAGCTGAGAGTCGCGTGGCTTCCGCGTGCGACGCGTGCAACCAACAGCTCTCGGCGTCCATCCCGACGTCCGCGGCAGTCGTGCTGCGTGCGGCTCCGTCCGTCGCCAGCCTTACCCTGAACTGCAGCCTGAGTGTTGTTGATGCCCTGGTTGGTGCTCGAGTGGGTGCTACCAGGCAGGAAGTGTCGGCCGAACGCGCGCCGAGGCAGGCCCACATGCCAACACGGCCAGGGCTGCCGGAACGGCGATGGGTCGTGATTGAACACGATGATTGCGTCCTTTCGCGCCAGGGGGATGTCCGACAATGATTTGGCGGCGATTCAGGGGCTTGTTGGGCCGTGGTTGCCGCGACGGGATAAGTTTGCAGGGGCAGTTTGATCGCCGCGACCGAGAACTCTGCGCCGGAACCCCGCCGTGCCGCGGCGGGAGCCGGGGATCCGGGGCGACGCGGCTCGGGACGCTGGCCCGGCTGGTATCCTCGCCACCACGCTCGAAACTATGAATCCGCCGAAGCCGTCCACATGAACCCCACCGTTCTCGTGACTGGTGGGGCTGGATTTATTGGCTCCCACGTCGTCGATCAGCTGCTCGAAGAGGGCTATGACGTGACCGTCTACGACAAGCTCGTGGAACAGGTTCACGAAAATGCCGGTCCGCGTTACCTGGCGCCGGAGGCTAACTTCATTCACGGCGACATGCGTGATCGTGACGCGCTGGAGGGCGCGCTGGCGGGCGTAGAAGCCGTGATCCACCTGGCCGCAGAGGTCGGCGTCGGCCAGTCGATGTATGAGATCTCTCGCTACGTCGATGCAAACACATCGGGTACCGCGACGCTGCTCGACATCCTCGCCAACGACGTCGCACGTGTCGAGCGGATCGTGGTTGCATCCTCGATGTCGGTGTACGGGGAGGGCGCCTACCTCTGTGCGGAACACGGGATCGTGTTTCCGCCATCCCGTGATCCAGCACGCCTAGCGCAGCAGATCTGGGAGCCGGCGTGTCCGACCTGCGGGGCCGAGCTTTCCTCGACGGGCACGCCGGAGTCAAAGCCGCTGCAACCAGGCTCTGTCTACGCGATCTCAAAGATGGACCAGGAGCTGCTCTGCCTCGTCGCCGGAGGGGCCTACGGCATGGGGGTGGTCGCTCTGCGCTACTTCAACGCCTACGGTCCACGCCAGGCGCTGGCAAACCCCTACACCGGCGTGGGCGCGATCTTCAGCGCCCGGCTGCTGGCCGCCGAGGCGCCGCTGGCCTTCGAGGATGGCCTGCAGCTGCGCGACTTCATTCACGTCCGCGACGTCGCCCGCGCGACCGTGAGTGCGCTGAGGACGCCCGCCGCCTATGGACACGCGATCAACATCGGCGTCGGCCGGCCGATGACAATCCTCGAAATTGCCGGGACGCTGGCTCGCGCGCTCGACGTGGAGATCGCGCCGGAAGCCACGGGGAAGTACCGCGCCGGCGACATTCGCCACTGTTATGCGGACATGAGCAAGGCCGAAGAACTGCTCGGATTCGCTCCGGCGATTCCCTTCGAGGACGGCGTGCAAGACCTGATTTCCTGGGTGGCTCGCCAGCCTGCGTCCGCGGGTCTGGACGAGGCGCGGGTCGAACTCGAGCGGCGCGGTCTCGCGCGCTAGTCAGGCTGCCCATGGCCCACGACCTTCTGCTCGGAGCCTACGGCTCGATACAGCTTGCCTACTTTTGCGCGCTCGCCGTCGTGCTGTGGTTCTTCTCGCTGCGCGTCGACACAGTTACAAGAAAGAACGCGGCGGAGCAGGACCAAACGTGTCCGCCGATCCTGCTGCTGTATCCCGTCCTGCGGGAGCTCGAAGCCACGATGCGCACCACTCTGCTCGCCGTCGCGCAGGCCGACTACCCAGCCGACCGGCTGCGCGTCGTTGCGATTCCCAACCACGACGACGCGGTCACGATCCAGTCGCTGCGGCATCTCAGCCAGGAGTTTCCGTTCCTCGAGATCCTGGCCGTACCGCCCACGAGCGACGATAGTTGGAAGACGGTTTGGCGCGCCTGGGACAGTAACCCGAAGGCGTATTGGTGGCACCAGGGCAAGCGCGCCCGAGTGGCGCACCTCCCGGCCAAGAAGACGCGTCAGCTCGTATACGCGGTGTACAACCTCGTCGACGAATGCAGCGACGCGCTGCTTACCTACCTGGACGCAGACAGCGTCGTTCCCGTCGACTATTTTCAGACCGCAGCCGTCGGAATTGAGCAGTACGACGTGGTGCAGAACACCAACCTCGGGGGCAACCTGCTGCACACCCTGCCGGCGAGCATGTTCGCGATGGATCACCTCTCCTGGGACGGGTCGCTTTACGCGCACATGACCGCCGGCGGCAAGCATCCGTTCTACACGCTCGGCAAGGGCCTGTTTATGCGCTTCGGCGACCTGGTCGAAGTCGGCTGCTTCAATCCCTGGCTGACGATCGAGGATCCCGAGATCGGCATGCGACTGTGGACCAATGGCCGGCGCCTCGGGGTCGTCCGAAACCCGCTGATCGAAGAGGTGCCGCTGACGCTCGGGCGTGGCATCACACAGCGTAAGCGCTGGGCAGCCGGATTCTACCAGTCACTTGCCTCGCCGCTGAAATTGATGGGTATGACCGCTCGGCAGAGGATGCGCGCACGGTTGAATCTCGTGCCGTGCCTATCGCTGTTTCTCAACCCGATTGGCCTCGGGATCGGCGTCGCCACGCTCGCAGGTCTGGGGTCCGGCGGCTCCGGCTTCCGGGCGCTGCCGTTGCTGGTGCTCACGATCATCAACATCGTCGGGGCGGTGTGTCTTCACATCATCAATTACCGCGCCGCGTGGCTGCAGACACGCGCGGTGCTCTCGACACGGCGCGAGCGTCTCTATTACATGTTGCGGGTGAATCCGCTGTTTCTGATGTTGCACTGGATGTACTGGACGATTCCGCTTGCGATGGGCTTCCACATGTACCTGACCGACCGCGGCTTGACGTGGGAGCCGACGAAGAAGACAGATGCAAACCATCAACTGGTGCGAGACGTCGTGTTGGCTTCTCCGGGCGTGGCTACCGTGCCCGGGGGCGGCATGCGCGCGGAAGCCAGCCGGCCGCGGCAAGCCGGCTCTCCGATCGCGGTCCGCGCCAGACAACGCCCGACTCCTCGCGGCCGTCCGTCGAGGTACGCGGCGCCCGCTTCGATTCTGGCTTGCGCCTTCGCCGTGGCTGTGCTGATCGGCAACGCCGCCAGCCAGCGTGATGGCGCATCGATCGCAGCAGACTCGACGCGGAATGCGGGTGCAGAGCGTCTCCTGGCAGGCGGCCTCGTGGGCCTCGAGCGGCCCAGTCGCGTGGTCCCGGCCGGACCAGCCGTAGTCAACCTGGTGCTCGGCGGGAGCATCGCGCCGAACCCGACGCCGGCGCCCGCGTCGGCGTCAGCCGCAGCGACGCTCGAGCCCGCAGCGAGCAGCGTGCAGCCGTCAGGTGCCCAGCCCGTGGCCAGCTCGCCCGTCGATCCCGCGGAACTCAGCGTGGTGCGCGGTCCGCGGATCCCCTAGCTCCGTGCGCTGTCCGCGGCCGTCGCCAGGGCGATTGCTAAGCTGAGCATGTGAAACTAGGCAACTTGCGCCAGGCCCGCCGGTCGGAAATGACCGCGGCGTCAATCTCCCACGCCCCGCTTCCGCCGCTACCGGAATTCGCCGCGCGCTCGCCGCGCCCGCCCCGGCCCGGTGGACCGCGCCCCGGCGGACGCCGCCTGCTGCGCTTGCTCACGGTGATCATGGCAATCGGCGGGAGTCTGATGTTGATCGACGGGGGACTGACGCTTCTCTGGCAGGAGCCGGTTTCCGCGCTCTACGCGCACTTCGCCCAGGATCGACTCAACGGAGACCTGCGCGCGCTCGATCGCGCGCCCCCGAGCGCTGCGGAGCGGCAGGCGTTGGCCGCCCAGTCTGGGCCCGGTCCGCGGATGGCCCTGCTCGCGCGCCAACTACAGAGCACTGCCCGTACGGGCAGTGCGGTCGGGCAAATCCACATTCCGCACATCGCAGCGAACTTTGTCGTTGTCGCGGGTACTGACGTTGCCGCGCTCCGCAAGGGCCCGGGAATCTACGCCCAGACGTCGTTTCCCGGGATGCCCGGTACCGTTGCGATCGCCGGCCACCGCACCACGTACCTGGCGCCCTTTCGCCGCATCAATGAACTCGTCAAGGGCAACCGGATCTCGATCGACATGCCCTACGGTCGTTTCACCTACGTGGTGCAACGTCACCGGATCGTTGCACCGACCCAGGTCAGCGTTCTCAGTTCCGTCGCCGGCATCAACCAGCTCGTATTGACCGCGTGCCATCCGCTGTATAGCGCCGCAAAGCGCTGGGTGGTGTTCGCGAGCCTGGTATCGAGTGAGCCCCGTGGTGCGGCGCTCGGGTCGGCCCCAGTACCGTCCGTGCCGACACCGACACCGGCCCCGGCGCAGCCGTCCGCGCCGGATCTGAGCGCGGGCGCGATGCTGCTCGGCAACGCGCAGCACGCGAGCCCCCCCGCGCTTGTGCCGGGCCAGGCGCGGGCGAGCGACCTCCTGTTCGGGTTGAGGCTTCCGGCGACCCCGCATCCCGCGTCGCACTTGACGAGCGCC
>JBPCQX010000117.1:0-3189 GCA_050997675.1 Solirubrobacteraceae bacterium
ACTCCGGAGCGTGGTTTACCGCAGCAGTGGCGCTACTTGCCGCGGTGCCGGTATTCATCGTGCTCGTGCAGGCCCTAACCGCCGGCTGGGCTCCCGACGGCGACCGGGCAGTTGTGGCAGCGCGGGCTTATGACGTCCTCAGCGCCCACCCGCCCTTGGTCGGCGCGTTCTCCACGACCACGTTCCTGACCGGCGTAAACACCTACAGCCCTGGCCCGCTCCTGTACTGGCTGCTGGCTGTGCCGGCTCATCTACCAGGGCTTTGGGCACTGCCGACGACGATGGCGGTGGTCAATGGTGCCTCGGTTGTCGGCTCGGTGCTGTTAGCTCGGCGCCGGGGCGGCCCTGTGTTCATGGTGGTCGCGGCAGCAGCAATCGTGGTGATGTTGTCGTCGCTTCCGACCGACCTTCCAAGCGATATCTGGGCGCCGAGCGCTCCGCTCCTACCCTTCACGTTGCTTGTGATCGTCAGTTGGTCGGTGGCGTGCGGTGACGCCCAGCTGCTACCGCTGGCGGTGCTCCTGGCCAGCTTCACTGCGCAGTGCCACATTGCGTATCTGCTTCCAGCGCTCTTGTTACTGGCTGTGGGCGTAGCCGGGCTGCTTACGAGCACCCGCTTGCACGGTTGGGTGGGGGAGACGGTTGCTTCGGCGCACCGGGTGCGGCGCTCGGCGTCCGTGGCCCTGCTGGTAGCGGTCGTCTGTTGGAGCTTCCCAGTCCTTGACCAAATCCTGGGCTCGACTGGCAGCCCGGGGCACGGCAACCTGGGCCACCTCCTACGCGCTATCGGCGCTCGCGGCCAAACCTTCGGCTTTGGCGCCGCGACTCACGCGATTGCCCATACAGTGGGCTTGGTTCCCTGGTGGCTGCGCGGGTATCTGGACCCCGAGGCGAAGACGTTCGAAGCCTTGGGCGCGGTGTCGCGCCTGGCGGCAGTCTCGACAGGCGTTTTTGGGATCGCCGTTGTCGTCTGTGTTGTGCTGGGCTGGCGACGAAGACGGCTTGACATCGTCTTCGCTTGCGCTGTGACCGCCGTCCTGATCGGTGCTGTGGGAGCGTTGACGGTGAGCTTCCCGCAGCGCAATCCTTTCAGCTACGGCTATAGCTCGTGGTGGGTTGGGCCGGCTGGGATGTGGGCGTGGGTGCTGCTCGGATGGTCGGTTGTGGCGCTCGCGCCGAGCCGCCGGCGAGCGGTTGTGCCCGCCCGGGCGGTTTTGCCCGCGATCACGGCGACGGCAGTGGTCGCGATGCCGGTTCTTGGCTTGAAAACTCGTTGGCACGCCATTTACCCGCAGGAGTATCCGGCGCTTCGGGCTGTGATGGCGCTGGTGCGAGCCCGCGTCCCTGACCGCGGTCCAGTTTTGATGGTGGGCCGCGCATTCGGATTCGATGCCGCCATCGTCTACGAGCTGAGGAGAAGAGGACTGGGCGTCGGCATCGCTAGCTCCTTCGCAGATGAGCTTGGGACTTCTTATGCCCCGGCCGGTCGCCGCTTCGCACAAACGCTCGAGGTCGGAGACGGAACCGGCTTGCCTCAGCCTGCTCAGGTCATCGGGCAGGTAACGATGCACACAACGCCGCCCCGGACTGCGACCTTAGGCCTGAAGTCCTCCTGACGCGGCAGCAGGCGCGTGCTGGGACGCGATCGCCTCAGCTCGTTAGTAGAGGGGCGACCGGCGAGGGCTCCTCGCATCGCTCGTGGGTGACCATCACTGCCTCGTGCGGCGCAGCACGATGCTCCTGGTGGCAAGGCGTTTCCGCTGCGCTGGGTGGGGATGGTCGCCTACCGGCAGGCCTCGTGGCCCGCGAGCGGCGTCTGATCGTGCATCTGCGGGAGACCGGCGCAGCTGGCCGACCCTCCGGGTAGTCTTCGCGGCGCCGGCGCAGCGTTGCACCCCGGCCGAGACGATGTACACGGACGCGACAACGATCCCCAGGTTCGGCCTCCCGCTGGCGCCCCCCCGGCCGCGCGTGGTGGCCGAGTGGCTCTCGACCCGGGACCACGCCCGCTGGCCCGCGCCGCCGCGTGGCGAGGGGCGCCCGGTCATGCTGATCCCGGGCTTCATGGCCGGCGACATGAGCCTCACCCGGATGGCGCACTGGCTCCGCACCGGCGGCTATCAGCTCGCGCGCAGCGGAATCGCCTGGAACACCGGCTGCATGGAGCCGACCGTGCAGTCGCTGGAACGGCACCTCGAGGGCGCCGTAGAGCGGACGGGCAAGCCCGCGCTGATCGTCGGTCAGAGCCGCGGAGGGTGTATCGGCCGCGCGCTCGCGGTGCTGCGCCCCGACCTCGTCGACACGCTGGTGACGCTTGGCTCGCCGCTGCTCGACCAACTCGCGGTCAAGGCGCGAGTGTGGCCCTCGATCATCACCGTCGGCACGCTTGGCACGCTCGGCGTGCCGGGGATGTTCGGCTTCAGCTGCCTGCGTGGCGATTGCTGCGCGCGCACCCGGGCCGCGGTCGCGGCGCCATTCCCCGACGGCGTCGGGTTCATGTCGCTGTACTCGCTCGGCGACGAGGTGGTTCGCTGGGAGGCGTGCCTTGATCCGGCCGCGCGCCAGATCGAGGTGCAGGCCAGCCACGTCGGCATGGGGATGGCGCGCGATGTCTGGACGACGCTCGCCGCCATGCTCAGCCCGTCCAGCGCCTGAAGGGCCCCGCCCGAGCTCAGCCCGTTGCGGCCTTAACGGCTCGCGCCTGCCTGACCCGAGAGTTCTTGTCGAGGGCGACCTTGCGCAGCCGAACCGCGTTCGGGGTCACCTCCACGCACTCGTCGGCGCGCAGGAACTCGAGCGCCTGGTCGAGCGACAGCTCGCGCTTGGGCACCAGACGCACCAGCTCGTCGGCGGTTGACTGGCGCATGTTGGTCAGGTGCTTCTCCTTGCAGGCATTGACGTCCAGGTCCTCCTGGCGGGAGTTCTCGCCGACGATCATCCCCTCGTAGACCGGCTCGCCGGGCTCGACGAACAGAGTCCCGCGCTCCTGCAGGTTGAACAGCGCAAACGCCGCCACCGTGCCGCGGCGATCTGAGACCAGCGAGCCGGTGGGCCTGGTACGAAGCTCTCCGTGCCACGGTTCCCAGCGGTCGAACACGTGGTGCACGAGGCCGGTTCCGCGGGTCTCGGTCAGGAACTCGGTGCGAAAGCCGATCAGCCCGCGCGCCGGCACCAGGTACTCCATCCTCA
>JBPCQX010000132.1:0-3139 GCA_050997675.1 Solirubrobacteraceae bacterium
ATTACCCGTGCCCGTACGGCGGCGCCGACCGCGCTGACCACCCGGCGCCTGATCCGATCGCCAACGGAAACGAGGCCGTCACGCCGCGCAACGGCCGCCGCGGCATCGGCGGCGCGATCCGGGCAGGTGAAAAGCGAGACGGTCCACAGCGGCGACCACAACCACCACCTACCCGCTCCCCGAGTTTCCCCTCGAACTCGAGCGCCTTGCGCAGCAATCCCCGGGGCAGCTACTGGTAGGCACCGGTGCGACTCCAGTCAATGGATCAATCCTCCGGTCACGATTCGGTGCAGCGTCGATCGAGCCTACGGCGAGGCCGGGAGACCCCGACCGCGATTCGCGACGGATGGGCGGCACGGAACGTTGGTAGCCTCGCCGTGGTAGATCACTGGTGTGGGTTGATTTTGATCGGGCAGCCAATCGAACAAGGAGAGCCGATACACATGGGCCAAGTTGCCGTCGTGACGGGAGCATCGGCTGGGGTGGGGAGAGCGACCGCGCGAGCGTTTGCCGAGAAGGGGTTCGATGTGGCGCTTCTGGCCCGTGGCGAGGGTGGTCTCGAGGCGGCGGCGAGCGAGGTACGGGAGGCCGGAGTCAGGGCGCTGGCGATCCCCACCGACGTGTCGCAGTTTGACCAGGTCGACGCCGCCGCGGGCCAGGTCGAACGCGAGCTAGGACCAATCGATGTCTGGGTCAATGACGCGATGACAACCGTGTTCGCGCCGTCCTGGGAAGTCAAGCCGGCGGATTTTCAGCGAGCGATCGAGGTCACATTCCTCGGTCAGGTGTGGGGCACGATGGCTGCGCTGGCCAGGATGCGACCCCGCGACCGCGGGTCGATTGTGAACGTCGGGTCTGCGCTGGCGTTTATCGGGATCCCGCTGCAGTCGGCGTACTGCTCGTCCAAGTTCGCCTGCCGCGGCTTCTTTGAGTCGACCCGGGCGGAGCTGATCCACGAGGGCAGCCACGTCCGCATGAGCATGGTCCACCTCCCCGCCGTGAACACGCCTCAATTCGACTGGTGCCAAACCGCGATGTCGCACCATCCGATGCCGGTCCCGCCGATCTACCAGCCTGAGATCCCGGCCAAGTTCATCGTCGACGTGGCGCTCGACGGGCGGCGCGACAAGATCATCGGATCCTGGAACAAGATGCTCGTCGTCATCGCCAGGCTGGCCCCCGGACTCGGCAACCAGTACGCCGCCATCGGCGCGTGGAGCGCCCAGCTGACCCAACAGACGGTCAGTCCTGACCGCCCGGTCAACCTTTACCACCCCGCCGACAGCGAAACCGACCATGGAGCGCATGGATCGTTCGATGACCGAGCCGGCGGTGTGACGGATCCGAGCTTTATCAGGTCGCTGCCCAACACGGCCAAAACCCTGGGTGTCGCGCTGGTCCACACCGCTAGCGAGAAGAAGCGGATCTGGGCCCATCGGCGCAGTGGCTAGACCGCAGGGCGGGTCGGTCGGAGTGTCCGGTTTGGGATCGTGGCGCTCAGCACACCCACGCATCGGATGTGGACTTACTAGGGCCTTGGCATGCCTGAGGATTCGCGCGAGCTCACCGCCAGCACCATCGCGACTACCGCGAGATAGATCAGCGTTGCGGCAAATCCGCCCAGTGCCCATGCGGCGAAGCTGTGCAGAAGGGCGACGAGTGCTGCGGCCCCCAAGGCAAGGCCGACCGCGACGCCCTGTGTGAGCCCGGTCCGGATCAGGTCTTCCGTCTTCGGCCTGAGCGGCGTTTCGTCCGTGAACTGACTTAGGGAGCCAAGGACCGCGAAGCCCGCAACCGCTCCGATCAGGAACAGGAAGGTATCGCCCACAGTAGGGGTGCCGTGCGAATGCTCGATCGCCGCGCCGCTGGTCCAGATGGTGAGCGTGTAGCCGTACGGGATAGCGCTGCGGCGCACCACCGTCGCCAGCGCGCGAGCATAGAGGTCGCGGCTAGCGCCGGGCGTCGCCTCTCACCTCCCTGGCTTCACACGCAATCATTGCCGGCGCGAGGTTAGACGAAGCTGGGACCTGCGAGGCTGAGGTCGGATGCGGCCGCCAGGTTGCTACGCGTTTTGACCAAAGCCGAAGAAGGCCTCCGATCCGTGGTTGAGTTGAGGCGTTGATCGCAGCGGTTGACACCCGCTTAAGCAGGTACCACGCGACGCCGCCGAAGGCGCCGGCGATCAGCAGCGCCAGAATCTGATGGACATCACACGCCCGCTTGACGGCCGCCTCAAAACTTCCCGTGTGATAGCCGAACGTCAGATGCTCAAGCCCGAAGAGGATGAACATCATCAGAGCCCCTGGCCGGTCGCGACCCCCGTCGCGATGACGGCGGCCCGAAACGCGGGCGTCAGCGGGATTCCCCGTCGCCGGTTACGTTTGGCTGCTCCATCGCTCCGCGGCCGAATGGGATCCGGCGCTTGTTCACTGGCTGGGGCTGTCGCAGCCGCTCGCTGAGGGGCTTTTCGCTCATCTTCGCCCGAGCACGTCTCGGTCAGTGTAAGAAAGGATTGGGGAAAGCCTCCAGGGGCGGGATCAGAACGCAACGGGGGTCCCGACGCGTCGAACTCTACGGGGGTGTTCTCCCCAACGACCTCGTCGAGATCGGCTTCCTCGAGGGCGGCTTGCACTTCCCGCATCCGCCTTCAGGGCGCCTTGGCGCAGAGGGTGCTGCCTGTTCGGTATGCTCGCGTCGTACCGCACCCACTGGTGCTCGGGCGGTCGACAAGCGGGAGGCGGCGCGGACATGGCCTTGGTGGACATCCGTCAGCAGTTTCACCATCTGCTCGGACTCTACGCACTGGTAGGCGTGGCCGTATTCGCGATCGTGATCGCGGTGATGGGGTTCGTCGTCGTGCGCTTTCGGGCCCGACCTGGTCGCGTAGCCTCGGGGCGCAGCGATGCTCCGCGGATTGAGTTGCTCTATGTGGCGGGGATAGCTGTCGTCGTGGTGGTGCTGCTCGCCGCCACCTACGGCAGCGAGTCGCGAGTGGACGCGCTTGCAACCAGACCGGCCCTGCGCATCCACGCCGTGGCGTCAGACTGGCGCTGGCGCTTTGACTACCCCCAGCAGGGGATCTCGGAGGTCGGTCAGGGGCAGGCGCCGACCGATCTCTACGTGCCGGCGGGCGAGACGG
>JBPCQX010000170.1:0-3101 GCA_050997675.1 Solirubrobacteraceae bacterium
GCCTGAGGGCGATCGAGCGAGCCCGCACCGCGAACGCCAAGGCGAACGCTCGAGCAGCTCTGTGCGCTCGGCGCCGGTTGCACCGCCGGCCAATGGGTCTGCCCGACCCTCGACGCCATCCGCCGGAGGCTCGGCTCATGAGAACCCCGACCCTCACCAGCGCAGGCGGCCCGTCCGCGCAGATCCCGTCAGGCCACCACCAGACGCCGGATCCAGGCGAGGCATACGCCGCGCGCTGTGGACGATGACCCACGACGAGCGGACCGCGGCGATGTGGCGAGGAGACCTCACCACCCGCCAGCTATGCCAGTGGTCCTCGCGCGCCCAACACGAAGTCCCGCTGCTCGGCGGCGAATTCGCCTGGATCGTAATGCGCACACCCGAATGGGCCGAAACCAGCAACGAGCTCGGCGCCGGCCTTGTCTCGGCCGACCGCCAGGAGGTCGAGCCATGACGATCGCGCTCAGCACGATCGGCGGCCGCAGCGTGACGCTCACGGTAGGCCCATCGGCCCTGGAGGAAGCGCCCGACGGAGCCGCGCTGAAACTGACGCTCCACGACGGCCCGCTCATCCTTACCCTCACCCACGACGAGGCCCACGCGCTCGAAGCCGAACTCACCGAGCAGCTAGCCGACACCCGAGAGGCGCCGTGATGGCCACGCTGACCCTCCCCGGCGCGGACATCCGCGGCTACTACCACCAGCTCGGAATCCAGCTCCCTGAGACCTCGCGCACCAATACCTCGGTGCGGTGCTTTGCAGACCCCGGCGCGCATCGCCGCGAAGACCGCGACCCCTCGTGCTCGGTGAACCTGGTCAGCGGTGCGTGGAAGTGCCACGCATGCGGGGCGCGCGGCGGAGCGTACGACGCCGCATGGCGCAAGGGCTATGCCCCACGGGCCGCGATCGACCTGATGATCGCCCACGGGCTGATCGAACCACGCGCACGACTACAAACCGCCCGCGAGCCGCTTCGCGCACCCAGACCCCGATCCGCTCCAGGCCCGGGCACGCGCCTGCCTGCCCGCGTGGGAGAAGTTCTCGCGGAGGGCCCCGCACTACAGGTGACCGACCACGACATCGTCTACTGGCGGACAGTTCTGTCCCGCCGCCCGACCATGATCGCGCGGCTCGCGCGCGACCGCGGCTGGCGCTACCAGACGATGCGGGAGCTCGAGCTCGGCGTCGACCGAGGGCGCATCACGATCCCCGTCCGCAACGCCCGCGGCGATCTGCGCGGCCTGTTGCGCTACCAGCCCGACCCCACCGGCCGCCCCAAAATGCTCGCCGCTAGGCAGCCGGGTCGGGCTAATCCCCCACCCCGCCGCCGAGACGTCCAGACGAATCCTGCTGGTAGAAGGGCCCCCCGACATGATCGCCGCTCGGTCCCGCGACCTACCCGCGATCGCTGTGTCCGGCGATCACGCATGGCAACCCAGCTGGGCACAGCTCCTCGCCGGCCGTCACGTCACGATCGTCATGGACGCCGACGCTCAAGGCAGAGCAGCCGCTCGTCGCAGCAGCGCCGCCCTCATCACGTGCGCCCGCCCGCACATCGTGGACCTCGCGCCGCTGCGCGACGACGGCTACGACTTCACCGACTGGCTTCTTGAGCACCCCTCGCCCAAAACGCTGGCCCACTTGGCGAGCCGGCACAGCCATCCACCACAGCACAGGACGGGAGAACGATGAGAACCGACACTGAGACGCGCGGCGGCACCCGCGAACATAGAGAGGATCCAGGGCGTCCCATGCTGACGCGCGATGACGCGGCTGCCTATCTTGCAGTCAGCAAGCGCACCCTCGATCGCCTGGTTCAGGCGGGCGACCTTCCCACCTATCGGATCGGGGGTCATCGTCGCTTTCGAATCGAAGACATCGACTCGTTTATTGCCAGCAAGATGGAGTAACGCATGAGACAGCCAGTGAAGTGTCCTAGGACCGGAATGTGGCTCGCTCGGTACACCGCGCCGGACGGAAGCGTCTTGCAGGCTGGGCGATTCGAGCGCAAACGCGACGCTCAAGCAGCTATCGCTGAAGCGATGCGGCGCGCGCCACGATCGGCATGTGCTCCGCTGCTCGTCGACTTCTTCAACGAATGGCCCCAGCGTTTCCCCCGTCACCCACGGACCCAGCAGACCAACCAGGAGCGGATAACGCGCTACATCCTCCCGTACCTCCCGCGCAAAGGTCGCTTTCCGATTACCGATCTGCGGAGGGCTCGCTGCGGCACGTCCAAGCCCAGCTGCTCAAATCTGGTCTCGCGAAGGAGACCATCGACGGCGCCTTTTCGAGCCTGTCGGCCATGCTGCGCGACGCCGTCGACGATGAGCTACTAGACGGAAATCCGGCGCATGGGATCCGAGTTCGACCGAACGATCCCCGGCTGAATCCAACGCGTACACCGCGAGCTCGGCGTGCCGTTCCCGCCAGCGAGGTTGGGGCCTTCATGCGTGCCTTACCGCCAAAACATCGTGCGGTCTGCTGGACCCCCTTCCTGAGTGGAGCCCGCCCCGGCGAGCTCTTCGCACTGGCGCGCGCCGATCTCGATCGGCAGCGCCAGATGATCTTCGTGCATCAGACCGCCAATCGCTACGGGAAACTCGAACCTGGTCTCAAGTCGACGCATCACGTGCGAGAGCGGGAGCGGCGAGGTCGGTGGACGCTGCTTCCCGCGTGCCTCCTCCGCATGATTGACGCTTACCCTGCCGACATCGAGGGCCGCCTTTACCCGTCGCCTCGCGGGTGCTATTGGTCCCAACGCAACTTCTACCGCAACGTGTGGGAGCCAGCTCAGCGCGTATCTGGCACGGACTTCACCCTCTACGACGCCCGACACACGTTCTCGTCCCGACTTCTCGCGGCCGGCATCCCGCTCGTCGAGGTCGCCGCTTGGATGGGACACTCGCTTCGAGCCGGTGGCGAGCAGCTGAACACCACCACGCGCAAGTACGCGCATGCAACAGGTGAACTCACGAATCTGGCGCTCCAAGAACTCGAGAGCTTCGTCGCGACGGCCGAGGGAGCCGCGGAGCGACGCGCCGATGCCTGACGTCCGGCAGAGACGACAGGATTTACGAGTTGTGATGAGGACCGCCCGC
>JBPCQX010000212.1:0-4566 GCA_050997675.1 Solirubrobacteraceae bacterium
GCTTGACCGCTGGCGCGCGATTCCGCGCCTTGGCCGTCCCCAGCTTCACAGGGCCGCTGCATCAGCCCGGGGCCGGCATTCCAGCCGGCACGGATGAGATGTTTGATGTCCTTCATCTCCTTTCGCATGGCGCCTCGTGGCGCACGATGAACTACTACGGCCGGTACTACCGGGCGAAGTTGGATCCCCTCCTGCGGCGCGTCAACCTCTACCTGAGGCGCTGGGCTGGGAAGGAAATACAAGCGGCTGCGCAGCTACACGCTGTTCAAGCGATGGTGGGACAGGCTCCAAGGACGAGAACCTGACCTCTTCGCTCAATGGCGCTGGACTCGCGCGGCCTAAACGGCCGATGAGAAGAGCCCGGTGACGGGAGACTGTCACGCCGGGATTCTGTGGGCCGGGGGCTGCGATGCCCCCGGCCACCCGACCCAGAACCATGGAAGCGCGATGGAAGCCTCAGCCGCCGCGATCGTGCCTTCAGACGATCTACAGCTTTAAGGTATATCCCGTATCTATGGGCGATTTCGACATCTGACCCGCAGCTGATCCACGTCGCGGGCTCTTTGCAAGCAGGAGGTCGTCGCTTCGATCCACACTGGCTCCACTAAGGTGAAAGTGCCTGCAGAATCCTGGCGATCATCGGCATATGAACCGTCAACACGGAGGCTGAGGCGGTCTACGCTGCCTCGGTGGTCGGTCGACGCAGAACTGACCCTTGCGAGGCTGTCGCGCCTTGTCGACCGCCGTCCTCCGGGGAGGCGGCCCCGGGCGAGGCCTCGGACTAACCGATGCCCCGCTGCCATATGACTTCTCCGCCGAGGATCGTCATGTCGGCTCGCAGCCGGCGCAGATCGGCCGACGCGGCGCTGTGCGGATCGCGTTCGAGAACCGCGAAGTCAGCGAGTTTGCCGACCGCGAGCGATCCCTTCCGGTGTTGCTCTCCAAGCGCCTCGGCAGCCCCGAGTGTATGAAGGCGGAGCGCCTCGTGAACGGTCAGCGCCTGGTCGGCATCGATGATGCTTCCGGCGTAGGACTCGCGTGCGACGCAGCACCAGACACCGAACATCGGCCGGGTTGCCTCGCGCTCGGACCCCACCCAAACGTCGGAAGAGGCCGATAGCGACCAACCGTCGTCAAGCAGGGTCCGGAACGGGAAACGACCCGGCGATCCATAATCGCCGAGGTAGTCAACGAAATAGTCGCCGAACGTGTACAGGAATACGGGTTGTGGCGCGGGAACGATTCCGGCGCGCTTCCACCAGTCGCTGGTGACGCCGTCCGGTCGAAAGTTTCCCGCGTGCTCGATCCGGATCGAAGTCCCCCCAGTCCGGGCTGCCGCTCCGTGGCGCTCGATCATCGAGCAGAGCCATTCTTGTGCCCGATCGCCGTTGGCGTGGATCGCCAACTGCAGGCGGGCGTCCGCGGTCAGGCCGAGCGCGCGCTCGATCTCGGCGTCGCTCAAGGCGATTTGTCCGCAGTGCGGGTGCTCGACGTGCACGTACTCAGACTTGACCGCGGCGCTCGCTGCCGAGTAACCGCCATCGGCAAACAGCTTGATGCCGGCAACCCGAACCCGGTCCTCCCCCGCCGCCAACGAGAACTGGTCGGGCCAAGCACAGCCCTCCTCGATCGGCAATGTCCCGGGAGACCACAGGTACACCGCGACCCTGACCGGCAGTTCACCGTGCATGGCGAGATCGTCCATGCACGAGATCCCGTCGACCGTCTCTGAGATTTCACCCACGGTGGTGACGCCGTTGGCCGTGAACATGTCTCGCATCCCCGCGGCCAGCGCCGCGCGGATCGCCTCGCGATCCTCGGTGGGGAACGGCAACAGGTTGTCCATCTCCTTGACGACCCCGGTCGGCTGATGATGACATGAGCAGAACTCCACCGACGGCGTCCCGGTGACGCTGTATTCCGGCGCCTGATAGCTGCCGTCGATCCCGGCCAGTTCGAGTGCTCCCGAGTTGAGGATCGTCACGTGGCCGCCCGCCCGGACGGCGATGGGGACACTCCGAGAGACCTTGTCGAGTTCCCGGCGCGTCGGCAGCCGGCGCTCCTTGAGCTTGCGGTCGTAGAACAGGTTTGCCTGCCCAACGACCCATCCGGTGCGGTCCGCATCGGGCAGCGCGTCGGCGAGCCGAGCCTGAAGATCGGCGATGCTCGCGCATTCGGGCGCGCGGACGTCGACCGTGCCGTAGGTCGCGCGGCAGGCGACCTCAGAGTGAGCATGCGGGTCCACGAATCCCGGCAGCACCGGACGGTCGCCGACGTCGACGATCTGAGTGCGGGGGTCGCGCAGCCCATCCACGTCTTCACGCGGGACGAGCGCTTCAATCGTTCCGTCGCGCACCGCAACCGCCCCGTCCAGCGCTCCCTCGTCGTCGGGCTCCATCGAGTAGATGCGCCGCGACACGACGAGCAGATCGGGGACGCTTACTCCTTCCACACCTTCTCCACCTTGTTCAGGTCACCCTCCGGAAAGGTCACCAGAATCGTCACGCCCTGGTCTGCTGTCCGCACGCTGTGCGGGACATTACGAGGCATGTAGGCGGCGGTACCGGCCTCCACCCACTCGGAGCGGTCTCCGATACGCAGTTCACAACGACCCTCGAGCACGTAGTACAACTCGCCCACATTGGGATGCGCGTGCAGCGGGTGATACTGCCCGGGATCCATCCGGAACACGCTCACGTACAGGTCCGGGCTGCCGTTTATCTGCGTGGTGATCAACTCTCGCGCCCATCCCTGATCACCCGCGATCGTGAGACTCGCGATTGGCTTTTCGGTGACGGTGCCGACATTGCGGATGACGATTTCAGGGTCCGGCATCGTCCGCCACCTGTACCGCGGGAATTGCCGGCTCATGGGTGAACTGCGGCATTACCTTGTCGGCAAACAGCTTCATGCTGCCCATGATCTGTTCGTAGCTCAGGAGCGGAAGCGCCCAGTACAGGACGAGATGTCGCAAGTCGAGCTCCTGCTCGTACCTTTGGAGTCGTTGCACCACGTGTTCCGGTGTGCCCACAAAGCACCATTCGTGACGGTTGAGGAAGTCAAACCAGTCATCGCTCTGGTCGGCCTCGGTCAGCTCCTCATCGGGCCCCAGGAATGCCTGGCGTCCACGCCACGTCGCGGACACCCCGCCAGTCACATGTTCCATCTCGAGATTGATCGAGGGGCGCATGACCCGCTCGGCCTCCTCCATCGTGCGCGCGACGTACACCGGACGCATTGTCCCGAAGCGCTCAGAAGCGCCCTCAGGCGCCGCCTCGCGGTACGCGCCCAGCGCCGCGCGCGTCGCCCCGAAGGACTGAGCCCACGACATCACGCCGAGCCCCCCCGCCGCCGCTTTCGCAGTCGAGGACGCGGTGTCGGCCATCACCCAGCAAGGCAGATCCGGCCCCTGAAGCGGCGTCGGCAGGACCTGCAGAGCGGTCAGCTCTCCATCGCGCGAATAGAAACGCGGGTCGAGCTCCTCGGGGGGAAGCGACCCATCCTTCCAGCCGGCGAACGGGACCTTGTAGAACTGCCCGTCATACCGAAACGGCTCGCCGGACCAAGCCATCTGGATGATCTCGAGCGACTCCCAGAACAGTTCCTGCAGACGCTTCTGATCCCGACGGTCAGCGTCAGCGTTGAAGTTGCCCGAGACCCGGTTGTTGAGACCCCGCATCGCTCCGAAGTCGACTCGGCCGTCACTCATGTGATCCAACGTCGCGACATCCTCGGCTACACGCAGCGGATGCCAGTCCGGTAAGCAGACGCCGCATTGGCCGAGACGCAACGTGGTCGTCTGCGCAGCTATGTATGCGCCAAATAGAACAGGGTTCGTCGGTGTCGGCGCCAACCACCCGTCCCAGAAGAAATGGTGCTCCGCGCACCACACGCCGGTGAAACCCGCCGACTCGAGAAACCGCGCCGTATCACGCCACTCCGCTACCGGCGGATACGCCGATACGTCCCCGGCATGCACCACCACGCCACTGTCAAAACGCACACTACCTCCCAGTTGCCCGTAGTACGAAACGCAACCACGGGTAGCATCGCAGTGCGATAGGCCCAATTCAATGGGAGGTGCACCACGATATCCGACATCCCGTTGTGCAAGCGCATATCGGTAAACACCAAAATTAAACTGTGAGCACCCACCGCGTGAAGGACGCGCGCATGGGGCCGACGCCTTCGAGTGCCTCCGCGGTGACGGTACGGGGGACTAGCGGGCCGACGCACTGGCCGGTCATCGTGGGCCGCGCCGCAAGCCCAGCGATGAGCGGCCGCTGGAGGCGACCGGGGCGGCATCAGCCGGTGCCGACGAAACGCCCTCGCCGCGTCCGAGGAACACCTCACCGAGGTCGTCGCGCGCGAGTAGGTCCGCGGCAGAGCTCGAGAGCGCAGTTGTCCCCGCGGAAAGCACGTAGCCCCAGTGGGAGATCTCCAGCGCGGCCAGCGCCTTTTGCTCGACGAGCAGTACCGAAGTCCCTGCCACCGCCAGCCCGCGGATGTCTTTCGTCAACAGTTCCCGCGAGAGGTCAGGGGCGAGCCCGGACGTCGGTTCGTCGA
>JBPCQX010000002.1:0-17459 GCA_050997675.1 Solirubrobacteraceae bacterium
AAACTTGGTGGGGGGCGGGGGGCCTGCCCCCGTTCCCCCAAAAAACCCCACCCCCGTTGGGGGCTTGGGCCGGTCGATGTGCGGACTCACGGTCCGTAGATTAGTCCACACTTCAGTCCACACCACCTGGGTCCGGTCGGATGCCTCTCGAGCCCGCGTGCCCGGCCACGCCGGCGGTCGCGTCTCGATCGTGCCGGCGACTGGTTGGAGCGTCACATGCCAAGCATGGGGTCAGTCAGTCAGCTCCCAGAAAGAACTCATCGATCGGGTCCGGTTCGCCCGGAGACAGCAGTGCGTCGGCGAGTCCTGTGAGCTTGTCCACGACCTCGTCGGTGACGTCCTCGTCGACTGCCCGGAAGACTGGGCCTACGGCCATGGCGTGTGATGGCTGGCCCGCCTTGATGAGGTCGCCTGCGTTCACGCCAAGGGCGCGGGCGACAACGGTCATGGCCCTCCCGCTCATGACGCCAGCGTCGAGTCCGCCACGCTCCATCGACGTGAGGTAGCCCGCAGCCTTCTGGCGGTCGGCGCCTCTTAGGCCCGCCCCCTCGAGTACGCGGTCCGCGAGCTGTTCGAGCGTGAGTCCTGCGGCCGCCCTCCAACGCGGGAGGAGAGCCGGCCAGCCACTACTTTTCGCCTCAAAGGCCGACGCAGCGGCGTTCGCGACGCTCCCTACACGAGCATCGTCGAGCGTACTCGGCGGGTATGCGGGGATCGGTGCGACATCAAGGAACGCGGTGATCTGACCTGCCAACTGCGAGCGGTCCCGCTCGTCGTCCACGAGCTCAAGATAGCCGCGGACTGACGGGAGCTGGCCAGCGTTCCACTCATCGATGAACTGAGACAGCAAGCGATCGAGGTCAGTCATCCTGCAGCGCCTCCTTCAGCTTCTGGATCCCGCGTCGCCGGAGCTGATCCACGTTGCTGATCGTGAGTGACAGCTCCGCGGCGATCTCCATCGATGGCGCGCGCTCCATTGTTCTCCGGAGCACCGTTTGCATGTCGGCGTTGCCGATCGCATCAATTGTCCGGGCGATCACGTCGAGGTCCTCACGGGCTCCTGAACGGACGCCTTCTCGCCGCTCCTCGATACGACCGATCTCAGAGTCGAAGCGACCACGGTCGGCGCCCTCCTCGCCAATGACGGTCTCGTTGATGGACCCCGCCTGGTGCCGGGCGCGAGCGAGCACCCGGCGACAGTGATCCATGCAGGCGTTCTTCGTACAGGTCCGCAGAGCCGCACGAAACTCATTGAGCGAGACCCCGCGGAAGTTGCCGAGCATCGCCACTGCGCGCTCGAACGCCTCCTGGGCTGCGTCTTCCTCGCTGCCGGCAGGGATCCGGACGCCAGGCTGTTCGGGGAACTCAAACGCCGCCACCCAGCCGAGGACCAATCCGCTGTATCGCGCCGCCAGTTCGCGCCAAGCGGCGCACGCGAGCTCCCATGCCGCCCCGGTGCGAGTCTCACGACCGACGACAACAAGGTGGAGCAGCTGCTGTTCGTTGAGCGACGTGGGTTCGTGCACACCGGTTGTGGGGCGGAGAGGACGAGGCATCGTCGAGCGACCCAGCCTAACTGCGGAGCGCTGTCGACGGCGAGAGTCCGCAGAGCTGCTGGCCTGATCGATGTGACCACGACATGAGGTCGGTCGCTGAGCGAGTCTTCTGACAGCTCACGCCGACAGCATGGCGCTTGCCGTAGCGACCGAGTGCTCGAACTCGCTCTTCCCAATGCCGGTCGGCGTGCAGTGCTCGAACGCGGCGAGGCCCTCCGGCTCGCCAACAACGCCGGAGGCGACCAGTTCGGCAACGAGCAGCGCTGTCGAGAGCCGCGGGACGCCCCGCATCTGGCAGAGCCGCTTTCCGAGGCGGTCCTCCATCACTGCCAAGGTGTCGCCGAGTCGTGCCGCGACTAGCGCAGTCGCGACCTCGCCGCGGTTCTTGTCCGGGCTGGCCCCGGCCTCGGTGTTCAACTTCCGGATGGCCTCCACGTCAGCGATCAGGTCAACAGGCACGTCGAGCGGCTGCCCGGGCGGCCAGCGCAGCATCCCCAGCGCCCTGAGGTCAGGAAACCGGCCGAGGTTGCGCACGATCTCGTTGTGGACGTCTCGCGTGACGGCCCCCCGAGCACCGACGTACTGCACGAGTTGGAAGAGCAGACCACATTGGCCAAGGTTCACGAGTGGGCTCGTGTCGAACAGCACCCTCGGCGCATCTCGCGCGAGCGGGGTCACCAGTCCGGCGTCTCAGCTTCGGGCACGATGCCCACGCTCTCAACAAGTTGTCGGGCAGTATCGACGTCCCGGCGCATGATCGTGGCGAGCCGCTCGATGTCGATGATCCCTGCGGCATAGGCCGCGAGCGCGTTCTTGCGCATCCGTGCGGGTAGGCGGGGCATCTCGTTCCGCGCTGCGATCTTCGCGAGGGCATCGTCGGCCATCTCGCTCGCGTAGAGCTTCTCGACACCCTTGTGCGACCCGCGCTTGATCTCGGCCTCGAGCTTCTTGCGGTCTCCGGGGCGTTGCAGGATGTCGGCCTGCGCCAGGCGAACGACCGCGGCTGGTGTGCTGATGGCAAACCACATGGCAATCTGGACGACCACGTCGAGCCGAAGGGGTGGCTCGTCGTGCGCATCCATCCAGCTCCGCAATGCGGTTTCCGGAGCGAGGAACTCGCCGGCGAAACGGTTCGCCTGGTCTTCCTTGGGATCACCCGTCACGCCGTCGATGCTCCCAACTCCGTCGACGACGGATCCGTGTCCTAGTTGGTGATGGCCGAGCTCGTGGGCGAGCGTGAATCGCTGCCGCGCGACGTCTTCGCTTCCGTCGAGAAAGACGAACGCATGATCAAGGCGACGCATGTACGCACCCGCCACACCATTCCCGAGGCGAAGCACCATGACCGGCAGGTCGGCTGCCTCTTCGACGACAACCAGCAGGTCGTGGACCGGCCCTTCGAGCCCAAGTCCGAACTCTGAGCGCGCTGCGCGCGCTGCGGTGATGGCGTCCCGCAGGTGCGGAGCGGTCACAGCTCAGGTCCGGAGTACAGCCTCGAGCGCCAAGAAGTCGTCGATGAACTCGTTGAACGCCGCGACAGCATCGTTCCCCGCGGCCTCGCCACCTTCGTTGCGGAACAGCGGCTCAGCCACGACGTCGTCGCGCAAGAGCTGATCCATCGAGACATTGAGGAACTCGGCGATCGCGACAAGTTCGCCGACGGCAAGCCCACGCTCGCCGCTCTCGACGCGGCTGAGCGCCGACGGATCGAGGCCGATCTCCGTGGCCAGCCGACGTTGGGGCACGCCTCGCTCGTCGCGAAGCCGGGCAATCTTCGCGCCGACTTCGGCCAGGGTTAGGTACGCCATTGCATTGTGCTCATCACAAGATTCATCGGCAGCGAGCATCCTATCCATGAGTCGGCGGCTCCGTCGAGGATGCCACATCGATTGCCGGCAACACCCTCACGAACTCTGCCACCACGCTCACGTCATCGCCCGCCGCAACCGATACGTCTGCGTGGTCCGGGTTGTCCGAGGCAAGGGTGACGCTCGTGTGCTCCCAGCCGTCGTCGGCGTCCTCGGCCTTCTGGCTGACGTAGCGCTTGACGACGTATGAGGTAGACGCGCCGTCGTTGAGCGCGACGAGCAGCACCTTGCCCTGACGGCTTCCGCCCGGGTCGCCGCCTGTCGGGCCGGCGCGGAAGAGCGCGATGGCGCCGTCGGGGATCCCGGGCTCCATCGACGCACCCTCGATGTGGATTGCGAAGCTGCGCTCATCGATCGGAGGCTGGGACTGAACCCAGCCCTCTTCTTCGACCTCGAGGTTCTCGAGGAACCGGCCGGCAGCCGCGCGAATGTTGTAGAGCGGAACGTGCTGGATGTAGGGAACGGCGTCGTGCTTGGACAGCACCATGACTCCGTCGCCCGGCGCCGACTCGTCACCAGCCAGGTTCGACCCGATCAGCTCGGCTGCGCTCGCGGACGCGATCCGCTGCACCGCATCCGTGCGCTTCAGCGCTCGGGCCAGCCGCCGCAGACCTGCACGAAGCAACTCTGGATCGTCCAGGTGACTTGCCGCAACGGTGATGACCTTCCACCCAAGTTCCTCGAGCGCGTCCCGAAGAAGCTCGTCGGAGCGCGCACGAGCGGCGTTTCCGTGGATGTCCTTCGAGAGCCCGTCGAGATACAAGGCGACCTGCTGGTCGACCCACGCGACGTCTGGCGTCGTGCTCGTGAACGGAGCTGGCAAGTCGATCTGATGCTGGCCCGTAGCAAAGCCGTCGAGGCCCTGGCGTTCGAGGATCTCGACGAGCCGGTCTTCGGACTCGTTCGTCGACAGGGGCCGCTGCCCGAAGGTCTCATCCTGCTGCGCGGGCAACTCATGGCTGAACGTGGGCTTCTCGGCCATGCGCTCGATAACTTCCAGGGCGACCGCCCGGTCGAGCAGCCGATGCCAGAAAACGTTGCGTCCGGTGCGCATGCAGCGGTAGCAGGACCTCTCGCACGCCCCTGCGCAGTCGGCGAGCACCTTCCGCAGCACTTCGACGATCTCGTCCCAGCGGTCAAGCATCTGGGACAACAGCCCCGAGCCCCCGGGCATCGGGTCGTACACGTACAGGTCAAACGTCGAGTCCGCGCACGGGACTGGCAGGGTCTGAACGTCGTCGGGCTCCATCTCGAGAACCTGTGCGGCCCCGATCCGCAGAGCCTCGCCAAGATTCGCTGCCTCCTCCTGATCAGCGAGGCCTTGGAAGCGAAGCACGTCAGCCACGATCTCTGCCGTCAGGGCGATCGAGTCGGGGTCGCGGCCGCATTCCTTCTTGTGCCAGTCAGCGAAGTTCTTGAGCTCGAGGTCGGATGCGTACGGCGAACGCGCCGCGCCGCAGACGGTGCAAACGGGGTAGCCAGGCGACTGGGCGCGCACGCGGTCCGCCGGCCCGACGTTCACCAAGCGCAGTCCCTGCCCGAGGACGTGATGAATGCTGGTCTGACCAGACACGTACGCATCACCGCCGCGGCGGAGCTTCGCGGCCATGCCGAGAACCGTGACCGAGAGCTGGAATCGCTCGTTCTCTTCGTCTCGGATGGGACTGAGATATGCCAAATCGACGTCCGAGATGCGAAGTGCTTCGATCTCCATTGGCGTGCCTGATCCGTAGCCTGGCACCGGCTGACCGGGGGTCGTGATGAAGCCGCTCTCGAGGTCAGCAACGTAGGTGTCAACGCGCTGTCGCTGTCCTGTAACCGGGAAGTGGAACCGGCCGGCACGGTAGCTGCCGCCGTTGGCGTACAGCTTGTTGCCCGGGACGAACTCCCGAACGGCGACGGACTGCGGTCGCGAGAGTTCGAAGCTCGTGCCTCCACCGCGACGGCCGGGGAAGGCGGTGATCCCCCCGTCGTAGATCCCGTAGCCGGGGAGGTAGCCCTCGCCGGCGAGCATGCTCAGCGTGTACGTCCGGACGTGGTTCTGCTTGAGTCCGTCGATATACGCCCGGCAGCGTTCGAGCTGGCGGCGCTCGTCCTCGGTGAGCGTGCGCTGGGCCTCCTCTGCGAGCAGGTGTGCTTGCGTGTCGAGCACCCAGCCGAGGCGCTCGTGTAGCCGGTCCACGAGATCCTGGAGGTCGGTTCCGGTCCTGGAGACGAGGTGGTCGAGGCGCGCGGGTGCGACTTCTGCGGCGGCCTCGCTGGGCCAATGGGAGGCAAACACCGTCCGTACCGCCTCGAGAAGTACCGTCTTGTGCGCATCGATCAGCTCCGACAGTCCGCCGACGTCCGCTGGAGCGGTGCGAAAACGCTGGTCCTCCCCCTCGAAGACGTACTCGCGCACGTATTGCGGAAGCGCAGTCTCGTAGCGCTCACGAGCGGCGGCGTCCTTCGCGGCGATCCGCAGTAGCTCCGAGATCACAGTTGCATGCACGTGTTTGGTGACGAGAACATCGTTCTTGAGGTTGAACCGCGGAGGACGAAGGGGAGCACCGAGCAATTGCGTCGGGTCGTCGAAGAAGTAGGAATCGTGCACCGCGTTGCGGCAATACACATAGATGACGGCCATGCGGCGCCGCCGGCCGGCACGGCCCACGCGCTGCCAGTAGTTGGCGGCGGTCGGGGGCACGTTGCGGCACAGGACGAGATCGAGCGCCCCGATGTCGACGCCGAGCTCGAGCGTCGGAGTCGCCACGAGGGTGTTCACGCTTCCGCCGTCACGCTTGAACTGCTTCTCAATCTCGTGGCGTCGCTCAGGAGGAACCTGGGCGGTGTGCTCCTCGGCGGTGACCATCGCGAACGGCCGCCGCAGTAGCGACACGTTGTAGTCATCCGCCGGCGGATCGTCACGTTCAACCTCCCCCTGGCAGTGCGTCTTAGTGCACGCTTGTTTGGGCGTTGGCCTGGCATGGACACGACGGCACTGCGAGCAGCGATATCGCTCGTGTTGCGTGATCAAGCCGATGCGACTGTCGTCGACGTGGTGCGCGCCACCACTGCCAGGCAGGGTCTTGTCGCTCGATCCCTTCAGCGCGACCGGGCGGACCAGCTCCAGTTCGCGCAGAAGCTCCCAGCACGCGGTCGCGGCCTCGCGCGGATCATCGACACCCCACTTCGTGATGAAGTCGACCGGCCCCGTGCGTCCACGGCTTGAGATGACGGTGCGCACGAAGCGGTCAACCTGGCCGTCCTGCCGCTCAAGCTCAACGCCAGTCGGCGGGCGCTCAGTGAACCCGAACGGAATGAAGCCGCGCTGGACGTCCTCGCTTCCCTCCCGGTACCAGCGTCCGAAGATTGGCTCGTCTTCGTCGTGGAGCATGCTCGCCCTGCGCCAGACATCCAAGAGCGAAGCGAGACCGTCGACAAGGACCGCGGCGTCGAGATCGAGGTCGTCGGCGAGGACGCGGATCCGCCCGTCATTCTCGTCCAGACCGTGGTAGACGACGCGTAGCTGTCCCCAACGCTCAAGTCCGTCGCGCTGTGCAAACGATGTGGCGAGCTCCCGGAGGATCTGGATGCGCAGGAACCGCTCGAGATCGCGCCGGACGACGTTGCCGTACGCCTCGTTCGCGGACGACTTGAATGCCTCGGGGGCCAGGGCCCGCGCAAGGTCACGGTCCGCGGCGAGGCGACGAGTGAGCGAATCGTGGAGATCGCCCACCGAGACCGGCCCTTCCTGCTCGAGTCGGCGGATGTCCTCGAGCATCAGGTACCGCAGCCGGTAGCGCCGCGCATGATCGCGCATCCAGCCGGCCTGGAAGGCTGCGTCCTGGCGGTTGTCGGCAAACATGAGCAGGCGTCGCTCGTCGTCCTCTGCGGCCGCTGCACTGATCATCTCCTGGGCGAGGATGTGCACGTCGGCTACCGTCGTCGCACGCAGCGGGCGGATCGGCTCGACACGCCGCCCAGTAGGAGACCGAGACTGCGCTCCGCACCCGAGACAGCGGAAGCCAGCCTCCGCATCGTGCACGATGAAGACAGTGGCCATCGGCGCCGGGCGCTCGCAGTCCGGATTGGCGCACCGCTCCGCCGGTTCGCGGTGGAACGCGCCACAGCGAACGCAGACATGGGCCTCGGTCCGTCGCGCGTTCAGTCGGGCGGTGCGACGCCGTGCCTGGTCGGTCTCGTCATCTTCATCGTCCCCCTCAGAGACAAGGACGTCGGTGAAGCGCACCTCTCCGGCGCCTTCTGCATCAGCATCGGGCGCGGGAAGCCAGTACCCACTCTCGCCCGTCGCTTCCCCTCCCATTGGCGCGCCGCCCTCCGTCGTATATGCGCGCAGGTGCGCGGTACCGTAGTGCTGTCCGCAGGTCTTGCAGACCGAGACAGGGAATACCGCGGAGGGCAGGCGGTCAGCGTCGCCGGCTTCGAGCGCGTCGACCTTCGAGAAATGGAGATGGACATCGAGCGGGTCGCCGTCGAAGGTCATCACGGCACCCTCAAGGCCGCGGACGAAGACGTGGAGCTTCGGGCGCAGGAGCGGCGCGTCGGAGCGACTGGCGAATGCCCCGAGCGCGAGATAGCTCAGCAACTCGGCGGCCGCTCCGATAGGGGCGGGCCCTGCGCGGCCGAGCCTCTCACGGAGCCTGGCCGTCACGGTCGCGAGATCGAGTGGGTGGCGCAGTTCCTCGGCGAGAATCCGAACGGGTTCCATTGCGAATAGCGCATCGAAGAGAGACTCAGGCACCGCGTCGCGGTCGAGTTGGGGGCGCGTCCCGGTCAAAGCGCCCACGGCGGCTTCCAGTGCGTCGGCGTCGACGACGCCGTCCTTGTCGACCTCGGTCGCTCGGCCGAGTGCGTCTAGCACCTGAGCGAGTACGGCCTCGGGATCTGTCGGCGCGTCGGGAATCAGACGTGCGCCCGGCCAGTCGAGGTCCTGATACTCCTCCTGGACGAGCGTGACCTTGTCCTGCGGCACGCCGCACAACCGGCTCAGGAACTCGGGTGCGACCTCGTTGCTGCCTTCGGGATCCACGATCGTCGCTGACGTCGCGATGCACGTGACCTCGTGGGTATCGCGTCCAGCGAAGGAACGCAGACGTCGTACGAGGCACGCGACCTCGGCGCCGCTAGCGCCCGAATACGTGTGCGCCTCGTCGAGCACGATAAACGACAGCGGTGCATCGGTGAACAGGTCAGCGTCCTGCTTACGGGTGAGCAGCAGCTCGAGCTGGTTTGCGTTCGTAATGAGAATGCGCGGCTTGCGATCGCGGATCTCCGATTCACTCGCGCACTCCTCGAACGGCACCGGATCAAGGTCGTTGCGCCGGCGACGCGCGAGCGCCTCGAGCAGCGCGTCCCGTCCCTGCCCCTCGTCAAGGCGCCGGACGTTCGCAGCCGCTGGGTTCGACGGGGTGGATCCGATGAACATTCCGTACGTGATGCCGGTGCCCGCCAGGAGCGGGCGCAAACGGTCGCGTTGGTCTGACGCGAGCGCGTTCATCGGATAGACGAGAACTGCGGTGACGCCGGCCGGCTCTCCGGTGTCCTGCGTGCGCAGACAGCGATCGATAATCGGGTAGAGGAACGATTCGGTCTTGCCAGAGCCGGTGCCCGTCGACACGAGGACGTGAGAACCCCCGAGGGCGGCGCGAAGGGTCTTCTCCTGATGGGCGAACAGCGACGGGTACTCCGCGATGCCGGCGAGCGTTGGATGGACCAGATGCTCCGACGCGAGCTCCGCGAGGGTGGCGCCCAACGCCAACCCTCGCGCGAGCGACACGTACGGGCCTTTGGTCAACGGCGAGCGGTCGAAGGCCCCTGCGCCCAGCAGCTCCCGGGCCTGATCGGCAAGCCGTGGATCAGCGAGCGGGAACGCGGTGAGCTGGTAACGGCGGAACTCATCGGTCACCTGCCGCGTGAACTGGATCGGATTGAGTGCCATTAGACCGTCACGCCCGCCTGCTCGAGGATGTCTTGCGCCTCATGGTTTGCCTTGGCCCAGCCGTCAGCGGGCTGCCACATCTCGTCAAGGCCGAAGCCGACGCCGGCCTCGCGGCGAGCGACGGCGAGCTCTCGAGCCTTGCACTCCGCGGCGTCAGGCCCGTCGGCGACCATCGCCTCGTAAACCGGAACGATGAGGTTCGTGTATCGGTGATCACCCGCGCGCTTGTCGTAGATCGGAAATCGCGTCGCGATGTGGGCGAGATCGCTGGGGAGGAGGCCGTAGACGTCACACACGAGGGCATCGAGAACGAGCCGCGCAGCGAGTCGGTCCGCGGCCGTGATGAGTGGGTCCCCTGCCGGCTCGGGAAAATCGGCGCCGACAGCGTTGAGGCGCCGGACGAGATGCCCGGCGCGTTCTTCAAAGGGGCTCCCCGACCAGTCTGGCACTGGGAGCGTTTCGATATAGAACCAACTCAGGTTTGCGGACACCTTCATACGAACCAGGTAGTCGAGAACTAGGGAACCAAGGAGGCCCGCTAACAGAGATGCATAGCCCTCATCAAGACCGTCGAGCGTAGCTCCGCTGTGACCGTGGGGCACGCCCGGCAAGAGCGCAGGAATCATTGTTCGCTGGTCTGTAGATCGAGCGACGTTGCGGAAGATCAGCCGGCAGCTCGCCCAGGCTTTGGCGACACGAACCGTTCCCGACCTTTGAGCTTTCCCCTCGAGCACTGTCTCAATGGTCGCGATCCGAACGAATTTGCTGACACTCGGCCGCGATCCTGACGAGAAGTACGCGTCGTGAATCAGGAAGGACTTTCCCTCGTAGACCGGCACGACCCCGGCGTCACGCAGGCGAGCACGAACTGCGGGGTGACGTGCGTCGTCCTCGCTTCCAAGGAGACCTTCGTGCTCAAGTTTTCTGCGGGGGACGAAATGCTTGTCATCGCTGGAGACGTTGAATTCTTGCGAGAACACACCACCGCGTCTGGCTGAGGCGGCACCTAGAAGCCGGTAGTCGCCGTAGAGGCGATCGGTGAGGTCGAGATCCCTCTCGTCCTTGAACTCCATGATCGACCACGTCGCCGGCGAAAAGCGTGTTATAGCTGCGATGGGAAGGTTGATCGCGAACTCATCGGGGCGAGCCCACTCCATCACGTCGTGCCGCATAAACGCAGCTCGAAGGGCTGTCGTGTGCCCCCCGCGCTGGACAACGATGGCCGCGAACTTGAAGCTGCGATGGATCGGGAAGATCTCGTCGCGATTCTCGAAGCAATAGCACCACTCCCACACGTTCTGGGCAAGGAGCACTCGGCGCAAATCGGTGGCCCCCTTGTCCGTGTAGACGCCAGAAGGAAGCAACATGCCGAGCCGACCGCTCTTTCCCGCGAGGTGGTGTGCGAGCTCGAGAAAGAGCTTGTAGGTGTAGAGCTTTCCTGAGCCCTGGAGACGGTAAGGATGGTCGGGCTCCGAGAGACGCGGCCGAGCGGCCCGTTGGGTTGCCCAATTATCCTCGAGATCCGAGGCGGCGCGACCGCGGCCGAGTCGAGCGTCAAACGGTGACCCCGCGCCTTTGACGAAGGCCGAGAACGACTTGAACCCGGTCTGGTAGCTCGACCATTGATCGTCCAACCCGGGAACCGCAGCGAAGAGGTCCTTCTGCTTCAGCAGCGCATCGGTCTTGGTGTATGCCCGGTAGAACGGGTCATGGCGCGAGAAGAACTCAAGACTCTCTTGCTGTGCCGTCTCCCACGGCGGGTTGCCGAGAACAGCGTCAAACCCTTGTCGATCTCGACCGAACGCGTCAGGAAACTCGATCTCCCAATGGAAGAATCGATTTTGACGGGCGATTTGCTCGACAGTGGCTCGCTGCTCGCCGGATAACACGCCCCACGAGTAAGGAAGCGGCACCAGCTCGTTCTCGGCGGGCCAGAACCAGAGCGCGCACCATGAGTCCATGGCGGCTCGAGCGGCGATGTAGTCGGTAGACCCGATAAGGGCAGCATGGGCTGCTTCGCGGGTGTCGCGGGGGAGATCATGAAGCTCGTCGAACCGCGCTCGCAGACGCTCAATCATCGCCGGATCCAAGAGCTGCGCTTTATTGAAGAGCTGGTCCTCGCCCGCCATCGCACGGATCACAGCGGGCATTTGAGCCTTGGCCTCGTTGAAGCGCTCTTTCAACCACTTCGACCCGTTGCTCGTCTTCCCGGCCCCGTCGTCACGATCAAGGGCACATACGGGATAATCCTCAACGAGGTGCAGCCAGCATCCGACCAGCGAGTTTCCGGTCTTCAGTTTGTGGTCTAGGAACTCGAACGGGAGCTCGCGGTCGAGCGTCTCCACCCAAAGCGACAATTTGGCGAGCTCAACGGCCATCGGGTTCGCGTCGACGCCGTAAAGGCATCGCTCCACGACGTGGCGTGCGAGGACCGCCCGCAGTCGCTCTTCGAAACGATCATCGTCGGGCGGGAGCGGCAGCAGCTCCTCAGGCTCCTTCGCCTCCGACGGCGTACCGAAGGGCAGCGTCACGATCGTCGCGTCGGTGCCGTCAGGCCGGATTAGGCCGTGGTGATGCAGGGATCGCGCGAGTGCTTCGACGAGGTATCGCAACGCGGCAACGAGGAACGATCCGGAGCCCATCGCGGGCTCACATACCTTGAGGGCCAGGATCTCTTCCGGCCTACGCGGGACGAGGCGTTCTCCCACCCGCGTGTAGCACAGCGGCTCGAGCGTTCGATGAGCCAGCGGAACCGACAGCGCGGGGCGGGTGTAGAAGGAGCCGGAGCCCTTGCGAAGACCTCCTGATGCGACCAGGTAGACGCGGCCCGAAGGAATAACTGCCCGGACGAGCCCTCGAGCGCGTTCCTCGAGCTGGCGCTGATACTTCTGGAGATCCGCGTTCCGGCCGCGCGGAGCTCGCACTAATCTGGCCTGCTCAACAGCCGTGAGTGCCCATGCGAGCGCATCGGCGCGGGCGTCGGCGTCAGTGGTCTCCGAGGCAGCATCATCTGGGTCGTCCTCGATCTCGAGTTCCCGGTCGGAGTCATCGGGATCGTCAGCGTCGTCGTCCTCGTTCTCGTCCTCGTCGTCGACCTCGCCGGTGTCAGCTGCTTTCTTGGCGTCCTTCGTGAATGCCTCGAGCAGCTTCTTCAGCTCGTCCGCGGTCAGATCGCGAAGCCGGGATAGCGGGAGGGCTGGCTGACGACCTATTCCCAGGAACACGATCGGGTCATTGGCTGGCGCGCGCCGCAGCTCGTAGTCGATCAGTCCCTCGTAGACGATCCCGATGTACTCGGTCCGTAGGTCGGAAAAGTCGACCGACCCGGCAACCCATGTGGCGCCTCGTCCTTTGCGGACCTTGACCTTGCCGACCTTCAGCAGCCGGAGCACACGAAGGACGGTCGCGTCGTCGATGCTCGTCCGCTCGATGACCGCGAGCGCTCGAGCGATCGGGTCAGATGAGGCGATGTCCCCGGTCCGGAAGAGTTGACCGCCGTATGCCGGTACGGTGAGGTCAGGATGTGGGCTCCCGTCGTGGATTAGCCGAAACAGACCGAGGATCCGACGCCACGCGGCGTGCTCGTCGGCAGTCTCGGCGCCGTCGCGGGAGGCGTCGCTGAGCGTCCGATACAAGCTCTCCACGCCGTAGGACCCGTGGTAGGCCTCGTTCCCGCCAGGGAGTAGATCGCGTGACTCTGCGTACAGCGCGAGCACGAGTCGCATCACGATGCGGGTGCCCGCCTGGTAAAGCGCGGCAAGGACCTCATCGTCCGGGACTCGGGCACCGGTCACTGGGTCATGGATTAGGGCGTGGTTGAGCTCGGAGTCTCTGCTCGTCTCCGCGTCGGCCGCACCCAAGATCAGCTCCACGCCTTGGCGGACCTGCTCGCCGAGAACCTGGGCGAGGTCACCCTGTCGGCTTCGCGAGTCATAGATCGCCGCGATCAGCGACCTCAGCCGCCCGACATCGCCGAGCAGGGCCGCCAGGCCGCGAAGCGTTTCGCGACCCTCGCCTTCGTCGAACCATGTCTGGGCGTCCCACTCCGCCCAGGCGTCGTAGTCCGGGCCAGCGTGGATCAGCCGGAACTGCCTCCCATTCGTGAGCAGGCCGAGAGGTGCGCTGCTCGCCCTCAGCAGTTCAAGGACCCGCGCATATGTCTTCCGCCCGCGCCCAACGCCGATCTTGTCGGATTCGTCGAACTTGACTAGGAGGAGCGCCCGGGTTTCGTCGTCCGGATCGGGCAGTGCCCAGTCGGGCCTGAGGGCCTCGCCGGTCATCGCGGTCGCTTTGAACGTCGCGTCCACGGCACTCGCCTTCTGCCAACCCTCGAGTGGCAGATAGCCCTCCAGCAGCGTTGAGGTGAAGTCGCGGTCGGCTGAGGTGCGATCAGATCCCGCGATGCGTTTCAGCCACCCAGCTCGGAGCCGATCGTAGGCCCGCTCGTCGAGTGCCCCCACCTCTCCGATCGCGCCGTCCAGAACCGCGGGAGCGACGAGCATCCCGCCGTGACGGAGCTCGCCCCACCAGACGTGACGTGGCTCGGTCATGGGCGCGACCCGACCGGGACGATCAGCGCCACGGCGGCAGGCGTCAGCGTGCAACGGGCAAGTGTGTACCGCCGCGGTAGTACTTCATCGATCAAGGAGTCACGCTCACGTTCGACGCGCTCGCGTAGCCGTTCGCGGCGGGTCTCGATCCGACGGTATTCCTCGCCCTCGATGATGTCGCGCAGCCGGCGGGCGCGTTCTTCGTGCTCGAGCTCTCGTTCACGATCGAACGTCATTTGGGCCAGCGACGCTTCTTCCCTGGCGAGTTCCCGTCGGAGCTTCTCCCGCCCCTTTTCTCCCCGGTCATCGTCGAGCTCGCGCAGCCGCGTCTTGAAGAGTTCGCGCTGGTACGCGATCGCGGCTGTACGCGCCGCGGGGAGCAGCGCCTCGGCTCGGTCAATGTAGTCCTGGCGGGCGACGTTGAACGTCGTCGAGAGTTTCTCGGCAATCTCGTCCCACTGGTCCTCGAGGTGTTCGGCCCAGTTCGCGAGATCTGCGTCTGCGAGCGCGGTGGCGTCATCCCATCCCGGCACTTCGAGCTGCCTTCCCGGATCGTCAAGCGCGACCGCGATCTCGACAAGCTCGGCGTGAAGCGGCTCGCGGAGTCCGCTCGTCAGCTGGAGGAGCGCGGAAACGACCAAGGTTGGCTTCGACGCCTCGTCACTGGCAACGATCGTGAACCGCTGGAGGCGAGGGTCGTACTCCCACAGACGTCGTCGCAGGGTGGTGGTCGCTCGGCGCACGACCGGATGCCCCAGCCGCACCAGAACGCGATCGGGACGCTCGCGGAATACTGAACGCTCGCCTGTCTGTTGCATCATTGCCGCCGAGTCGAAGACGAGTCGCGGTACCGCTCCGCTGGCGGAGCGCCGTCGCAGCGAGGTATCCACGAGCCGCTGCCATGAGGCGGGAGGAGTAAGGCGCCGCGTTCCGTCACCGACATCTTCGAGGGCTCCGCGGTCGAGGGTCACGGCCTGCGCGAGAAGACGCTCGAGCGCGTTGGGCGACAGCCGCATCGCCAGGGCGGTGTCGGCGAGGACCTGACTCGCGGCACCCCCGGCTCGCGTGGCGATCGGATCGCCCTCGCCGGCAAGGTCGATTCGCTGGGACGCTTGTTCGAGCGTGATGCTGAGGCGACGTTCGACCTCAGCGGGGTCGATCTCCGCGCCGGCGAATCGCTGATCCAATGCTCGATCGAAGACCTCGCCGACGCTTCCGAGATCCTCTCGGACTTGGTGGACCTTCTTCACGACGTAGTCGATGAAGGCGACGTCCTCATCTGAGGAGGAGCTGAAGTGGAAGGCCGTGACGTCTCGGGCTTGACCGTGACGGTCGACGCGGCCGTTACGTTGCTCCAGCCGCATCGGGTTCCACGGCACCTCGTAGTGCAGGACGTAGCGGCAGAACGTCTGGAGGTTGAGACCCTCGGCCGCGACGTCGGTCGCGACGAGCAGACGAGCATGATCGTCGGCGCTCGTGAAAGCGTCCATTACGACCGCTCGCTCTGCCAGCGGCATCCGCGTCCGGGTACTTGTGCTCGTCGGGTTCGCGCTCGGCGCCAGCGACGACCCGCCAAACAGTCGCAGGACCACGGGCTCTGACATGCCCTCTGACCGTAGACGGGCGATGAGGTAGTCGAGCGTGTCTTTGTACTCGGTGAAGACCAGACCGCGCTCGCCGTCGAGGAACTGACCACCGTCGCGCAGTCGCTCGTCGATCCAGCTGCGGAACGCCGCCCACTTGCCGTCGGGCGGAAAGATTGAGCTCTCGTCGACTGCGTCGACGTCAATCGGGGTCTCCACGACGTGTCGCCCCCAGCCGAGCGCGATAAGCGCTGCGCTGACCTCTTCGCGAGCCGCGGTGAGCTCGGCCTCATGACGACGCAGCCAGCCCGCGCCCTGCCGGACAAGGTCTTCCTCGCGGCGCGCCTTTTCGTCGTCGTCGGCGGTTTGGAGCTCCGCGCGTGTGGCTGCCGCTCGGGCCTCGTCAAGCGTGACCGTGGTCGCGTAACCCTCGATGTGGCGCCACCAGGTTCGTGCGAGCGCGTACGGACAGGAGAGCAGCCGCTTGGTCAGCAGTGAGAAGACAAACCGGCCGACCAGCTGCTCGCGGCGTCCGAGCTTGGCGAGGAGCGCCGAGCCGGCGCGGCGGTATTCCCGAAGTGCTGCGGCGAGGCGCTGTTCCTCAGGCGTCCAGTCGAACGGCACCCCGGCGACGTCACGGCTCGTGAACGGCGTCACCTCGCCGAGCTGTGTTGCGCGTTCGTTCAGTTCAGACTTGAGCCGCCGGACCATGACGAGGTCGAGGTGCTTGCGTTCGGTCTCCGTCAGCTCGCCTGTCTGACGGAAGCGCACCGGGTCGAGGATCTCGAGTAGGCCGGAGAAACTCGCCGTGAAGCCGTTGTGTGGGGTCGCCGTTAGGAACAAACGATGCTCGGCGTGCGGGGCGACCTCGGCGAGCATTTCGGTGCGATCTGAGCGCTCGCTGAACCCCATCGGAGCCAGGTTGTGCGCCTCGTCGACGATCAGCAGATCCAGCGCAAGGGCGTGACCACGTTCGAGATTGGTAGCGGCGGCGCCGAACTGTCCAAGAACGTCAGGCTGTCGCAGGAAGTCCATCGACGTGATGGCGCGTGGCGTGACCGCCCACGGGTTCGCGTCCGTTCCGTACTCGCGCTGGACATGCGTGAATGCCGCTCGGTCAAGAACATCGAAGTCCAAAGAGAACTTGGACCGCAGCTCGTCGCGCCATTGGAGCTGAAGAGACGCCGGGCAGATGACGAGCACACGGCGGATACGACGACGATTCAGCAGCTCTCGGAGCACGAGGCCGGCCTCGATCGTCTTGCCGAGCCCCACGTCGTCGGCAAGCAGAAGCGACACGCGCGGCATCTCGAGAGCCTTGAGCACCGGGTAGAGCTGGTAGGGCTCCGGGACCACCGCGCTCTCCCATGGTGAGAGGAGCGCAGGTCCATCACTGGTCAAGCCGGGCAGTCGGGCAGACGACGACCAGCGCAAGGCGTCACAAAACGCGGCAAACCGCTCCGGATCGTCCGGACGGATGCCATCGCCGATGCGCGGCCATCCGGTTCCGGGCAGAACTCGGGCGTCGATCTCGCGCTCCCACAGCACCGTGTCTTGCGCCGGGAACTCCCAGGTATCCAGGTACTCGACGTCAACGAGATGGCATGCCTCACCGTTGCCGGTGTGCGGGCGGACATTCTGGACCGTCGCCGGGCGACCGCGGACGCTGACCGCGTTACCGGGCTCGGGCGGAGCGCTAATGCTCGCGTTCGTCACGAGTCAACCGTAGCTTCGGAACGAAATGGGGTTGGCCGGACCCCGTTTGTCGGTCCACCACGAGTGAGAGGGTGGTGGATGTGACGCCGGGGAAGGTAGCGCTGCTGGCGGACGGACACGCTCGGGGCTTGGTGCCGCGACCGTCGTCGCGGAGCCGGCGAGCGTAGCGAGACGGCGTAGCGGCGATGGGCGCGGGCGCGCCGCCCGACACGCCCGTCCTGGTCATGCGGCGAGTGGTGACTCGG
>JBPCQX010000027.1:0-46600 GCA_050997675.1 Solirubrobacteraceae bacterium
GCACCGGCCGGCGCCGCGGCGCCCGTGTGCCCCGCGGCGCGGCGGCCCCCGGTGCGCTCGTTCGACCCCAAGCCGGGCGCACCGCGGGTGTTTGCAATTCAGTTTAAACAGGACCCCGCGAACGTCGCCAGCTACTCCGCCTTTGCGCGCGCGGTCGATTGCGTGATGCGCCGGGAGGTCGTGCCGTACCGCGCGAGGCGCCGGCCGAACGTTGTCGTCTTTGACGAGGACATCGGCCTGATGACGATCGCCACAGGGAGGCGCGGCGCCGCTGCGCGTGCGCTGCTCGCAACACACGGTGGTGTGGCCGGGTGCGGGCGCCAGGGCTTTCCCTGCGCGACGCTCGAGGCGCTCACCCGACTCGATTCGGCCTACGCGAAACCGATCGCCTTCTACAAGCGGCGCTTTCCGACCCTTGCCGGGCTGATCGGCAAGAGCTTTGTCGCCGCGACCGATGTGTTTGTGCGTGGCTTCATGCAGACGTTCTCGGGACTCGCTCGGCGTTACGGGGTCTATGTCGTCGCCTCCAACACGCAGGCGCCGTTCCGCGCTTCGAGCGGCAGCGCGGATATCGCGGCGCTGGCCGACCCGTCGCTGCCTCGCCCGAGAAGCGTTTACGTCGCGACAGAGGGGGTTGCCTACAACCAGACGTTCATCTGGGGTCCGCGCAATGTTCGCCGCAGCGGCCCACCCTCGGAGCGCAACCTGCTCCGCGCAAACCGCAAGGTACCGCTGACGACGTTCGAGCGCGTGCTCGGCTTCGGCTCCGGTCCGACCACCGGCCCTGCGGCAGCAGCCAACCTGCGCCCGTATCGTCTCGCGGGTACGAGAGCTCGCCTTGGCATCGCGACCAGCCTGCCGGCATTCGTGTACGGCCCGCCGGTCGCCGCGGGCCAGGCCTGCGACGACGTCACGCTCACCTACATGCGCTGCCTCAGCAGTCTCGGCGCGAACGTGATGCTCCAGCCGGATGCAAACGACGGGGCGTGGACGGGACCGGACTCCGACCCGTCGGAGATGTGGCAGCCACTGTCCTGGATGGGCTCCGCATGGCGCGCGGTGTCCGATCCGACGGTTGGATTTCAGTACGCCGTCAACCCGTTCCTGGTCGGCAACCTCGCCGACACGCCGTTCGACGGCCAGAGCGCGATCCTGCAGCGAGGACTGACGGGTCGTGGCTGCAACTACGTCGGCAACTCTGCGTTTGTGCCTGCCGAGGATCGGGCGAGCCTGAAGTCCGACGCGGGCCCGAAGTCCGAGTTTCTTGCGCTCGCTCCGTGGGTCGTGGGCGACGGCCCACGCAACGCCTTGCGCGCCGTCAACGCGAAGTTGCTGTTCGCCTCGGGCAGCCCGAGCGAGAACGCCTATCGCCAAACGGCAGTGGTGGCCGACCTGCCATTCCCCGCCAACCGGCACCGCCGCTCGTGCGCCACACGATGACGAAAGGGAGCGACTTTGGCGGTTTCACGGCGCCAGGGGTACTCCATTTGACCTGGTTGCTGGCCGCGGTGAAGCCGGGAGGCCCGTCTTGAGCCCTTCGACATCATCGACTGAGTGCGCACGGTCTTGATCGCCTTCGCGGCAGCGGCGCTGTCGGGGACAAAATCGATGTCGTAGGTGATGTAGACGGCATCGGGGTTGGGGAACAGGTTGTGGACCATGTCGTTCAGCAGCCACTTGTCGGATGGCAGGTAGCGGAAGCCGTAGCCGGCCGGCAAGTCGACCTGGGTCTTCTCCTCGCCGGCCGCGAACGTGGGATAGCCGTTGACGAGCCACACGCCGTGGTGCAGGTGGAGCTGATCGACAGGCGGGACCGACCCATCGAGCCGGTGAAGATTGGGGGCGAAGTGCGTGATGTAAGTTCAGCGCCCGGCGCGCCCGAAGGGAGTTTCCGCGACAATGCCGCGATGCCGAGAGCGATTCTTCTCGCGCTGGCCTTCGCAACGCTCGCGGCGGTGCCAGCGCAGGCCGCACGCCATGCCCCCGGCCGCCACGTCCCGTTCGGCTTTCTCGGCGTGATGGCTGACGGGGCGCTGCTTGATCCGGCTCGGCCGCTGGACGACGAGTTTCACCGGATGGCCGGGAGCGGGGTGGAGAGCGTGCGCTTCGCGGCCTATTGGTCGTCGCTTCAGCCCTACCCGAATGCCGCTGCCGTGCCGACCAACGAGCGCGGGCGGTTCACGATCGTGGACGGGATCCCGACGGATTTTTCTTCGACTGACCGAATCGTGTTCGCGGCCGCCAGACACGGCCTGCGGACGCTGCCGGTCGTCTTTGTCTGCCCGCCGTGGGCCCGCAACAACCCGGCAAAGCCCTTTTCTCCGCCCGCCGACCCGGCCGCGTACGGGCGCTTTGTCGGGCTGCTCGCCCGCCGCTACGGGCCACGCGGCGCTTTCTGGCGTCATCATCCGAAGCTGCCACGGACGCCGGTGCACAGCTGGCAGATCTGGAACGAGCCCGCCGGCGGCGCCACTCCCTTCGGACCGTCGATCGGGTGGGATGACCCGACGCCGTTCCCGCGCCGCTATGTGTCGATGCTGCGCGAGGCGCGCCGGCAGATCAAGGCCGTCGACCCCCACGGGCGCGTCGTTCTGGCCGGACTGTTCGGCGCCAGCTGGCTCGCGCTGCGGGTGATCTACCGGGCGCACGCCCGCGGTCTGTTCGACGCCGTTGCGGCGAACGTCTTCACGCGGAACGTTGGAGATGTGCTCTACGTCGTGCAGCGCAACCGCGCAGTGATGAACCAATACGGCGATCACCGGTTGCCGATTTATCTCACGGAGCTGAGCTGGCCATCGTCGCTGGGGATGATTGCGCCGCCCAACGCGCGCGACTACGAGGTCACGCAGGACGGACAGGCACAGAGAGTGACGGACTCCCTGGCGACGCTCGCCGCACACCGAAAGAAGCTTGGGATCGGGGGCCTCTATTGGTACTCGTGGGTGAGCAGCGACGCCGGCGACAGCGATCCGTTCAACTACGTTGGGTTGCGCTCCTACGGGCCGGGCGGCTATGCGGCCAAGCCGGCGCAGGCCGCATACACCGCGGCGGCGCTGAAGCTCGAGGGTTGCCGCAAGCTGAGCTCGGCGCGGCGCTGCGCTCGCTGAGCGCGCTTGCTCACGACCCTGCCAGGGCGCCCCTGAGCAGCTCATCGGTCAGCTCTGCGGTGCGCTCCCATGTGTATCGAGCGGCACGGGCGAGGCCCGCGGCGCGCAGGCGATCGCGCAGGGCACCATCCATCACCACGGCATCGAGCGCGTCGGCGAAGGCGCGCTCGTCGAGCGGGTCCGCTAGCACCGCGGCATCGCCGAGGATCTCCGGCAGCGCCCCGCGCCGCGCTGCGACGACGGGGGTGCCGCAGGCCATCGCCTCGAGGCAGGGGAGGCCGAAGCCCTCATACAGCGAGGGCAGCACAAACGCGCGCGCTCCGGCGTACAGCGCAGGCAGCTCAACGTCAGGCACGGCTCCAAGCAGCCTCACGCCGGCGCTCGCTCGCTCCGCAACGAACTGTGGCCGCCCGCCGCCCGCGACCACGAGCTCGATCCCGCGAGCGCTCAGGCGCTCGGCTGCCGCCTCGAGCGCGCGCAGGTTCTTGCGTGCGGTCGCGCTGGCCACGCAGAGCACGTAGGGCGGACGGGAGACCGCGCCGGCCTCCTGACGCGGCCGGAAGGCACTCGACACACCGCCGCCGATCACTGCGACCCGCTCTGCGGGCACGCCAAGCAGCTCGACGATCTCCTGCCTGGAGAACTCGGATACGGTCACCACATGAGCCGCCCGACGTGCGATCTGCGGCAGCACGAGACGCTGCCATGCGACATAACTCGGCGAGTACCAGCTCGGATCGCGCAGCGGCGCGGCGTCGTGGATGACGACGACATTGCGCGGCCAGACGACCGGCGCAAGATTGGCTGGCGAGTAGATCACGCCGGCTTGCATCTGCGCTGCGCGCGCGGGGAGCACGAGCTGCTCCCAGGCGTGTCCGGCGCGGTGCACCAGAGCGCCTGGGGGGGCGGCGGCCCGGTAGGGCGGCCCGAGCGCGGCGAGGCGACTGATGACCTCGCGTGCGTAACGCTCGACGCCGCCGAGCTCGGGCCGGCTGGCCGCGCGGGCGTTGAGGACGATCGGAGGTGAGGGTCGGCGTCGATGCACGGCACCTCGCGGCGGGCCGCGGAGTGGCGCACTATACGAGCGCCCTGTTGGCGGCGCTCGCCGCCCGCTACTCCCGCGACGAATGGGTCGCGTTTGCGCCTGCAGGGGCGCCGGTCCCGCCGGGCGTCGAGCTCGTCGCCTACCCGATGGCGAGCCGGCTGCTGTTCGGCGCGGCGGCGTTGGGCGCGAGGCCTCGCATCGATTGCATGATCGGCGGCCCCCCGATCGACATCCTCTGGGCCCCTGCGCCTGCGCCGTTCGCGCTTTCCGCGGCAACGCCGCTGGTGCTCACGGTCCACGACCTTTCCTTCGAGCTGCGCCCGCAGGATTTCACGCCGTACGAGCGCCTGTGGCACCGTCTGGCCAGGCCACGAGCGCTCGCTTGCCGCGCGGCGCGGATCCTTGCCGTCTCGGAGGCCACGCGCAGTGAGGTCACCGAGCACTGGGGAATCGCGCCTGAGCGGGTCGAGCTCGCCTCCCCGGGGGTCAGCGCCCCTGGCCGCGGCGCGCCGCTTGATCAACCGCTGCCTCGGCCGTACCTGCTCGCGGTCGGCGCGCTGGAGCCGCGCAAGGCGCCTGACCTGCTGGTGCGGGCTTTTGTCGACGCGCGGGCTCGTGGGCTAGAGGCCACGCTGGTGTTCGCGGGCCAGGGGCGCCTCGCTGCTCGTCTGGCGGCGCCGGGTGTGAGCGTGTTGGGACGCGTTTCCGCCGCGCAGCTCGAGACGCTCTACGCGGATGCCCTCGCGCTCGTCAACCCCTCCCTGCTCGAAGGGTTCGGCTTCACTGCGCTTGAGGCGCTTGCGCGGGGCATCCCTCCGGTGCTGAGCGACCTGCCGGTTTACGGCGAGACGGTCGGCGAGGCGGCGCTGCGCTTCCCGCTGGGCGATCAGCAGGCGCTCGCGGACGCGCTGCTGCGGATCGCGGCGGACGCCGACCTGCGCGAGCGCATCGTCGCGCGCGGCCGCGCCGCTGTGGCGCGGCTCACCTGGGAGCGGTGCGCCGAGCGCGCTCATGCGGCGATGGAGCTCGCGGCGGCGCTGTGAGCAGCAGCGGCGAGATGGCGATCGTAGTCGTGATCCACGACTCCGCGGCGGAGCTCGCGGTGCTGCTCGCCTCGATCGAGCGCTGCCTCGGGTCGCGGCCCCATGTCGTAGTCGTGGACAACGACTCGGCGGACCACGGCGTTCGGATTGCGCGCGAATGGGGGGCGGAGGTGGTGGGGCTGCAGCGCAACGTCGGCTACGGCGCGGCGAACAACTCGGGCCTGGAGCGCGTGACGGCCCCGGTCTGCGCGCTGCTGAACCCGGACATCGAACTGCTCGACGATGGGCTGACACGGCTGGCGGCGCAGGCTCAAGCGCGCGAGGTGTTGCTCGTGCCCCGCCTGCTGAATGACGACGGCTCCCCGCAGCGCGGCGCCCATCCGCTGCCGGGACGCCCTTGGGCGCTGCTGCCGGCGCTGCTCCCGGCGACGCTGCTACCGCGTCGCCTGCGCCTGGACGCCGAGCCGTGGCGCTCGCCTGCGCTGCGCGAAGTCGGTTGGGCGATTGCGGCGGCAATCGTCTCCCGCACCAGCACGCTGCGGCGCCTCGGTCCGTTCGATCCGCAGACCTTCATGTTCTACGAAGATCTTGAGCTTTGCCTGCGCGCGCGCGCAGCGGGGATCGCGACGCTGCTGGACCCGCGCGTGGAGCTGCACCACGGCGGCGGACACTCCACGCTTCGCGCCTACGGCGGCGAACCGCACGAGCTGCTGGCTCGACGCCGGCGCGCGGTTATCGGGGCTTATCTGGGCCCGAGCGCGCTGGCGTGGGACGACGCGGCCCAAGCGCTCACATTCGTCACGCGCGCAGGTGCGCGGGTGATCCTGCGTCGCGACTTCCGTCGCGAGCGGGAGCAGCTGAAGGCGTTGCGCGACGCCCGCGCGGACTAGTGGTGCTTGCGCGCGTGGTGCCTGGCGTGCTTCTTGGCGTGATGCTTCTTCTTCTTGTGGTGACGGGCCTTCTTGTGCGAGCAGGCACCGTTTGCGCAGGGGTCCTTGTACTGCTGGTCGGCTGCACCGGCGAAGGAGGATGCCGGCACGGCAAGTGCGAGCAGAGTGATCATGATTGGGAGTTGGCGTCTCATCGTGGTCATTCTACACGCAGCTTGCTCCGCTACCGTCAGTCTTGTGCAGATCCTTATCCTGGCCTCTGACGCTGCTGCAAAGGTGCGGCGGCGGCTGCGCGAGTCCGATACTGCGAAGGCGGGCGGGCTGGCGCTGGCGACGCTGATCAACAATGCGGTGCAGCTGGCGTTCACGATCGTCTTCACGCGGCTGCTGGGGCTCAACAACTACGGCTCGCTCGCGGCGCTCGTCTCGGCCTTCCTGATCATGCTCGTGGGCGGCCAGGCGATCCAGGTAGCGGCGGCGCGCGAGGTCGCACGCGGAAGGCTGGGCGACCTTGGGGAGATGGGACGCTCGGTCCGCTCCTGGGTGCGCTCGCTGATCGTCGCGACTGTTGTTGCCCTGGTGGCGGGCGCTTTGCTGCGCGTACCACTGGCGTCGCTGATCGGTGTTCCCGACCACTCCTGGGGAGCTGCGGCGCTGCCGGCGACTGGGACGCTCTGGCTGCTGCTGTCGCTTCAGCGAGGAATCCTCCAGGGCCTTCATGCCTACAAACCCGTCGGCCTCTCGATCATCGCTGAAGCCGTGGCGCGTCTGGTTGGCGCGCTGATCCTGGTGGCAGCCGGCACGGGGGTGACGGGCGTCTTCATCGCGACTCCGCTATCGCTGATAGCTGTTTCTCTGGGGCTGGCTCGCGTGCTGCGGGGGCGGATCGGCTCCGATCGCCTCCCGGTGGGTGCCGGTGTGCTGCCTGCGGCTGCCGTCAGCACGCTGCGCGGGCTGGTGGTCGGCGGCTGGGGGCCGATCTTCGGGCTGACACTGCTTGCGCTGCTGCAGAACGTGGACGTAATTGTCGTCCGTCACCAATGGCACGGCAACCGCGCGGGGTCCTACGCGGCGGCGGCGGTCGCGGCGAAGGCCGTGGTCTGGGTCGCGATCGGTGTTGGGCTGCACCTGCTTCCTGAGGCCACCCGCCGCGCGCAGGCGGGGCTCGACCCGCGCCCCGTGTTGATGCGGGCGCTGGCGGTCCTGGCGGTGATCGCCGCCCCGGCGCTGTTGATCTTCGCAACGGTTCCGCACCTGCTGCTCAGCGTCGCGTTTGGCGCGAAGGCGACGCAGGCTTCGGGCGCGCTGATCCTGCTCGGCGGCGCGATGACGCTGCTTGCGGTCTCCTACCTCACGGTGCAGTACATGCTGGCGCTTGGAAACGTCTCGTTCCTGTGGGCGCTGGGCGCCGTGGCGCTCGTCGAGCCGTTCCTGCTGAGCGCCGGCAGCTTCAGCTTGGTCACGTTCGCCGCCGTCGTACTCGGGCTACAGGTGGTCTCGGCCGCAGCCGTGCTGACGCTGGGTCTGAGGGCCCGAGCCGTGGGGCGGGTTCGGGTCGCGGAGAGCATGGCGTGAGCGACGGAGAGCATGGCGTGAGCGAGGGGGACGCGGAGGACCTGCGCGCCGCTGTGTGGCGCGAGATCCGCGCCCGCCATCCGCGTCTGGGCGAGGCGCTGGCCGCGGACGCGCGCGTAACGGCGCGCTACCGCGGCGAGCGCCACGAGTTTCGCTCGCGCCTCGACCTTGTGCTGCAGATCCTCCGCTTGACGTGGGTCAGCGACGCATTTCTCGCCCAAGCGCTCTACCGGTTGAAGGCCCGCCTTCAGGCGCTCGGTGTGCCCGTGCTGCCCCGCATCGCGCACCGCCTTGCGATCGTCACGGCGCAGGTCTCGATTGGCGATCCGGTTGTCATGCACCCCGGCGTGTACATCATCCATGGGCAGATCGTCGTTGATGGCTTGGTCGAGATCCATTCCGGCGCGGTGATCGCCCCGTGGGTAACGATCGGTCTGCGCGGCGGCGACGTCAGGGGAGCGACGATTCATGCGGGGGCGCACATCGGCACCGGCGCGAAGGTGATCGGCGCGGTCCAGATCGGCGCCGGAGCGCAGGTCGGAGCGAACGCCGTGGTGGTCGATGATGTGCCCGCGGGAGCGACCGTTGTGGGTGCCCCGGCGCGGACGGTGGAGGGCCGGAAGTGACCCACACCCGTGGTAAGGTCGGGTCGATATGAGACTGTTCAAACGCAGGGATGCAGGCGGAGCGGCGGTCGCCGAGCGACCCGAGGGTGCAGCGGTCGAGTTCGTCGGCGACACCGAGGCGCTGCTCGCAGAAATTGAGGCACTGAGCGAGTCGACGCGCTCCGCACGCGACCCCGTCACTGAACGGCGGCTGCTTGGCTTGCGCCACCTCGCAGGGATCCGGCTGCTCGACTCGGCCCCGAGCGACCCCAAGTATCCGGCGCCGGATTACGCCAGGCTCCCCGAGGTTCCCGGACTGCCCGACATCGCGCGCAGCGATCTCACTCCGGCGCTGCTCCGCGCCGGAATCCTGCGTGATGGCTGCCTGCTCGTGCGCGGCCTTGTCGATCGCGATCGGGCGCTGCGTTTCGCAGCGCAGATCGACCGCTCCTTCGGCGAGCGCGATCTGCAGGACGATGGCGGCACGGCGGCCGAGGGCTATTACGAGGAGTTCAAGCCCGACGCGCGCTTCGGAGACGTGGATTCGCGTCCCTGGATCAAGCAGGGCGGTGGAGTTCTCGCGGCTGACTCGCCGATGCTGTCGTTCGAGATGTTCGAGCTGTTTCGCGGGGCCGGCTTGTCGCGCATCGTGAGCGAGTACCTAGGGGAGCCGGCCCTGATCTCGGCGCACAAGACGACTCTGCGCAAGGCAGAGCCCTCCATTGGAGGCGCGTGGCATCAAGACGGCAAGTTCATGGGCGAGGTGCGGGCGCTGAACCTATGGCTCTCGCTGTCGCGCTGCGGCGATCTCGCCCCGGGGCTCGACGTCGTCCCACGGCGACTCGAGCACTTCGCCGTCACGCAAACCGACGAGGCAATGCTCGACTATCAGGTCTCCAACGTCAAGGCAGCGGAGGCGGCGGGGGACCGGCCGATCATCAGGCCGATTTTCGAGCCCGGCGACGCGCTGTTCTTCGACGAGCGATTCCTGCACCAGACCGGATCCGATCCGTCGATGCCCAACCCGCGGTACGCGATTGAGAACTGGTTCTTCGGCGGCTCGGGCTTCCCGGCCGACTACGCGCCGATTGCCGTCTAGGATCCGGTCGGCACGCGGCCTTGCTCCGGATCGTTGCTTGACTGCGACCAGCGATCAAACACGCGACGCATGTGGTCATCGAACTGACACCCGGCGGGCGGTGGACGTCGCCGCGCATGCGGGAGCGAGTTCGGAGATCCCCACGCGAGACTTAGTCCTCGAGCGCTGGGACAGCCCGGGTCACCTGATGGCACCTTGGTTCGAGAAAGCTCGACGCGAGCGGCGAGAGCACTACGCCTCGAGGGCTGGATTCAAGCGCCCCAGGACTCGGGCGATTATCACGATGGTCCACAACGAGTCGGTCTTTCTGGGGATCTGGCTGCGCTACTACTCGCGCTTCTTTGACCCGGGCGACATCTACGTGCTCGACAATGAGACGACCGACGGCTCCACCTCGACGGGAGGCTTTGTCCGCATCCCCGTCGAGCACGACCGAGTCGATCACACCTGGATGGTGCGCACGATTGAGGCGCTTCAGCACGAGTTGCTCGGTCGCTACGACGTCGTCGTCGTGAGCGATGTCGACGAGATCATCGTGCCGGCGCCCAGCTCCGGCACGCTCGGAGAGTATCTCGATCGCTTCGACGAGGATTGGGTCAACTGTCTTGGTTATGAGCTGCTGCACATGAAGGACAGCGAGCCGCCGCTTCGTGTCGATCGCCCGATCCTCGAGCAGCGTCAGCATTGGTTCTTCAATGGCGCCTACGACAAGGCCGCGCTCGCTACTGTGCCAATGACTTGGCGAGCGGGCTTTCACGGCCGCGCAGACTTCCATTTCAACCCCGATCCCGATCTGCGGCTGATTCACCTGCACCGGATGGACTACGGCATTTGCCTCGAGCGTCACCGCACTCGTGCGCGGCGAGCGTGGGCGCCCCACGACGAGCGCGAAGGCTGGGCGCTGCACAACCGGATCGTCGACGAGGCGCAGTTCGAGCGCTGGTTCTACGAGGACAGCTGCTTCGAGGACTTCGAAATCAAGGTGGAGCGCATACCTGAAACATGGCGGGGGACGTTCTGAGCCCGCGAGGCGCTCGCTTGTCCCGGGCCCTCCGTGGCGTCCGCGACAGGCTGATACTGCCCGAGGCGACCTCCGGCGTGCAGCAGTGGCAGCGCGTGGCGCTGATCGCGGCCGTCAACCGCTACATCGAGCAGCTCGGCCCATCCGAGCTGTCGGCGGCCGAGATCAGCGGCGCCGATCACGCCGCGAAGCCGTGGAAACGGTTTGCCAGCCTCAACTACCCGGACTTCGATCTCTGCGCGCCGCTCACCGGCCGCAGCCAGTTCGACGTGGTGATCTGTGAGCAGGTGATCGAGCACGTCGTGGACCCCTGGGCTGCGGTGGAGAACCTGCGGGGCCTCTGCACCCCCGGCGGCCACGTGATCGTCTCCACGCCCTTTCTGATCAGGGTGCACGAGCTCCCGGCGTACGGCATGCGGGACTACTGGCGCTTCACCCCGCGCGGCTTGCGCACGCTGCTCGAGCGCGCGGGCCTCGAGGTGGACGAGGTCGGCTCGTGGGGTAATCGCAGCTGCGTCGCCGGCAACCTCGACCACTGGCCGGCCTACCGCCGCTGGCACTCCCTGCGCAATGAAGCGGACATCCCTGTGCAGGTTTGGGCGTTCGCACGCAAGCCGGTCTAGGCAGCCCGCCTCAGGAGCCGAATTTGGGCGAGTCCAGCACTCCCCAGCGGTGCAGCAGCAGGCGGAAGCACGCCCACAGTGTCTTCAGGCCGTAGATCGACCCGGGCTTGAAGGAGACTGAGGAAGCCTCCTCGTAGTAGCGGCAGCGCGCGGGGATTTCCTTGATTCGAAAGCCAAAATGCGACGCCTGCATGAGGAGCTCTGAGTCAAAGGCGAAGTCCAGCGAGTTACGCAGGAACGGGACGGTCAGCAAGAGCTCGCGTGAGTAGGCGCGATAGCCCGTGTGGGCTTCCGATAGGTGCGTGCCCATAATGCGGTTCTCGATCGTGGTCAAGAAGCGATTGGCGAAGAACTTCCACCGCGGCATACCGGCCGCGAGCGCGGCACCAGGGAGTAGCAGGCGCGAACCAAGGACCATGTCGGCGTCGCCCGCGAGAATTGGGGCCACCATGTCCGGCACCAGTTCGGACTCGTACTGCCCGTCGGGATGCAGCATCACCACGACGTCAGCTCCGCGCTGGAGGGCCTCCATATAACAGGTCTTCTGGTTGCCGCCATAGCCGACCTGATGCGGATGCCAGACGAGATGAAGCGGCAGTTCACGAGCGAGCCGGACGGTCTCATCGGTCGAGAAATCATCTACCAGGATCACCTCGTCCACGGCATCTTTCGGAATGCCGGCAAAGGTCCGGGCCAGAGTGGCGGCCGCCTGTCTGGCGGGCATCACGACGATGATCTTTCTCCGATCCGTGACCGACGATGATGCACTCGCGGCGCGGGCAGGAGGTGATTCCATCGCGGCGAATCTACCAGCGGCCCCGTCGCGACCGAGGCTACCGCTCGTGGAGAGCGATGGCTCGAGCATGCCGGTAGCTGGCCGGTCTTCACGGCGGATGGGCGCGGTTGCTCGGGCGAGGCCGTAGGATCGGCGCCTCGGGGGCAACCGGAATCTTGGTTGCTCCCGACAACCCTGAGCATGCGCAATTCGAGACCAACTGGCGCAGGCACCGGCGAGCCCATTGCCGCGCCCTCGGAGGTGGGCGATGGAGCGTTGCTCGCGGCGATGATCACGATCACCGGATGCGCAGCGATCTGGTGCAGCGGTGTCGCCATCTCTGTCCTTCTGCTCGTGGTGCACCCAAACCCGCCGGCGGGACATGGCGTCCTGAACGCGCTCAACGCAGACACGTCGGGCCTTGCGGGCTTCGCGGCGAACCAGCAGAGCCAGGGCGCGAAGACCGCGCTTTACGCTGCGACGTTCGCGGTGATCCTGCCGCTCGCGCTACTTTTTGCTCCGCGCGTGATCGACGCGATCGCTGCGGGTCCGTCGGCGCCTGCCGTGCCCCGCCTCGCCGGCGTCTTGATCGCGACGCTGGCAGGCGTTCTCGTTGCCGCGAGGCTTTCGGCCCACCTCCCGTGGGGCGATGGATTGTCCGCTCTGCTCGGCGCGATGGTGATTTGGGGGGCTGCTGCAGGCACGACGCTCGCTCGCGCGGCGCGCGGGCACCCATGGCCGTGGCTGCTGAAACTCGCCGACACCGCGTTCCCGGTCTATGCGCTCGGCTGCGTTTTCGTGTTCTTGCTGCTCCTCTGCGTGACTCGCCTGACTGCAGTGAGTGTTCCGGTGATCGCGATCGGTACCGTGGCGGTCGTCGCGGTCGTGATGCTGTTTGGCCGCCGCGCGTTCCCGCGTCTATCTCCGCCGTTCGCTGTGGCCACGGACGTAGCGATCCTGATCGTTGTGTTGTTGGCCGTTCCAGACATCGTCGTTTTCACGACCTCCGGAGCGATTCCGAACGCGTTCGAGCCGCCTGGCATCATCGAATTTCATCACGACTTCCTGCTCGGCCCGGCCAATCAACTGCTTGGCGGCGGGGCACTGCTGGTGAACGATCCCGTGTCGCAATACGGCGTCGGCTCGATCTACTTCCTGACGAGTTGGTTTCGGCTGGCGCCGATCGGCTACGGCACCTACGCTGCACTTGACGGGATCCTTACCGCGCTCTTCTACGGCGCGGCGTACGGAGTGCTGCGCGTGGCCGGCGTGGGGCGCATGCTCGCCGGATCGGCGGTCGCCGTCGCAGTCGTCGGCCTGGTCTACAACTTCCAGTATCCGGTGGGGGCGCTTCCTCAACAGGGTCCGCTCAGATTTGGGCTCCCGATGGCGCTGATTCTTGCCACGGTTTGCGAGGCTCGTTTTTCGCGGCTCCGGAGCGTTGCTCGCGTCGCGGCGCTGGCGGTCGTGGCCGTTTCTGCAATCTGGGCGCTCGAGGCCTTCGCCTACACGGCGATCACGTTCGCCGCGATGACGGTAGTGCAGGCTCTTCTGTTGCCGGACGGGGGCTCGCGGCGCTGGTTCCTCAGGCGTGTTGTGATGGCGCTCGGCGCGTGCGTCCTCGCTCACTCGGTACTGGCGGGCGCGACCCTGGTCGCGACCGGCGAGCTGCCGCACTGGGGGCAGTACACCGCCTATGTGCAGGCTTTCCTGCTCGGAGGTAAGGCAGGCATGGTTACGTACGGCTTTGAGCGGTGGTCGCCGGCCCTCGTGATCGGAGCAGCGTATCTAGCGTCCGCTGCCGCGATCGTGCTGCTGGTCTGGCGCAGTCCACCTCTTGCGCAGCGGAATCGAACGGTCCTGATCGCCCTTGCGGGTGTGACCGCTTATTGCATCGCGCTGTTCAGCTATACAGACAACCGGTCTTCGACGTATCTACTGCCGTATGTGACGTTGCCGGCGGTGGTGATGGGAGCGCTCTGGTTGAGCATGCTCCTGCGCTCGCGTTCGGTTTCCCTGAACGTCCGTCGGCGTGGTCTCGCCTTCGCTCTCTCGACCGCTGTGTTGGTGGCCGCGGCGGCGTGGCCGTCGGCTGAGCACCGCTTCGGGCGCACAGCCCTCGCCCATGCCTATCCCGGCGGCGGCTTGCAGGCCGCGCTCCACCGCCTCTGGCACCCTCCGCCGATCGACCCGAGGTCTACATCGGGTGAACAACTGCTGGCACGCTTCCTTCCCGGACAACGGCGTGTGCTCGTGCTACTGCCGGTCTCGACGGACCTCGGGATCGAAACGATGATGCGAAGCGGGCGATCCAACCGCCTTCCAGTTGGTGATCCGATTGCTGACAGTTTCGTGTCCTCAGAGCAACTTCCCGGGCTGCGCCGGGCGATCGCAAAGCTCCGTCCCGGTGAGCGGGCGTTGACCGAGCCGACGGCCATCGCCCAGCTCGCCATGTTCGCCGCGAACCCGTCGATCGACCCCCTGGTCAACCCTGCGCCTCTCGTCAATCCGCTGGAGAGTTGGATCCTGCAGCAGATCGGTAAACGGTTCCGGTTGAGGCCTCTGCAAAAACAGGGGGGGTTGGTCGTCGCCGAGCTCGTACGGCGCGGCTGAGCTCCACCGTCGATGATCTAGACTGCCCGGCCCTGTGACCGGCACCGACTTGCACCTCGATCCGTACGCCAACGATCCGAGCCGCTGGGGCACGTCAATGGCCCATTTCGCGGAGATACTGCTCCCCTGTCTCAACGCCACCGGAGCTCGCTCGGTGATCGAGGTGGGGGCCTTTGCAGGTGACCTCACGCGTTTGCTGGTGGCCTGGGCTGTCGAGTCGGACGCCCACGTTGGAGCAATTGATCCCGCGCCGCAAAAACAGCTCGTCGAGCTTGCCGACGAGCACCCAGAGCTCGACCTGATCCGCGAGACGAGCCTCGAGGCGCTGCCTCACATCGAACTGCCGGATGTCGTGATTATCGACGGCGACCACAACTACTACACAGTGCGCGAGGAGCTGCGAATGATCGAGGCCCGCGCGCCCGGGTCTAACCTGCCGCTGCTGCTATTTCACGACGTGTCATGGCCTCACGCCCGTCGCGATGACTACTTCGATGTGGACAAGGTTCCTGCGAGTTTCCGCCAGCCGCTGGCCGGCAGCAGGGGCGGCATTTTACCCGAGGAGGGTGGTCTGCGTCCGGGCGGAGGGCTGCCATACCCGCGGTCGGCTGCCACCGAGGGTGGAGAGCACAACGGCGTGCTCACCGCAGTCGAGGACTTCGTAGCTGCGCACGAGGATCTGCGGCTGGTCGTTGTCCCGGCCTTCTTTGGCTTTGGGGCCGTGTGGAACCAGCACGCGTCCTGGGCTGGTGAGCTGGCCGAGATCCTCCGTCCCTGGGACCGTAACGCGATGCTGGTGAGGTTGGAGGCCAATCGCGTCCATCACCTCGCGGAGGGTGAGACTCGCCGCGCGGAGATCTGGAAGCTTCAGGAGCGCCTCGCGCGCCAGGAGTTCCTGCTCAGACGGCTGCTCGACTCGAGCGCGTTCGGTGTGGCCGAGCGCCTGTCAGCTCTGCGCGAGCGTGCCGGCATCGCCAAGGAGCACGTTGTCGTGTCCAAACAGCAGATTCGCCGCGTGCTGGGCGACTAGGGCGAGCGCTCTCGCTGGCGCACGCCGCGAACCGCGTCGGTGAGACGCCGGTTGAGCTTGCGCAGCGGCGCGGTTATGCGCCAGGACAGCGTCTCCGTTCGATCGGCAAGGGCACGCTCGAGGTCGAGCACGCGAGCGTCGGAGGCAAGGGCGGTGGACATCGCCGTTGCGCGGGCGGCCTCCCGTTCGGCTTCGGCGCGTCGCGCCCGCTGCTTCCAGTTGACACCCTTGCCTGACCGTCCGATCTCGTCGTTCCACTTCTCAGCCATTCGGATGTGGGCCTCGACCCAGATATCGAGGTCGCCGACCAGTTCGAGCTCGCGATGATGGACAATGTGAAGGTCCGCTACCACTACCTTGCGACCAGCTCCGCGAGCCTGCAGACAGATGTCGAGCTCGTAGCCCTGACCGAGCGTAAGCGACTCGTCGAAGCGGAGATTGCTCACAGCCCAGGGAGAGAGCACAAGCAGGTACCCGTCCAACGCCTCGACCTCGCGCGGCGCCGACCCGGGCTCGGTCCAGGCGTAGGCGGCCGTCTCGCCGCCGCCGTGCTCCTGGTATCGATGGCGAACGCGCCCTGAGTAAACCGCGCCTTCCCACCACGCAATACTCCTGACTCCGGTCGCACCCACGGCTCCGATGATCGCCACGCTCCGATCGCGAAGCGCCTCGCGTAGCTTCGCGCAGAACTCGGGGTCGCGAATCTCGGCATACGGGTGCACGATGACGAGCGCCTCGAGGCCCTCCTGCGCAGCCGCCGCGTCGAGCAACAGGTTGTAGCTACGACATATTGTCCCGACCGCCGCATAGGGAAAGATCGCAGAGTCAGGCTCGGCCGCCAGCCGGATGCCCGGCTCGGCATACAGGCGATATGGCTCCGATTCTGCAATCGCGACACCGAAAGCGATCATTGCGGGGGCTCCAGTGTCGTGCCGCTGAACAGACGCCGGAGCCAGCTCCGCGGTGGGTCGGGCGGCGCGCCGGCCGCGCAGTCCTCGGCCCGCTTCCGATCCACATCTGACCGGTGGCGAGCGCGTCGCCACACAGGCTGCGAGCGCCTGAGCCACCGCAGCGGGACCGTGATTCGCCAGGAAATGCTGCTCGTGGTGAGAGCAAGCGCGCGCTCGAGCTCCAATACCCGAGCATCCTGCCGCAGCGCGTTCGCATAGTGAACGAGATGCGCGGCATCGCGCTCGGCTTCGGCACGCCGCGCGCGCTCCTGCCAGGTTCCAACTCCAGTGCCTATGCCGGGCATGCGCCCGTCCCATTTCTCGGCTACGAGGATGTGGGCGGCGATCCAGTACTCGGAGTCGTTTACCAACTCCAACGCGCGATTGTGGACGGCGCGAAAGTCGGCCGTCACCGCCTTGCGTCCGGCCTCTCGCACCTGGAGACAGAAGTCCAGGTCGTAGCCGTGAAGTTGTCCGAGCGACTCATCAAAGCGCACGTTCCGCACAGCCCAGGGGGACAACGCAAGTAGGAACCCATCGAGCGTCTCGACCTCACCCGTGCGTGCATAGGCGGGTGCCTCCGCCCAGTCCCAAGAGAATGCCGGCAAGTCGCCGCCGCCGTGCTCGTCGTAGCGGACGGTGAAGGATGCGCAGGCGGCCGAGCCTTCCCACCAGGCGATGCTGCGAACGCCGATCGCTCCGGCGCATCCAACCACGCCGACATCCGGGTCGCTCAGGGCGCGACGAACCTCTTGGCAGAAGTCCGCGTCCACCAACTCGGTGTCCTGGTGGAGAAGCACGAACGCTTCCAGGTTGGGCAGCTCGGCCGCGGCGTCGAGCAGGGCGTTGTAGCTTTCGAAGATCGACCCCACTGCGGGGAAGGCCAACACCTCCGAGTCGCTTTCGGCTACCAGGCGGATGCCCGGTTCCGCGCACGAGCGGTACACGTCGGGCTTGGTGATGGCGGATCCGAAGGCGATCATCGGCGCCCCGAACCAGAGTTCTGGCGCGGAATGCGCTCGTTTTTCATCGGGCGCCAGTGTATTGGCCGCCGCCCGCACGCCGCACCGCGCGATCGGCCCCTTGACCCCCGCGCAGGCATGGACGATTGGTATCTTCGGCGCGTGGCGAATGGGGATAGCGCGGCCGGAACCCCGCCCGCGTCGCGCGAGCCAGCGTCCGCGCGCGCAGTCGCACTGCTGCTGATACTCACAGGCGCCGCCTTTGGTTTACGCGTGATCCAACTCCGCCAGAGCCTCGTCGGAGACGAAGTGTTCACCTTCACCGACGTGCACGATCGTAGCTTCGGCTCGGTGGTCAGCACCGTGCACACGGGGGGTGAGAATTCGCCGCCGCTGTATTTCCTGCTCGCGTGGCTATCGGCGCAGCTCGGCGATCCGGCAGTATGGATCCGCCTACCGTCGCTTGTGTTCAGCACAGCAACCGTGCCGCTCGTCTATCTGTTGGGCCGCGAAAGCGTCGGGCGCCGCGCTGCCCTGATCGGGGCCGGGGTCCTCGCTCTGAGTCCCACGGCCGTGTTCTACGGCACCGAAGCGCGTCCCTACGCCACGATGGTGTTCTTCGTCGTGATCTCGACACTGGCGCTGCTGCGCGCGGTCGAGACACGCTCGTCGCGGTGGTGGTTGGTCTACGCACTGGCGTCCGCTGCCGCCGCGTACTCGCATTACACAAGCATCTTCGTGCTGGTCGTTCAGGCCGTGTGGTCCGTTTGGATGTGCCGCGAGCGGATCAGCCAACTGCTTGGTGCAAACGCCCTGGTGGCCCTGCTGTATGCGCCATGGCTTCCTCACGTCAGGGGCAAGGAGTTGGCTGTGATCGGAGCACTCCATCCGCTTGGCGTGCACACGGTGCTCGCCGACATCAGCCGCGCTCTCGTGGCCCATCCGTCTGCCCCGCTGGGGGCGGTCCCTGGTGCGCCCGCTCTGATCGCGATTGGTATCTGCCTGCTCGTGGGCCTCGCGGGCGGCACTCGCCGTTGGCGTGCGTCGAGCATCCGGTTGTGCCCGCGGTCGGTGCTGATTGCGGCGCTCGCTGTCGCGACTCCGGTTGGGCTGCTCCTCTACAGCCTGCTCAGCACCGACCTGTTCCTTCCGCGCGGGCTGCTCGCCTCGCTGCCTGCCGCCGCGCTGCTGCTCGCGGCGATTCTTTCGCTGAACTCCGCCCGTGTGACGGCCCTTCTCGGCGGCGTCGTGTTAGCGGTTCTCCTGTTCGGCACGGTCCGTAGCTTGGACGCCGCCTACCGCCGGGCCCCCTTCCGCGAGATGGCGGCCTATCTGGACAAGAACCTAGGCAGTCGGGACGCGATCATCTACGTTTCGTTTGCGGCGCCCGGCTCGATCGCTGTCTACCTACACCCACATCTGGCTCTGCCACCCTCTCCGTCCGTCCTCGGCAGGATCCCACGCGGCGGAAGCGCCTACGTCGTACTCGACCGGGAGGTCGCGCCCCACATCGACCTGAGCTACATGCAGCGCGCGGGCTTCCAGGTGACCGGACGCAAGCATTTCGCAGGTCAGTTTCCGACCGATATTTTGACCTACCGGCCCCGGCGGGGCGCCCGCTGAGTTACCGCTAGAGTCCACGCCCGCGTGCCAGCTGCTGTGGAGGAAGCCGATGTGGAACGGCAAGACCGTGTCCGTCGTACTGATGACCTATGCCGAGCGCGACTCCATTAGAGAGGTAATCAACGGCTTTTTCGCGACGGGGCTGGTGGACGAGGTGCTCGTCGTTGACAACAACGCCCAGGACGGCACGCGGGAGGAGGTCGCCGAGACTTCTGCGCGCATCGTGCGTGAGACCCGTCAGGGCTACGGACACGCCACGCGGCGCGGCCTACTCGAGGCTTCTGGCGATCTCGTCGTGCTCGCTGAGCCTGACGGCACGTTCCTGCCCGAGGACATACTCAAGCTGCTCGTCTACAGCAATGAGTGCGACGTCGTGTTTGGAACACGGACGACGCGAGAGCTGATATGGGCGGAGGCGAACATGGCCTGGTTTCTGCGCTGGGGCAACTGGGCGGTGGCGAAGATCATCGAGGTGCTCTTTAACACGAGTCATCTCAGCGACGTCGGATGCACCTACCGCGTTCTGCGCAAGGAAATGGCCGAATACGCCGCAAAGCAAATGGAGGTGGGGGGAAACCACGCCGGCGCCGAGATCATGCTGCTGACGATCGTCTCGGGCGCACGTTTCGTCGAAGTGCCGGTCAACTACCTGCCGCGCGTCGGGGTCTCGTCAGTCACCGGCAAGCCGCTCGCAGCGATCGAGGTAGGGCTGCGAATGCTGGGCCTGATCGCTCGCTTCAAACGAGCAACGCCACGGCGTCTCGCACGCCCACCCGCGTTCGTGGCCGCCCGCTCGGCAGCGGAGCAGGAGAGCGTGTGACCAGCGCGCACTTCGATTCGATCGCTGAGGTCTACGACGAGTCGCTCCCGGCCCACGTCGTAGAGCATTACCTGCGTAAGCGGACCGCTTTCGTCGTCGAGCACTGCCCCGCGGGAACCGGACTCGACGTCGGCTGCGGTACCGGCGTGCTTGCTGGCAGGCTTTCCGCAGTCGGCTTCGAGATGACGGGCGTCGATTCCTCGGATGGCATGCTCGGGATCATGCGCGCCGCGACGCCCCAGATCCAGGCGGTGCATGCAACGGGAACAGCTCTGCCGTTCAATGATGGGACCTTCGAGCTCGTGCTCTGCGTGGCCGTGATGCACCACATCGCCGAGCCGAACGCCGTTCGCGTAACGCTGGGCGAGATGGTTCGAGTCGCGCGACCAGCCGGCCGGATCCTTGTGTGGGATCACAACCCGCGCAATCCCTATTGGAAGCACTTGATGGCTCGTGTGCCGCAGGACACCGGCGAGGAGCGCCTGATTCCGGAGCACGAGGTGATCGGCGGACTGCGCGCCGCCGGCGCGAAGGTCCTGATCTCTCAGCAACTCGGCTTGGTCCCCGACTTCGTGCCCCGCGGTGCGCTGCACGCCGCCGCGACCGTCGAGCGCGCCGTCGAACGCTCGCGGCTCGCGAGCCGGCTCGGCGCCCACAACGTGGTGCTCGCGACGAAGTGAGCGTCCTCAGCGGGGTGCGTAGACGTCGAGTTGCGTGCCGATGATGCCTGGGAAATAGCGTCGTTGGACCAGTTCATAGCGCACCGGGAGCTTTATGTTTGCGGCCTCGGTCTTCCCGCCCAGAACCACGATTCTCCGCGCGAAATGCGCCTGTACGACGAACACGCGTCCGCCGTTGGCCGCCGCAAGCGCGCTGTTCACCGCCTGCGAGGGCGCGACGATCCGGTCGACGAAAGAGAACGGATGGTCGCGCTCCTGCGGCGCATCGGCGCGGAACAGACGGTGTGGGCGCTTCAACGCGACGTCCAGCCCCGTCAGCGGGCCCGGGCTGAGGGCGCCAGTCGTGTCGATGACGACGTCGCGCGGCCCCGCCTGCCGGTCGATCAGGCGGGCTGCCGCTATGTAATCCGGTCGCTGGTACTGCCGATCAGCCACGGTCCGCGCGGCCCCCAGGGCGAAAGCCGCGATTCCGAGCGCAGCAGCGACAGCGCGCAGGCGGGGGCCTGGGGCAGTCAGCAGGGCCGCAAGTCCGAGGACGAATCCCGGCCACGACGCCGCCAGGTTCCGCACACCGAACAAATGCGTGCTGAAGGTGCTGACGATCGCTTCGCCGACCGGGACGGAAAGCGCGAGCGCCAGCACGAGCACGAGTCGACGATCGAGTCGGCCGGCCAGTTTCCCGCGGGGCGATTGCCGCAGCGAGATCGCATGACCTACGCCTCCCAGCAGGAGAGCCGCCACGATCAGCGCGAGGGCGGTCGCGCCGGGCAACGCGCTCAGCCGTGCGGCCCACGAATATGGATAGCCGAGTGCCCAGTGCTCGAGCGAAACTCGCACGTCGTGCACGGTAAACGGCGAAAGCAGGTCGTAGATCTTCGTGGTTGGTGAGTTCAGGTCGTTGATGAAGCCGGTGGTCCAGGGTGCGAACAGGGCAGCCGCACCCAGGTTTGCCAAGATTGCCCCTCTCCGCGCTTCGCGGTGCGCCCACAGCAGCCAGCCCAACTGGCCCGCGAGAGCGAACACGCTCGTGTAATGGGTGTAGACGGCCGCCGACGAGGCGACCGCATACAGCACCCACCAGCGAGCGCGGCGCGTATCGATCGCAAGCAGCATCGCAAGCGTGGAGAGCGCGACTAGAAACATCAACACCGAGTAGGCGCGCGCTTCGGCTGAGTAATAGATCATGAACGGAGACAGGGTGGTTAGGGCTGCGGCGACAAGAGCCGGTCGCCTGCCGATCGTGCGTTGTCCGAGCAGATAGGTGAGCGGAATCGTCGCCACGCCAGCCACGAGGGAGGGGGCGCGGACCAGTTCCGGCGCGTGGCCGAGTTGCGTCGTCACCCAGGCCAGACAGAAATACAACGGCGGTGTGATCTCGGCGTCGGTGTGCACCAGCGAGACGATCCCGCCGAGCCCCCGCACGGAGGGCAGGCCCAGTGCGGGCACGCTGTGGGTTGTGATGATCCAGTAGGTCGACAGCTCATCGGCAAAAAGCGACTGGCGAGCCAGCAGCAGGCGCAGTGCGCTGCCGATGGCGCACAGCAGCACGACGAGGAAAGCCTCCCGCGGCCCGTGGAGACGCGTCACGGGAGCGGTGAGGGGGGCGTCATCGCGCTGCGCCGCGCCGACCTGGCTCGCGTCGCGCTCGGAGCGTTCATTGGCGAACCGTATACGCAACGGGTGCGCCCGGGATCGCCAGATTCGGGCTCTGGGCCGGGGGTGATGGCAGTCGGTCAACCGCTGGCCGTGCGACACTGCCGGGGTCATGTCCGGCCCGATCACTGTGGACGAGGATCCAGAAGCGACGATCCATCCGCCGACCCGACGCAGCCCCGTGGGCGGACCCGTGGTCATGGAGGTTCGAGGACTCCAAAAGTCCTTCCGCGTCCCCAAACACCGCGTCGACTCACTCAAGGAGCGCGTCAGTCACCCGTTCACGAGGATCCAATATCGCGAGCTCCGTGCGCTCCGCCAGATCTCTTTTGAAGTTCACAAGGGCGAGTTCTTCGGCATCGTCGGGCGGAACGGATCGGGCAAGAGCACGCTGCTCAAGATCCTCGCTGGCATCTACAGTGCGGACGCCGGCAGGATCCGCGTGGCCGGGCGGGTGGCGCCATTCATCGAACTCGGCGTCGGGCTAAACCCTGAGCTCACGGCGCGCGAGAACACCGTGGTGAACGGCGTGATGATGGGTCTCAGCCGGCGTCAGGCAGCCCGACGGCTTGACGCGGTCCTCGAGTTCGCAGGCCTTCGGGAGTTCGTCGAACTCAAGCTCAAGAATTACTCATCCGGGATGCTGGTTCGGCTCGCTTTCGCCGTGATGGTCCAGGCGGACGCCGACATCATGCTGATCGACGAGGTGCTTGCCGTCGGCGACGCCGAGTTTGCGCAGAAATGCATGGATGTTTTCCAGGAGAAGCGCAACGCCGGGAAGACGATCGTGCTTGTCACGCACGATATGGGCACCGTCCAGTCGCTCTGTCATCGCGCGATGCTGTTGCAGGACGGCGAGCTCCAGCACATCGGCGACCCCGAGGAAACGGCAATCCAGTACTACCGGCTCAACTTCGAAGGTCCGGCCGTGGAGGCCGAGAAGGCCGTGGTGCTCGATATCAACGCCCGGCTGATACGGGCTCGGCTGATGACCGAAGCCGGGGAGTCGACCGAGAATCTCGAGCAGGGCAGCCCGATCGTCCTCGACATCCTGTTCGAGGCGCGCCGAGCGCTAGAAGGGCCGATTTTCGTGTTGCACGTTGTCAATGTCGACGGGGTGGTTGTGTTCGGAGTAACGCGGAAGCTGGGCGGCGAGGAGGACGTGCACGTGGCTCCCGGCGCGAAAATCGCGGTCGGCGGCCGACTGGAGAACTCACTCGTGCCGGGTCGCTACTACGTCGACTGCTGGGTGCGTCAGGACGGCAAGGGGCGAGACATGGCACTTCAAGCGCTCCGGCTGTTCGAGTTCGTCGTCTTTGGAACGGCTCCTCGGCACGGCGTTGTAACGCCACGGGGGGATCTGACGGCGAGGCTCGCGCAGGACGCCGACGCATGAGCGACGTGGTCCCAGCAGATCTCACGCTGCGCGAGGTGCGCGGCCCGTCTGCGCTGGGGGGCGGCTGGCGGCGGTCGCTGGACCTCGTTGTGCTGATTGCCGTCAACGACTTCAAGAAGACCTATTTCGGAACCGCGCTCGGCTACCTGTGGACGGTCATGCGGCCCCTGATGCTGTTCGCGGTGCTGCTCGTTGTCTTCACGAAGGTGGTCAGGTTCGGCTCCGGCGTTCCGCACTATCCGGTCCTGCTGCTGTTCAACATCGTCATCTTTGGGTTCTTCCAGGAGGCCACCAGTGTCGCCGTCAGCTCGATCGTCGGCCAGGAGGGGATCGTGCGCAGAACCCAGTTCCCGCGACTCGTTATTCCCCTCGCGGTTGTCCTGACGACGATGATCAACCTGGCCTTGAACCTGGTGGTGGTTTTCGTCTTTATCCTTGCCTTTGACATCACGCCAACGTGGACCTGGTTGCTTTTGCCCGTGGTATTGCTGGCGCTGGCGATCCTGACGACCGCGGTCTCGATGATCGTCTCCTCGCTGTACCCCTCCTTCCGCGACATCGGGATCATCTGGTCGGTTTTTGTGACCGCACTGTTCTACGCCACCCCGGTGCTGTATCCGATTGAGAAGGTGACCTCCCACGGGCTGCGAGACATCATCTTGTTGAACCCGATCGCCCCACTGCTTGAGCTCGGGCGGAAATGGGTGATCGACCCGCACACGGCGTTTCCCGCCGCGGGAGCCGGCGGCTACGCCCAGCTCCTAGCGCCCGTCGCGATCTACGTTGCGATCTGCCTGTTCGCTGTTTGGATCTTTAATCGTGAGGCGCCGCGGATCGCCGAAAAGCTGTGACGAGAACCGTGCTCGCGCTGCTCGCCGTCGCGGTGCTGGCGTGGCTGGTGATCGTGGAGCGGGATCTGCGACTGGAGGTCCGAGGTATCAGGGAAGGGGGACATAACAAGCTTGCGCAGGCACACCATGATCTCCACCGAGCGGGACTATTGAATCCTGACAGCACCCCGCAGCTCGTCGAGGCAACGCTCTACTCTGGCCGTGGTCAACGCCCGCTGGCCCTCAGCAGCGTGAACGGCGTACTCCGCGCCGAGCCCAAGAACCTCGGCGCCTGGACCACGCTGCTGCTGGTCGCCGGCGCCAACGACGACGCTGATCGCACCCGCGGACTCGCTGCAGTACAGCGTCTGGACCCGATCGACTTCAAGCTGGGTGAGCGCTAAGAGAACGCCGCACGCTCGGTCTCGCTCAGCGCCACCAGCGCCCCCGCAAGCAGCAGCGCGGGCAGCGTCACCGCCGGCAGCTCCCAGTCCCAGTCGAGCGTCGCATGGACGGCGAAAACGACGAAGCCCGCGGTCAGACCCGCGGCCATGCCGGGAGCCCTCAGATGGGCCCGCCGCGCACAGACCGCGACCGCGGCGAGGAAGCTCCCGAGCAGCGCCAGCCCGACCAGCCCGAGTTCTGCCGCGGTCTGGATGTAGAGCGAATGGGCGTCCTGCGCGCTCTCCTTGAAGGTGCGGTAGCGAAGCCAGTACACCGACCAGCCGCCGCCCCCGACCCCGCGTAGCGGCTCGGCGCGGAAGGCGCGCTCGGCGACGCGCCAATACTCGTAGCGGTTGCTCTGAAGGGTTGTCAGGCGAGACGCCCCGGAGCTCAGCGGGGTAGCCGTGCTTTCCTTCGCGCCAACCGCGAGGAACAGCGCAAAGCCTCCAGCGACCACCAGGGTCGCGAGCGCCGAGGCCCCGCGCGGCAGGCGCACGCCCGACACGCTGCGTCGTCCTGACAGCTCTCCCCGGCACAGCGTCCACTGCGCGAGTGCAGCCAGTGCCGCGAGCGCGACCAGGACGATGAGCGCCGCCGCACCATCGCTGACCCGCGTGGCGTGCTTCCCGTACACGGTTGTCACGGAGTGGAAGCCCGCGCCCGCGGCCGCCGCCGCGCCGCCGGCAAGCGTCGTGATCACGAGCGCGCGGAACTGCGGGCGTGAAGCCGCGCCGACCGCCAGTGCCACGAGGCCGGCCGCGCAGGCGAACAGCGCCCCGCGCGAGAACGACACGTACAGGCCCAGCCCGAGCGGCGCCGCAGCAGCCGCGGCCGCGAGCCGAAGGCCGCGCGAGCGAGTTGCATCGCCCGCCAGGCGCGCACACAGCACGAACCCCAGCGCCGCCAACTCTCCCGTCGCATTCCAATAGGTGATCGGCTGCTCGAGGCGCCCGCCGGCGCTCGGTGAGTGCGTAAACGTCAGTAATCCGGGGAGCAAGCGCTCCGAAAGGCCGTAGCCGATCACGACAAGCACTCCCGCCGCGACCACAGGTTCGACGGCGCGTAGCGCAACGCGGCCACGCAGTAGCCCGCAAGCGGCGATCAGCGCGCCGGCATAGAGGATCACGCGCTCTCCGTCGTGGTAGGCAACACCCGGCAGCGGCGTCCAAAGCGTCGACAGCAGCGTCCAGGCGGCAAACGCGACGAGCGCGCCGACAGCGATGCGCGCCGGCACCGAGCGCGCCAGCGGTCGTTCCGCGGCCACCGCGCAGATCAAAACCAGCGCCCAGGCCACCAGCGCCGCGCGGGTTCGTGCGAGGTCGAAGTAGCCGCCCGAGAAAAAGGCCAGCGCGACCGGGCCCGCCAGCAGCACCGATCGCGCGCCCCAGAGCATGCCGTTGCGCATCGCCGAGACCCTAGATGAGTCCCGGGCCGTGCATCGCCGCATCAGCTCCATCGCCGAGCGCCCCGGCAACGCCGTCAGGGACGCCGCGCTTCCGGCGGGGCAGTCAGGCGGCTGGCCAGGCCTCGCGCGCGCGCTGGGCGGCGCAGCTCACGAGCTGTGCGCTCGCGCGACAGCGCATCCTCGACGATCCTCATCACGCCGGTCTGAAAGTGAGCGTTGTCAAAGCGGCGCGCGTTGCGCACGCATTCCGCCGGCTCGATCGCGAGCGGGTTGAAGGCCAGCAGCGCCTCGATCAACGAGGCGGGCTCCGGGGCCTCGTAGAAGACGCCAGTGAGGCCATCGACCACGGTCTCGCACGCGCCGCCTTCGGCCAGAGCCACCACGGGTCGGCCGGCCGCCTGGGCTTCCACCGCCGCAATCCCGAACTCTTCCGTCGCGGTCACCACGAGCGCCCGGGCGCCGGCGAGCAGTTCGGCCGCGCGCGCGTCCGACACGCGGCCCTCGAAGCGGATCGTTGGCCCCGCCAGCCGCTGCAGACGGCGTGCGTCGGGTCCGTTGCCAATCACCACGAGCGGCCAGCCGAGGCGGTTGAAGGCTTCGATTGCCAGCGCGATGCGCTTGTGCGCCATCAGCTCAGAGAGCACCAGGTGGTAGTTGCCGACCGAACGCACCGCGAAGCGCTCGACATCGACAGCCGGGTAGACGACTGTCGAGTCACGGTTGAAAGAGCGCGCGATGCGCCGCCGCGTGGTGTGCGAGTTGGCGATGTAGCGGTCGACGCGTTGGGCAGCTAGCCAATCCCACTGGCGCCAGCGCTGGAGGATCACGCTAAGCGCTGCGTAGCTGAGCGCGTTGCGCCCGGTCAGCGCCGCGTCACGCGCGTTCCATGCGTAGCGAAAGGGGTTGTGGCAGTAGCAGATGTGTACCGCGTCGTCGTCGACGAGTACGCCGTGGGCCCAAGCGCTCGAGCTCGACACGACAAGCTTGTAGCCACGCAGATCGAGCGCTTCGGTGGCGTAGGGATACAGCGGCAGCAGCGCCCGGAAGTTGCGAGCCGTGGGCTTCAGCCGCTGGAGAAACGAGGTGTGGATGGTGCGGTGCGCAAAGCGGCCCTCGGTGCCCAGCTCGTCGTAGACCGCGGCGAACAGATCAGCGTCGGGAAACAGATCGCACAGCGACAGGAAGACTCGCTCGGCGCCGCGGACGTCGAGTAGGAAGTCGTGGACCAGGGCCGTGCGCGAGCGCGTCGCCTCCATCGAGCGTCGAGTCTAGGGAACTACGGAGTCAGTCGGCCGCGCCGCCAGCGGGCGCAGGTCGAGCCCGGGCGGAGGCTCGGCAGCGGGGTGACCGCGCGCTCAACTCGCCTCAGCCCGCTGTTTGAGCTCCCCCGGGCGAGAGTTCACGAGCATGTCGCGGATCGTGCTCTCGACCGGCCCGCGGATCAACATTCCGAGCATCCGGCCAGGATCCGCGTCGATGCTGTAGGTCGCGCGGGTGCGCCCGGAGCCGAGATCCTCCAGCTCCCAGGCGCCCACAACGGACTTCAGGTCGCCCTTCTCCTGCTCCCAGCTGAGCCGGTGCGGGCCGTCGTAGTGAAAGCGGACATTTGTTCTGACCATGCGGACCTTGATGTCCGTCGCGGTCTCCACGAGCGTCGGGCGCCCCTGCGGGTCGTGCTCGAGCGGCGTTAGCTCGTCCATACCGCCCTGCCAGTCCGGCGCCGTGGCGACGTCCTCGACGATTTCCCACACCCGCTCGATCGGCGCGTCGATCTCTGCGCTCGCACTGCCGTTGATGTTGGCCATGCGAAAACTCTATAGACCCGCCGGATGGCGGACCACATATCCGGCAGTTGAGCCGATCTGCGAAGACCAGCGCGTGCCACTCTGCTGGAAGGCGATCGTGTCGTAGCGGCGACCGTCGATCGTCATGAACGCGTGCTGGGCGTTGGCGTAGATCGACACGTGACGCCCGCGACCAGGCAGCCCGTAGCTCGTCAGTCCGCCCGAGTCGGCGGGGGCCTGGAGCAGGCCGCCGGCGTGCAGCACGTAGGACACCGAGCCGCTGCAGTCATAGCCGCCGGCGGTGAACGATCCGTGTCCGCCCCCGTAGGTGTAGGGGCGACTGGCGATCGCATCCCCCGCGCGGATCATCGTGCGGATGCGCCGGGTGTGGGCAGTTTGTGCCTCGACGGCCGCGAGCACGTCGCGTGCGCCGCGGTCGATCGGGCCGAGTTCGGCCGCAAGAGCGAGCATTCTGGGGCTTCTCCGTTCATTGGATGCGCCTACGAGGTGAGCTGTCGGGCTCGCGCTCCCACGCTACGCGCAGACGCTTTAGCGCGCCTGGCGATTCGCCCCGTGCGGCCCCGCTGCGGCCGCAATGTGGTTCCCCCGCTCGCAGAGCCGTGAGGCGCTGCGATTCGGCTTCGGTGTCGGGGTAGGTACTCCGCGCGGCCGCGAGCGTTGCACGCTGCAAGTCGCGTTGCGAGTAGCGTTCCTCGGATGCCCGCAGTGATCGAGGAGCAGTTCGCAGACGTTGGGCAGGGCATCAAGCTGTGCTACCAGAGCTTTGGCGATGCGGGCGATCCGACCGTACTGCTGATCATGGGCCTGGGGACGCAGCTGCTCGGCTGGCACCACGACTTCTGCGCGATGGTTGCCGAACGCGGGTTTCGGGTCGTGCGCTTCGACAACCGCGATATCGGCCGCTCGACCCACCTGGATCAGGTTCCGCCGCCCAATCTCGGACAGATCCTCCGCCGCCGCGTCCGCGCCGGATACCTACTGTCGGACATGGCGCAGGACGCCGCCGGCTTGCTCGACGCGCTTGACGCCCCGACCGCGCACGTCGTCGGCGCGTCGATGGGCGGGATGATCGCCCAGACCCTCGCGGCACGCGAGCCCGACCGCGTGGAGTCGCTGGTCTCGATCATGTCGAGCACGGGGAATCGCTGGGTCGGCCAGCCGAGGGCGCGCACCTACCCGATCTTTCTCAAGGCGCCGCCGCGCGGGCGCGAGGCGTACGTCGAGCACACCGTCCGCCTGTTCGGGGTCATCGGCTCGCCGGGTTTCGAGCGCGACGATGAATCGCTGCGCCAACTCGCGGGGGCGAGCTACGACCGCGGTCGCGGGCGGGCCGGGACGATGCGCCAGCTTGCAGCGATCATCGCCTCCGGCGACCGCACCGCTGAGCTGCGCCGGATCGTCGCGCCCACACTGGTGATTCACGGCGCGGCCGACGGCCTGATCGCATCCTCCGGCGGACGCGCAACGGCGAAGGCGATCCCCGGAGCCAAGCTGCTCCCGATCGCCGGGATGGGGCACGACCTGCCGCGCGGCGCGTGGCAGCAGATCGTCGACGGGATCGTCGCTACGGCTGCTTTATCTCGCGCTTGAGGATCTTGCCCGTCGGACCCTTGGGGAGCTCGTCGACGAACCAGATCGATCGGGGGTACTTGTAGGCGGCGACCTGTTCCTTGACGAACGCCTGCAGCTCTTCGACCGTAGCGCCGTCCTTCTCCTTCAGCGCCACCGCGGCACCGATCTCCTCGCCCAGCTCGTCGTGCGGGACGCCAACGACCGCGGCCTCGCGCACCGCCGGATGCTCGTAGAGGACCTCCTCGATCTCGCGCGGATATACGTTGTAGCCGCCACGGATGATCAGGTCCTTCTTGCGGTCAACGATGAAGAAGTAGCCGTCCTCGTCGACCTTCGCGATGTCGCCGGTGTGGAAGAAGCCCTCATCGTCCATCGCCTCGCGCGTTGCGTCGTCACGGCGCCAGTAGCCCTTCATCACGTTGTGGCCACGAATCACGATCTCGCCGACTTCGCCGGGCTCGACTTCCTCACCCTTCTCGCCGACGAGCTTCATCTCGACCCCCTCGATCGGCGTGCCGATCGAGCCGGGTTTACGCTCGCGGTCGGGGTGGTTGAAAGAAGCCACCGGAGATGTCTCGCTCAGTCCGTATCCCTCGAGGATCTTGCACTTGAACTCGCGCTCGAAGCCGCGCATCAACTCAACGGGCATCGCCGCTCCACCCGAAGCGCAGACCTTCAACGTCGAGGTGTCGAAATCGCCGCGGTCGGCAAGCGACAGTATCGCGCCGTACATCGTCGGAACACCCTCGAACACGTTGACCTTGTCGCGCTGGATGATTTCGAGCGCCTTGCCAGGGTCAAAGCGCGGAATCAGCGTCAGCGTCCCGTGGGCCGCGACGGACGCGTTCATCGCGCAGGTCTGGCCGAAGGAGTGAAACAGCGGCAGCGCGCCGAGCGTCACGGAGTCGGCTCCAAGCTCGAACAGCCCGACCGCTGCTGCGACGTTACGCGAGAGGTTGGAGTGCGTCAGCTCTGCTCCCTTGGGCGTGCCTGTCGTACCAGAGGTGTAGAGGATCACCGCGGTGTCGTCGTCATCCCGATCGCACGTCTCAGTGCGCGGCGACGCCGCAGCCAGCAGCTGCTCGAACTTCCCGGGCTCGACTAGCGTGCACTCCGCGTCGGCCTTGCTCGCGCCTGCCTCGGCCGCCTCGCCGAATTCGTGCCAGGCGAAGATTGCCTTGGCCTCGGAGTCGCTGAGGTAGAAGGCGACCTCGCGCTGCTTGAGCAGCACGTTCATCGGCACCACGACCGCGCCGAGCCGCAGGACGCCGTAGTAGACGATCGGGAAATAGGGGACGTTCGGAAGCATGATCCCGACCCGGTCGCCAATCTCGACGCCGGCCTCCGCGAGCATCCCGGCGATGCGGGCGCTGGCGTCGTCGAGTTGCTCGTAGGTCAGCTCTGCGTCGTCGAGTTTGAGCGCAATGCCGTCCGCGTTCTCAGACGTCGCGTCGGCCAACAGTGAGGCGAGGTTGCTCAAGGCGTTCTGCCTCGCTTTCCCGATCCGGATCCGTGGTGCCCTTGCGGCCGCCACGCTACCACGCAGCGCAATGCGCGTGCCGGAGTTCGCTTTCGCCGTGCCGACGCGATACTTTTCAGGCAGGGTGGGAACCGGAGAGCGAACCAGTCAGGCGGAGGCGAGCCGGGCCGGCGGAAGCGGGGTCGGAGGCTGATGGCCGCCGTCGAGAGCCCATCCGAACAGCTGACGATCGACGCGCTTGCTCAGCGCACGGGGATGACCGCTCGCAACATCCGCGCCCACCAGTCGCGCGGCTTGCTACCGCCGCCAAGCGTGCGCGGGCGCACCGGGTTCTACGGTAGCGAGCACGTCGAGCGCGTCGGGCTGATCCAGCGACTGCAGGCCGACGGCTTCAACCTCGAGCTGATTCGCCGTCTGCTCGACAGCGCCGACGGCTCGACCGCGGAGGTGCTGCGCTTCGCGCGCGCGCTGCGCGAGCCGTTCGCCGATGAGCAACCGGAGATCGTGGATTTGGCCGAGCTCGCCGCGCAATGGGACTCCTCTGATCCAGAGCTGCTGGAGCGCGCGCAGCAGCTGGGCGTTGTGCGGCCGCTTGGCGACGGGCGCTTCGAGCTTCCGAGCCCAAGGCTGGCGCGAGCCGGCGCGGAGCTCGCCGCGCTCGGGATTCCGACGAAGCAGGCGCTGGAGACCGCTGCGCGGCTGCGCCGGCGAGCGGATGACGTCGCCGAGATGTACGTGAAGCTGTTTCTCGAGTCGATCTGGAAGCCGTTCGAGCGCGAAGGCCGGCCCGAGGAGCGCCTGCCCGCGGTGCGCGACGCAATTGAGCGGCTGCGGCCGCTCGCGGCCGAAGCCCTGCTGGCAACCTTTCGCCTCGCGATGGACGACGCGATCGACGCCGCCTTTGGCCGGGAGCTCGAACGCGCAGCGAAGAAGCGGACGAGGCGTTGAGGCTCTCAGCGTCCGTAGAGAGTGCGGGTCCAGACGCTCGCCAGTGTCGCCACGACGCGTAGCCGCTGCTCTCCCTGGCTCGCCCCCGAGCGCACGAGGAAACGCTCGGTCATCCACACCAAGGCCCGTGCGGTCTCGCTCGCGTCGAGCTGCGCTGGCACCAGCCCAGCCGCCTGCTGCTCGACGATGTGCAGGGCGTTGACCTCCACAAAGCGCGCGAGCATCGCGTCGTACAGCCGCTCGACCTGGGGGTCTGCCGCCGCCGCATCGGCGATTGCGCGCATCACGCGGCCATGGGCCTCGTAGGCGTCCACGACGCCCGCGAGCGCGACGCCCAGGCTCTCCCGGGGATCGCCTCCGAGGCTCGAGGTGATCCACTGCTCGTTCATCAGCTGAAGCTCGCCCTCGATCTCGCCAACGAGACGCAGCAGCAGGTCGTAGCGATCGCGGAAGTAGACGTAGAACGAGGAGCGCGACAGCGTCGTACGGCTCATCACTTCATCGACGCCCAGCTCGCGGAACGGGCGCTCGCCGAGGAGTTGCTCCGCAGCGGCGAGAATCTCTGCAATCGCGGCCTGGGGGGAGCGACGGCGCCGCCTCGTTCGGGGAGTGGTGGGGGTACCCATGCGATCTATTGACATCTTGTCAGTACCTGGTCTACTTTGGACGGCGTCAATCCCCGACAACGGAAGGGCTCATGCATGGCATCGCTCCTCGACCTGACCAGCCAGGGCGACCCTGGCACGATCGCAGACGAGTCGAAACTCGCCAACATCACACTTCAGACACCGCAACAGCTCTACGAGCTGTGGGAGCGCCAGAACTGGCAATCGCAGGCAATCGACTTCACGCAGGATAGGGCTGATTGGGTCGGACTGTCCGAGCAGCAGCGCGAGCACCTGAGCTGGAACCTGTCCTCCTTCTTCATCGGCGAGGAGCGTGTCGCGACCCAGTTCTCGGGGCTCGTGATGTCCTACGACGATCAGGGAGAGGAGGCGTTTCTGACCACGCAGCAGGTTGACGAGATTCGCCACGCGCAGCATTTCAACAATTTCTACCGTGAGGTACTGGGTATCGACGGCTCGTTCGAGCAGCGCTTGCAAAGCGCCCGGGCCGACCTCAACCCCGCTTTCGTCGAGCTGTTCGACGGCGAACTGGTGCGCGCCTGCGGCAAGCTCGTCGAGAATCCGCGCAGCGTTGAGGCCAAGCTCGACTTCGTCGTGCTCTACCACATGATCATCGAGGGGACGCTCGCCCTCACCGGCCAGAACTTCCTCACCGAGTACCTCGAGAAGCGCGAGATTCTGCCCGGCTTCGTCGAAGGTTTCAAGCTGATCTCCCAGGACGAGCACCGACACGTCGCCTACGGCACCTGGTACCTTCAGCAGAAGGCCAGGGATCCCGAATTGCGTCAGCGGATCGGCGAGCGGCTGACGGAGCTGCTGCCGATCGCCAGCGGTGTATTGATTCCTCCTGGCGCCGACCCCCACAACTATGAGATCCTCGGATATGGCATGGAGGAGACCAACACGTTTGCGTTCAACGCGCTCAACCGCCGCCTGAAGGTGATCGGGATCGATCTAGCGTCAATCGCAGTCGCCGCATGAGCGTCGTGCTCACAGCGGAGCAGCGCGAAACGCTACGGGCGGTGTGCGACACGGTCGTCCCTTCGCTCGAGCGGAGCGAGGATCCGGAGGGCTTTTTCGCTCGCAGCGCGAGCGCTGTGGGGGTCGACGGCGCGGTCGAGCAGCTGCTTTCAACGGCGGTCCCGCCGGAGCAGGCGGCGGGCCTGCTGCAGCTCCTCGATGCGCTCGGCGAGATGGACTTCGCCCGCGCCTCGCAGCTCTCGCGCGAGCAGCTGCTGCGCAACGTCGCGTTGAGCGGGCCGCTCGCCGCGGCGGGGGTCGGGGCGCTGGTGTCAATGACCCTGTTCCTGCACTACGGCGCCCCGGATCCGGGCACGGGCCAGAACCCCAGCTGGAAGACGTTCGGCTACCCGGGACCGATCGGAGGCGGCGGCAGCGCGAGCGATCCACGCGGGCCACGCCGCGAGATCACGCCACTGACGCCCGCGGGCGAGCGTCTCGACCTGGAGGCCGATGTCTGCATCGTTGGCTCGGGAGCGGGCGGCTCCGTGATTGCCGCATCGCTCGCCGCGCAGGGCCTTGATGTGGTTGTGCTCGAGGCAGGCGGCCAGTTCGATGAGGCCGATTTCAACCAGCTCGAACTGTGGGCGTACGAGAACCTGTATTGGCGGGGCGGCCCGACCGCCACTGCGGATCTCAACGTGACGCTCCAGGCGGGTGCGGCGCTCGGCGGCGGGACCGTAGTCAACTGGACGAACTGCCTGCGGACGACCGGCTGGGTGCGCGAGCAATGGGCTGTCGAGCACGGCCTCGAGGGTCTCGATGGCGCGTCCTTCGAGCGCCACCTCGATGCTGTCCTGGAGCGGCTCGGCGCGACCGATGCATGCTCGGACTACAACGGCCCGACGGAGCGGATGTGCGAGGGCGCCGAGCGGCTCGGCTGGCATTTCAAGCGCGTCGTGCGCAACGCGGACCCCGAGCGCTACGACCCGGCGAGCGCGGGCTACATGGGCTTCGGCGACCAATCGGGCTCCAAGCGCTCGGCGGACAAGACATTCCTGCTCGACGCAGTCCGCGCCGGCGCAAAGGTTGTGGTGCGCTGCACTGCGACGCGGATCCTGTGCGAGCACGGTTGCGCGGCTGGGGTCGAAGCGCGGTGGCTGGATCCGCAGAGCGGGCGGCTAGCAGCCGTGAACGTGCGCTCGCCGCGGGTCGTGGTCGCCGCTGGAGCGCTGGAGTCTCCCGCGCTGCTGCTGCGCTCGCAGATCGGCGGCGCTGCGGTTGGACGCAACTTGCGCCTTCACCCCTGCACGGCGCTGTACGGCCTCTACGACGAGGATCAGCGCGCCTGGTGGGGTCCGCCTCACGCGGGGCTGCTCGACGAGTTCGCCGACGTCGAGGACGGGTACGGATTCCTCGTCGAGACCGCGCAGTACGCACCGGCGCTGGTCGGCTCCGCGCTGCCGTTCACGACCGCGGCCGCGCACAAGCAGCTGCTCTCACAGGCCCGCTACGGCGCGACCTTCATCGGGCTGCTGCGCGAGCGTGGCGGCGGCCGCGTACAGATCGATGCGGCCGGGCAGTCTGTGCCTACTTACTCGATCTCCGATCAGCTCGATGTCCGCAACACCCACCGCTCGATCGCTGTGCAGGCGCGTCTGCACGAGGCGGCAGGAGCGGGCGAGGTGTACGCGCTGGGCGCAGGGCTTCCCCGCTGGCGGCGCGGCGAGGATCTCGAGCGCTACATCGCAGCTGTGCAACGGCTGCCGCTGAGAGCGGGTGGGATGCGCCTCTTCTCGGCCCACCAGATGGGCACCTGCCGCATGGGCAGCGACCCCGCGACGAGCGTGGCCGGACCCTGGGGCGAGCTCCACGACACGCCGGGGGTATGGATCGGCGACGCGAGCGCCTTTCCGAGCGCTTCGGGCACGAACCCTATGATCACCGTAATGGCGCTGGCGCATCGGACTGCCGAGGCGATCGCGCAAGCCCCGTTGGCGGGGGGCCGCGCCGCGGAGCCACACGCCGCGGCTCACACCTAATCTCAACCAGCAGCAGTCCCACAGACACAGGAGAGCACGCATGGCCGTAGCCGAGCAGCTTCACGTACGCGACAAGCTCTACATCGCGGGAGCCTGGACGGATCCGTCCTCGAGCGAAACGCTTGAGGTGATCAACTCGAGCACCGAGCAGCCGATGGGGACCGTCCCCGCAGGCACTGCGCAGGACGCGGGCCGCGCGGTCGCCGCAGCGCGCGAGGCCTTCGAGGACTTCTCCCAGCTCCCTGTCGGCGACCGGGCAGATCTGCTCGAAGCGATCTCCGCCGCGCTTGCAGCGCGCCAGGAGGAGATCGCTGCGCTGATCTCCGCTGAGCTCGGAATGCCGCTGAAGCTCTCGATGATGATCCAGGCAGGTCTGCCGATTTCCTCGTTCGCTGCGATGGCGCAGCTGGCGCGCACGCTCGAGTTCGATGAGCAGATCGGCAACTCACTTGTCGTCCGCGAGCCGGTTGGAGTCGTGGGGGCGATCACGCCGTGGAACTACCCGCTGCATCAGATCGCCTGCAAGGTGGCGCCGGCGATGGCCGCCGGATGCACCGTGGTGCTCAAGCCGAGTGAGGTTGCACCGCTCAACGCGTTCGTGCTCGCTGAGGTGATGCATGCGGTAGGGGTGCCGCCCGGCGCTTTCAATCTCGTCACGGGCACGGGGCCAGTGGTCGGCGAGGCGATCGCCGCTCACCCCGAGGTCGACATGGTTTCCTTCACCGGCTCCACGCGTGCCGGCAAGCGGGTCAGCGAACTCGCCTCCCAGTCGGTCAAGCCGGTCGCGCTGGAGCTCGGGGGGAAGTCGCCGAACGTGCTGCTTGACGACGCTGATTTCGAGCGTGCGGTCAAGGATGGCGTCGCCAAATGCTTCCTCAACTCCGGCCAGACATGTAGCGCGCTCACGCGGATGCTCGTGCCGCGCGATCGCCTCGCGGAGGTCGAGGCGATCGCCCAGGCGGTCGCCGAGCAGGGCTTCGCGCCCGGAGATCCGCTGGAGGCGAACTCGCGTCTTGGACCGCTCGTCTCCGACGCACAGCGCGAGCGGGTGCGCGGCTACATTGCGCGCGGCCTGGAGGAGGGTGCGCGACTGGTGTGCGGCGGCGCCGAGGCGCCTGAAGGCCTCGAACGCGGCTACTACGTCAAGCCGACGGTCTTCACCGATGTGCGCACCGAGATGACGATCGCCCAGGAGGAGATCTTCGGGCCCGTGCTGTCGATCATGCCCTACGACAGCGAGGAGGAGGCCATCCGGATTGCCAACGACTCGATCTACGGGCTCGCGGGCGGCGTCTGGTCAGCTGACGAGGAGCGCGCCAAGCGGGTCGCGCGCAGGCTGCGCACCGGGCAGGTCGAGATCAACGGCGGAGCATTCAACCCACTCGCGCCGTTCGGCGGCTACAAGCAATCGGGCCACGGCCGCGAGAACGGTCCACACGCAATCGAGGAGTTCTTCGTGCTGAAGGCAATGCAGCTGTGAAGGCGGTCTGGAACGGCGCCACGATCGCCGAGAGCGACGCGACGGAGGTCGTGGAGGGAAATCACTATTTCCCCGCGGACTCCGTTGCGCAGGAGCTGCTCGTCGACTCGAGCACGCACTCCACGTGCCCCTGGAAGGGCGAGGCTTCCTACAAGTCGATCTCCGTCGGCGGCGAGCAGAATCCCGACGCCGCGTGGTACTACCCAGCACCCAAGGAGGCTGCTGCGAACATCAAGGATCACTACGCGTTCTGGCACGGAGTGGAGGTGACGGAGTCTTGAAGGAGCTCTACACCGTTGATGCGCACGTCACTGGGGGGCGCGAGGGACGCGCCAGCAGTGCTGGTCTGGAGCTCGTGCTTGCTCCGCCCAAGGAGTTGGGGGGCAAAGGGGAGCAGGGCGCGACGAACCCCGAGCAACTGTTTGCGGCGGGCTACGGCGCCTGCTACCTGTCGGCGCTGAGCCTCACGGCTCGCTCGCAGAAGATTTCGGTGCGCGAGTTCGAGGTTGACGCGACGGTGTCTCTGGGGGCGGAGGACGACGGCGGCTTCGGGCTCATGGTCACGCTGGACTGCACGCTGCCCGGCATTGAGCGCGAGAAGGCCAGCGAACTGGTTCGCGCGGCACACGAGGTGTGCCCCTATTCCAAGGCCACACGAGGCAACATCCCGGTCGAGCTCACGCTCGACGGTCAGCCACTGGGGTAGTACAGCTCGAGCGCCCCGCTGCGCGCGTGGTCGTTGGCGTTGCCCACGGGGAGCGCGATGCGGTGGTCGCCGAGGACTGGACTGTTCCAGTGACCCGGAGCGGCTGGCAGGGCGGCGAGCCTGCGCCCGCTGGCCGGCTCGTAGACGTTTAGCGTTCCGCCGTCAGGGTCGTAGACGTAGAGCAGGCCGCCGGCCAGCACTGGCGAGGTTCCGTGCGCAGCGGCGGACCAGGCCACCGAAAGCCGGCGCCCGATCACCTCGTAGGCGCGGGTGCCGCCAGCGCTGGCGAGGAACATGCGCCTGCCTGAGACAGCTGCGGCGCTGAAGATCGGGGCGCGGCCGGGCAGCGGCAGCGTTTGTAGCGAGCCGCCGACCCGAAACGGCGCGCCGGCGTTGCGGCCGTCCAGCCGCTGCAGGTCGAGCACGCGCAGCAGCCCGTCCTTACCGCCCGAGGCGACCAGACCTCCGGCCAGCAGCGCCGGCCCACCTGAACCGAGGTCTGTGTCGCCCGCGTTGAGCTTGGCCTGCTCGGGCGGCGTGAAGGCCTGACGAAGGCGCAGCTTGCCGGAACTCAGCTCGAGCACACTGTCGCCGAAGTTCCTCCTGCCGTCGTAGGGGCCGTTGCCGGTTGCCACGAGCAGGCGTCCGCTGCGCGGCTCCACCACGGCCCCCCCGCGAGCAAAGATCGCCGCGCCGCTCGCATTGCAGCTTGAGGGCTGGACCACGCTGACCTGCTGATCGCAGAGCGCGTTGAAGGTGCTTGTGACGCGGCCGGTGGATCGTGCGATCGCGGTCACGTGGCCCTGGTAGGTGGGGGCGTCACCGAAGTAGCCGCCGGTAGCTGCGAGCACGGACCCACCGGATACCCCGAGCGACGAGGCGAGCTTCTCGTGTCGGGGCTCTCTGGTCAGCGCGGCGGTCCAGATCACGTGACCGTCCGATAGCGCGAGCTTGCGGACCGCGCCGTCGGGAGCTGCGGCGTAAACAGCTGCCCGCGCGGGGTCGGCTGCTGGCGAGGCGGTCGTAATCTGCGCCGAGCCCTCCCAGGCGCTGATCTTGGGCGGCACGTACTGCCACAGGACGGAGCCGTCAATCGCGTCGATCGCGAACGTGCGCCCGTAGCTGCTGGTCGCAACGAACACGTCGCGCACACCCCCCGCGACGCTCACGCGGTGCAGGTAGATAGGCGAGGAGTCGACCGTCCCGGGAACAGCGATCCGCAGCCGGCGCAGCGAGCCCACGGACGAGGCGTCGATCCCGGTTGGCGCCGGCGAGGCGTTCGAGCGCTGGGCGTTGAAGCCGAACTGCGGCCAGTCCGCCGCGCCGGGGGTGGCGATCGACGACTCGAGCGCCGGTGCCGATCGCGCCACGGGTGCCGCTGGTGCCGAGCCCGACCCGCAGCCGCTCAGGAGCACGAGAGCGCCGACGCGGAGCAGCGAGCGTCGCGTGAGGCTGAGCATCGCGGGGTCAGTCTAGTGCTCGCTCGCGTAGGGTTTGGGGTGTGAGGGAGTGGGACGTCATCGTGCTCGGAGCTGGACCGGCCGGCGAGGTTTGCGCCGGACGCCTCGCGGGCGGCGGCCTGTCGGTGGCGATGGTGGAGCGCGAGCTGGTCGGCGGCGAATGCTCGTTCTATGCCTGCATGCCCTCGAAAGCCCTGCTTCGGCCAGCGGAGCTGCTTGACGAGGTGGAGCGGGTGCCGGGCGCGCGCGAGGCGGTGAGCGGGGGGGTGGATCCGCAGGCCACGCTGGCGCGCCGCGACGAGGTCATCCACAACCTCGATGACTCCGCGCAGCTACCTTGGCTCGAGCATCTCGGGATCGATCTGGTCCGCGGCGACGGGCGTCTTGTCGGTGAGCGCACGTTGACCGTCGCTGATGAGGAACTCCGCGCGCGCAAAGCGGTTGTGATCGCGACGGGAAGCGGTGCGCTGATGCCCCCGATCCCCGGTCTGCGCGAGTCGGCCCCGTGGAGCAATCGCGAGCTCTGCACCGCGAAGACGGTTCCAGAGCGACTGGTGATCCTCGGCGGCGGGGTGGTTGGCGTGGAGATGGCACAGGCCTGGCGCAGCCTGGGCTCGGGGGTGTGCGTGATCGAGGCGCTCCCGCGCCTGCTCTCGCGCGAGGAGCCTTTCGCCGGGGAGCAGGTTGCCGACAACCTGCGCGAGGGTGGCGTTGACATCAGGCTGGGGCAGAAGGCAACCCGCGTGGAGCGCGCGGGCGACGGCGAGATCTGTGTCGAGCTCGAGGACGGAAGTGCGGCGCGCGGCACTGAGTTGCTCGTCGCGATCGGCCGGGTGCCGCTGAGCGCGGACATCGGGATTGAGCAGTTTGGCCTCGAGGCGGGAAAGACGATTCCGGTTGACGACCGCCTCCGCGTTGCTGACACGGATTGGCTGTACGCGATCGGCGATGTGAACGGGCGGGCGCTGCTGACCCACATGGGCAAGTACCAGGGCTGGATCGCGGCGGACAACATACTCGGCAAGGACGGCGTCCGGGCGACGCAGGATGGTCCGGGCTCGCCGCGCGTTGTCTTCTGCGATCCGCAGGTTGCAGCGGTCGGGCTCACGCTCGAGCTCGCCAGGAAGCAGGGGCTGCGGGTGCGGGCGGTTGACGTGCCGACGAGCGCCACGGCGGGGGCCAGCTTTTACGGACGCAACGCTCCAGGAACCGCGCGGATCGTCGTTGACGAGGACCGCGGCGTGATTGTCGGCGCGACGTTCACCGGGCCGGAGGTCGCGGAATGGATCCATGCGGCCACGATCGCAGTGGTCGGCGAGGTCGCGCTCGAGCGCCTGCGGCAGGCCGTGCCGTCGTTTCCGACCCGCAGCGAGGTGTGGCTCAAGCTGCTCGAAGAGTACGGTCTGTAGATGGCAAAGACGCCCGCACCCGGGGACCATGCGCCTGACTTCGAACTCGACGGCACCGAGGGCCCGTTCAAGCTGTCCGATCATCGCGGCAAGCGCGTCGTGCTGCTGTTCTATCCCGGGGACAACACGCCGGTGTGCACCAAGCAGTTCTGCGCCTACCGCGATCAGCCGGAGGCCTTCGGCGCGCTCGACGCGGTGGTCGTGGGCATCTCCGCCCAGAGCCTCGCCTCGCACGAGCAGTTCACAGCCAAACACGCGCTGAACGTCCCGCTGCTCGCTGACGAGCAGCAGAAGGTGGCAAAGGCCTACAGCGCCCATGCTCCGGTCGTGGGCACCAAACGGGCGGTCGTCGTGATCGACGAGCAGGGCATCGTGCGCCACCGCCACGACCACCTGCTCGGCCTCGCCTTCCAGGACGTCGATGCCCTGAAGCGCTCGCTGGACGCACTCCCGACTGGCTGAGCGGCGCTGCGCGCGAACGCGGCCCGATCGCGCTCCGCGGTCTGCATGCGTGGAATCGGACCGCAGCGGGTACACCGCATGCACACTCATCGGGGCGGCTCGATAGCTGCATCCTGAACCGAGGAGATCCTTTCATGCCGCTCGTTTCATCGGCGCAGGTCGGACCGACGACTGCCGCCGACGTTCCATCGGTCCCGCACGAGGCGTGCGGGCAGGTCGGACCGACCGCCGCCGATGTCCAGCCCGTCTCCCACGAGGCGCTGGATCGCTTCCTCACCGGGCTCGTGACGGCTCTGCCGTTTCTCGGCCTCGGGCTGGCCGCGTGGCAGTTGTGGGACCGGGCGCTGGGCTGGAGCGACCTGCTCGTGTTTTCGCTGCTCTACTTTTCGACCGGCTTCGGCATCACGGTCGGCTTCCACCGCCTGTTCACGCACCGGAGCTTCAAAGCGAAGCCCGCGGTGCGAGTGGCGCTCGCGGTGCTCGGATCGGCGGCCGTGGAGGGGCCGGTACTGTCGTGGGTCGCAGACCATCGCAAGCACCACGCATTCGCTGACCGCTTCGGCGATCCGCACTCACCGCACGTCGGGCGCGCCCCTGGGCTGCGCGGGATTCTCAGCGGCCTCGGGCACGCGCATCTCGGGTGGCTGTTCGTCCATGACCAGCGCGCATCGCACACGCGCTACGCGCCGGACCTGCTCGCCGATTCCGCGATCGCGTGGGTCAACCGCACCTTCTTTGTCTGGGTGGCGATGGGCTTTGCGGTCCCGTTCGCGCTTGGCTACGTGATCGGGGGATCGCTGTGGAGCGCGCTCACGGGTCTGCTTTGGGGAGGGCTCGTGCGGATGCTGGTGCTGCACCACGTGACCTACTCGATCAACTCGCTGTGCCATGTGTTTGGCCGTCGCCCCTACGACACGGACGACGAGTCACGCAACCTCGCTTGGCTCGCGCTGCCTTCGATGGGAGAGTCCTGGCACAACAACCACCACGCCTGTCCAACCTCGGCGCGCCATGGGATGAGGTTTTGGCAGATCGACCTCTCTGCCTACGTGATTGCCGCGCTTGCGCGCTGCGGCCTGGCCTGGGACGTCAAGCGGGGTTAGGATCCGGGGGCACGCATGTTGTCCGATCCGGAGGGTGATTGGTATGGCGTTTGAGGAGTTGAAGGCCAGGCAGGCAGCGGCCTATTCGGGCTCCAAGTTCGAGTTGCTCGCTGCAACCGTGGGCGATATCCATGACGAGCTGGTTGAGCGCCTCGGCGTCCATGCGGGCGAGCGCTGGTTGGATCTCGCGACCGGGACCGGCGCGGTCGCGATCCGAGCCGCCCGCAAGGGGGCGAGCGTCACCGGGCAGGATGCGGCGGCGGGCCTGATAGACACGGCGAGACGGCTTGCCGCCGAGGAGGGGTTGGAGATCCGGTTCGATGTCGGGGACTGTGAGCACCTGCCTTATCCGGACGCTTCGTTCGACGTGGTTACCTCAGCCCAGGGAGCTGTATTTGCGCCCGATCATCGGGCCGTTGCTGGCGAGCTGAAGCGGGTCTGTGCGCCGGGCGGTCGAATCGCACTCTCGGCGTGGCGGCCGGGGGGCGAGATCGCGAGCTTCTTTCGCGTCATGGCGCCCTTTCAACCGCCGCCGCCCGAAGGAGCCGGGGTTCCGCTCGACTGGGGGCGACCTGAGTACGTCCGGGGGTTGCTGGGCGACGCGTTCACGCTCGAGTTCTTTGATGGTGAGTCGCCACAGGAGGCGGAGTCCCCCGAGGCGATGTGGGAGCTATTCATCACGGCGTTCGGGCCGATCAAGGCTCTCGCCGAATCGCTTGACGAGGATCGCAGGCACGAGCTGCACGACGCCTTTATCGAGTTCTACGGCCGCCACTGCGTCGAAGGCGGGCGCGTCTCAGCCCCGCGCGAGTACGTAGCGATCGTCGGTCGCCGCCGAGCAGCGTAGTGGGCGCGTGTTGGAGCGCGACGCGTATCTCGTGCGGGTGCCCAGCACGCGTTTCGCGGTATGCGATCAGCGCACATGGGATCTCCTCGCGGCAACGGACTAGGCGACCGGCTCACTGCTGCGCTGGGCGTGGATCGCCATCAGCTCGGCTTGCGCGTCACGCGGCTCGCGACCGCTTGGGGCGCTGCGGCGCGTCCATGTGGTGTCGGCTTCGAGCTCCCAGGCGTTCCGCTCGTCGGCGAGGCACCGCTCGATTGCGTCGAGCACATCGCTGCGCAGCTCTGGATCCTCGATCGGCACGCCCAGCTCGACACGCGTGTCGAGGTTGCGCGGCATCAGGTCGGCGGAGGCGATGAACACGAGCTCGGCGTCGCTGTGCTCGAAGGAGTACACGCGCGAGTGCTCGAGTAGGCGACCCACGACCGAAACCACCCTGATGTTCTCCGAGACGCCGGGTACGCCGGGCCGCAGACAGCAGATCCCGCGAACGTTGAGATCGACCTGCACGCCGGCGATCGAGGCCTTGTACAGGGCCCGGATGCAGCGCTCGTCGACCAGCGAGTTCATCTTCATGCGGATACGGGCCGGCGACTCCCCGCTGTGGGCGGCGACGGTCCGCTCGATCTGCTCGAGAATCGCATCCCGCAGGTAGGCGGGGGCGACCAAGACCTTGCGAAAGCCGGCTGGCCGCGCAAAGCCGGTCAGGTAGTTGAACAACTCCGCGACGTCGTCGCCGATCTGCTGATCGACCGTGAACAGGCCAAAGTCGGTGTACAGCCGCGCGGTGGAGGAGTGGTAGTTGCCGGTGCCGATGTGTACGTAGTTGCGCACCCCCTCGCCCTCGCGGCGCACGACGAGCACGCACTTGGCGTGCGTCTTCAGCGCCGGATGTCCGTAGACAACATGGACGCCGGCCTGCTCCAGCGAGCGTGCCCAGCCGATGTTCGTCTGCTCGTCGAAGCGCGCCTTCAGTTCGACGAGGCACACCGCCTGCTTGCCCCGCTCAGCGGCGCGGATCAGTGCGGGTACAAGCGGCGAGTCGTCGCTTGTGCGGTAGACCGTCTGCTTGATCGCGAGCACGTTCGGGTCGGCGACGGCCTGCTCCATGAAGCGCTCGACGGAGTTGGAGAATGACTCGTAGGGGTGGTGGACGAGCACGTCCGCCTCGCGCATCGCGCTCATCACGTCGGCGCGGCCGTCCTCACCCGGGCGAAAGCAAGGGTGTACGACGGGCACCCAGGGCGGCTCACGCAGATCGGCGAAGCCCGGCAGCTTGACGAGCTGCCAGAGGCCGGTCAGATCGAGCGGCCCGTTGATCTCGTAGACGTCGCGCGGCTCGATGTCGAGCGCTCCGGTCAGCTCAGCGAGCAGTGCCTCCGACATGCTCGCGCCCACTTCGACGCGGACGACTTCGCCGAAGCGTCGCCGCCGCAGCTCGTCCTCGACTGCCTGAAGCAGGTCGCTTGCATCGTCGGACACGGCCAGGTCTGCGTCCCGGGTGACGCGGAAGACGCCGCTCTCGACGATCTCCATGCCGGGGAACAGCGTGTCAAGATTGCCAGCGATGATTTCCTCCAGCGGCACGAACGTGTGGTCGTCGCCCTCGACAGCAACGAACCGTGGCAGCACTTCGCTGGGCACCTTCACGCGTGCGAACGTGGTGTGCCCGCTCTGCGGGTCGCGCACGATCACGCCAAGGCTGAGGGAAAGGTTGGAGATGTAGGGGAACGGCTGCCCGGGGCCGACCGCCAGCGGCGTCAGCGCGGGAAAGATGACGCGGCGGAAGTGCTCTGCGGCGACGCGGCGGGATTCCGCGCCAAGCTCAGCAAGCGTGGCGATGTTGATCCCGTTGGCGGCGAGCGCGGGTCGCAGGTCGTGTTCGAGGCACTGCGCTATGCGCGGCGCCTGAGCGAGCACGCGCTCGCGGATTGCTTCCAGCGTCTGGACAGGCGTCGAGCCGGAGTTGCCCGGCGTCTCGACCCCGGCGTCGATCTGGTCGTGCAGCCCCGCGACTCGAACCATGAAGAACTCGTCGAGGTTCGAGGACCAGATGGCCGCAAACTTGAGCCGCTCCAGCAGCGGTGCGCGATGCTCCTCGGCGAGCTGCAGCACGCGTTCATTGAAGTCGAGCCAGGACAGCTCACGGTTGATGTAGAGCTCGTGGGCCTCGAGCGGCGGCCTGGCCTCGGGAGCTTCTGTGGTACTCACCGAACCATTATGCGCGCTCGCCGGGGGGCCGTTGTGAAGAACATGTGCATGTGGCTAGCGCAGCATGTCGAGGATGACGCCCTCGCGCAGGCCGCCGCGGGCGATCTGCATCTGCGTGCCGAGCCGGTCTGAGATCTCCTCGAGGATCAGCATGCCGGCGGGAAGTATCCGCACCCGCTCTCTGTCGAGCTCGAACGCCCGCGCGACCTGCTCGGCCGGGGTCCCGGCGAGGATTCGCAGACCGCGCTCGAGCGTCTCGCGGTCGAGCACGGCCCCGACCAGCCGCCGCAGCGATGTGGCGCTGCCGCCGACTGCCAGCGCGAGCTCCGGTTGTGGGAGCACGAAACCTTCGAACACCCCGGCGACGTGGGAGCGGGACTGCTGCAGCTCACGTGCCGCGGGAGGATCGCTGTGCAGGTAGGCATCGGCGATGAAACCAGAGCCGATTCGAAACGAGGTGCAGGCGCGCACGTCCTCCTCGAAGCGCCCCAGCACGATCTCGGTCGAGCCCCCTCCGACGTCCACCACGGCGATGTCGCCCTGCGGCGGCAGGTCGAGCGAGCGTGTCGCGCCGACGAACGCAAGCCGGCCCTCCTCCTGGTCGGTTAACACCTCGACCTGCACTCCTGAGCGCGCGTGGATCGCCTCAAGCAGGTCATCCTGGTTTGCGGCCTCGCGAATCGCGGCCGTCGCGACGGCCCGCAGCGTCTCGGTGCCAAGCTCCTGCGCCACCCGCACCTGCGTGGCAACGACGCCGCAGACTTCCTCGATCTTCTTGTCCGAGACGCGCTCACCGGACTTCAAGCCGCGCCCGATGCGCGTGAAGGCGCGTTGTGTCGCCAGCTCGCGCAGACGCCCGTCAACCGGCTCGGCGACGAGCAGTCGAGTTGTGTTTGAGCCGATATCAATGCAGGCGCAGATCAAGTTCAACCCCTATCCTGGCGCAGATGTCCCGGATCTTGTGGATGGTCCGTCACGGTGAGGCCGAGCCACATGGCGCCAGGTCCGACGCAGAACGGCGCCTGACCGCCCGTGGCGAAGCTCAGTCGCGCGCCGCGGGTGCGGCGCTTGCAGCTATAGGAGCGTCGTTTGAGCCGCTCTACACTAGCCCGCGCCTGCGCGCGCTGGATACCGCTCGTCTGTTGTCGCTCGCGCTGCACTGCGAGCCGGTCGTCCATCAGGAGCTGAGCGGCGGGTTCGGCGCGCGGGAGGCCGGGGAGCTGCTCGCAGCGCATGAGAGCGTCTGTATCGTCGGACACGAGCCGGACCTCTCGATGCTCGCTCACGACTGCTGCGGTGCTCG
>JBPCQX010000030.1:0-8418 GCA_050997675.1 Solirubrobacteraceae bacterium
TTGTAAGCCTGTCCGCTGACGCCGTCCGCTTCCATCGCCAGGAGATTTGCCTGCACGACGTTCGCGACGTGCGTGAAATCGCGTGACTGCTCGCCTTCGCCGTAGATCGTCGGCGGCGTTCCGGCGAGCAGCGCGGTGATGAAGTTCGGGATCACCGCCGCATACTGCGAGGTCGGATCCTGCCGCGGGCCGAACACATTGAAATAGCGCAGCGCCACAGTGTCCAGCCCGTAACCGACGCCAAAGCTGCGGCAGTACCCCTCCCCCGCGAGCTTGGCCGTGGCATACGGCGAGATCGGCAGCGTCGCCATGTCCTCACGTTTGGGTAGCGCTGGGTTCGAGCCGTACACCGAGGAGGAGGATGCGCAGACGACTCGCCTGACGCCCTCATCGCGCGCGGCGAGCAGGACGTTCAGTGTGCCGATCACGTTGGTTGCGTTGCTCGTGAGCGGGTCCTGGATCGAGCGCGGGACCGACGGGAGTGCCGCCTGGTGGAAGACAACCTCACACCCACGCACAGCGCGATTGGCCCGCTCGTAGCTCTGGATGTCGCCCTCCACGAGCTCGACGTCGCCACCGATCTCGGCGAGGTTCGACCGCCGGCCGCTGGCGAAGTTGTCAAGGATGCGGACCTCGTGACCGAGCCCGAGCAGGTCAGCCGCGAGATGCGAGCCGATGAATCCCGCCCCGCCTGTGACGAGAGCCCTCACGCCGTGATCGTCGTCATCGTGCGCTGAAACTCGATCACTTGGTCGATCGCCTCATCCGCTGAGCGCTGCGGCGTCCAGCCGGAAAGCTCGCCAATCGCCGCGATGTCCGGCTTGCGTCGCCCGAGCTCCTCGAAGCCATCGCCGTAGGCGACGTCGTACGGCACGAAGACGATTCGCGAGCGCGAGCCGGTGCGATCGATGACGCGCCGGGCGAGTTCGGCGATCGTGATCTCGACCGGGTTTCCGATGTTGAACACACGGCCGTCGCTGTTCTCAGAGTCGCACACATCGAGAATGCCAGCGACAGAGTCGGCGACATGGGTGAAGCAACGCGATTGTTGCCCGTCGCCGTACACCGTGAGGTCCTCGCCGGCGAGCGCCTGACGCACGAGCCGCGGTACGACCATCCCGTAGCGCCCCGTCTGACGCGGACCGACCGTGTTGAACAGGCGTACCACCGTGCCGCGGAAATCCCGTTCGCGGTGATGGCTCGACACCAGCGCCTCGCCGTAGGACTTGGCGATCGCGTACGACCAACGGCTCTTCAACGGCGAACCCAGGATGCTGTCGCAATCCTCGCTCAACGCGCCAGGGCTCTGCTTGCCGTAGACCTCGGAGGTTGAGGTGAACAGCAGGCGGCGCTCGTGGCGAGCGGTCGCCGAGATGACGATGTCGTTCCCCCGGATGTTGCACTGCAGGGTCGCCAGCGGCTGCGCCACAACGAGCTGTACGCCGACGGCGGAGGCCAGATGCATGCAGACGTCGACGGAGCGCACCAGCTCGTCGACGAGGTCTGAATCGAGAATCGAGCCCTCCACGACGTTGACGCCATTCTCACCGACGAAGTGGACGATGTTCTCGCGCGAGCCGGTGCTGAAATCATCGAGGATCACCACCTCGTCGCCGCGCCTGATCAGTGCGTCGGTCAGATGCGAGCCGATGAAGCCCGCCCCCCCCGTTACCAAGTACCTCATCGGGATCGGACCGGGCCCTGCGTCCGCCACAGGACCTTCAAATCAGCGGGCGCGGATGGATCGCACAAAATCCCTCCGGCGTGGTCAACACCGAGTCGTCTCATTGAACTCTGCTCCTACAACTACCCGGCATGTGACTCCTAAAGCATTGCGACAGGGCCGACTGCGGCCGTCCTCGCCCGAAGGCAGCTCCCGATCTGTGGTCGGTGCAGGGTAACAGGAGTCGCGCTCCCTCCCACGCGGTGCCGTGTACCCGGAAACGGTTGGCGGCCGGGCCGTGCCCAGGATCTGGAACGATGTCGCAGTGCCCCGACTTCGCGATGGCCGCAACCACACTCAACAATTCCATCCCGAGCAGCCAGGCGCCGCAGGGCGCTGGCACCAGGTCTGTTCCGATGCGGTGAGCGCCTACCTCGCACGGCTCGCCAACACGCCGCTCTCGGCCGGTTTACGCGCGTACGCCGAACCCCGGGTCGGCCTGATCACCGCTCCTGACAGACCTGCCGCCACGGAGGACGCTCACGCTGAGGTGATGCGGGTCGCTCGCGACGCGGCGATCGATCTGCTGCGACACACGAAGCGGCCAGCCAGCAGCAAAGTGAGGCACCTCGCGCGCGGACGCATGCGTTTCCGACACGTGCCGCTGCTGTTACGTGAGCGTGCCGAGGCCACGATCTCCGCTGCGGACCTCGACCGCCTCTACGGGCACCTCGACCGGTGCCCGGAATGCGCCGACGTCGCTCGCAGATTCGAGGCCGCCGAGTGGCATCTGCACGAGGCCCTGAGCGAGCTCCCATCTGCCGCGCCGGCAATGCAGCACCAGCCGCCCGCGACGCTCGAAGCACCGGTCCCTGCCACCGACGCACTCGACCCGTCGAGCTGGGCGTCCGAACCCGACCCGCCGCCCGCCGCGGCGTCGAACTGGGCACCGCAACCCGAGGCACCGCCCACCGGGCCAGCGCGCTGGGTACCCCAACCCAAGGCACCGCCGGCCGCCGCGTCGAGCTGGGCACCCCCGCCCGAGGCACCGCCGACCGCGCCATCCGTTGAGCAGCCGGTACACGCGGGCAACGGCGCGCCACGCACCGCACGAGGATCCGGTGGCTCGCTGGGAGGATTCCTGCGCGGCCTTTCGCCCTGGGTGATCGGTGGGTCGATTCTGGCTCTCGTGGTCGCCGGCGGCGCGATCGCACTCGTCGCCTCCGGTCGCCTCAAGGGTGGGGCGTCCCATCCTGCGACGAGCTCCAGCCCTACCGCCGCGAGTGGACCACGCCTGTCTGGGTCGCCGACGCCCGCGGCCCCCGTGCCCCCCGCAGGCGGGGCGCCAGTGCAGGTACACGCGGCTCGGGTGCAATTCACGCTCGCCGGACTGCAGCTAACCGTATTCGGCGCTCCCCAGGAGCCCTGGACGCGTTTCGTGAAACATGTCCCCGCGGGGCCCGGGCAGCGCTGGGAGCTCGTGACGGTCCGCGTAACGAATCTCACTCGAGCCGGATTCGATCCGCGGGTGCTGCACTTCCGCCTGGCCGACGCCCGCGGACAGACGTACTACCCCGACCGCAAGGCCGGTACCGGTCCCGCCGTCGGCCGTCCTCCGCATCCGCTGGCCCGCGGACAGTTGGGCCAGGCGGAGGTGGCCTTCCGGGTCCCGCAGAGCGCCTCCGGACTCAGTCTCCTATTCAACCCAACGACCCAACGACTGCGCCTACAGGTCCCGCTCGATCGGTGACACCCCACGCAAAGAGGAGCCCACGCCTTGCCTGAAACCAGCCACGCCTACCGCCTCGCCTCGCGCCCCTCGGGCCTGCCGACGCGCGAGAATTGGGACTACACCGAGGATGCGGTCGGCGCTCCCGGCGACGGAGAGGTGCTCGTGCGGCTCGAGTTCATCTCGCTCGACCCGGCCATGCGAGGCTGGATGAACGACACGCGCTCCTACATCCCGCCGGTCGGGATCGGCGAGGTGATGCGAGCGCTCGGCGTTGGCGAGGTCGTCGAGTCCCGCCACCCGGACTTCGCGCCCGGCGAGCACGTCAGCGGACTGCTCGGCGTGCAGGAGCATGCGGTCGTTGCCGGCGCCGGTCTGTTGAAGGTTGATCCGGACGCCGTGCCGCTGCCCAAGTGGCTGAGCGCGCTCGGGATGCCGGGCATGACCGCCTACTTCGGCCTGCTCGACATCGGCCGCCCCAAGGAGGGGGAGACAGTGGTCGTCTCCGGCGCGGCCGGCGCGGTGGGCCAGGTCGTCGGACAGATCGCGAAGCTGAAGGGCTGCCGCGCCGTCGGCATCGCCGGCGGCCCCGCGAAGTGCGCCTTCGTCGTCGAGGAGCTCGGCTTCGACGCTGCGATCGACTACAAGGCCGAGGACGTCTCCGGGCGCCTGCGCGAGCACTGCCCGAAGGGGATCGACGTCTACTTCGACAACGTCGGCGGCGAGATCCTCGACGCCGCGCTCGCCGCGCTCGCGCGGCACGCCCGCGTCGTCATCTGCGGCGCGATCTCGCAATACAACGCCACGGAGGCGATCCGCGGCCCCTCCAACTACCTGTCGCTGCTCGTCAACAGCGCAAGCATGAGCGGCTTCGTCGTCTCTGACTACTTCAGCCGCTACGCCGAGGGAGGCGCGCAGATGGGCGCGTGGCTCGCGGAGGGAAAGCTGAAGACGCGCGAGGACATTGTCGAAGGGCTCGAGACGTTCCCCGAAACACTCTTGAAGCTGTTCAGCGGCGAGAACGAAGGCAAGCTGGTGCTGGCAGTCTGAGAAGCTCAGCGCGTCGCATCGAGGATCACGCGCACGGTTTGCTGCGGCTGATCCCACTGTGGAAAGTGCCCGCACTTCTCAAACCAGTGAAGGCGCGCATCCGGAAACAGGGCGAGCGCGCGGGGCGCCTGGCGCGGCAGGCACACGAGGTCCCGGCGCCCCCAGCCGATCACGATCGGGGCCTTCGCAGAGTCCGCGGGCAAACCCTCCTGGTTCGGGCCGGCGAGGAGCGCGTGCAGCGCCTCGTCGACGGAACGGGCCGCGGAGAAGCTCCGCATCTCGCGCAGCATCATTGCCGACGAAAGCTTCCACGGGCGCGCGGAGAGCTGGCCGAACAGCAGCGTGCGGCTGACCGCGGTCGAGGTCAGCAGCGGCATCAGCGGCTGAAGCAGCCGGATCAGCCGAATCGAAATGCCGACGGAGATGCCGAACGCCCTGCGCTCCCCGGCGCTCCAGAAGCCGCCTGGGTCGAGCGCCACGGTGGCTCCCACGACGCCGCGTCGGGCGAGCTCCAGCGCGAGCCGCGCGCCCATCGAGCTGCCGACCACGTCCACGCCGACCAACTCGTGCGCTTGCAGGAACTCGCCGATCGCGTCGGCCAGCGTCGCGATCGACACCTCGCCTGCAAGCGGGGGACTATCGCCGAAGCCCGGGAGATCGATCGCGATCACCTCTCGCTCGGCGGCGAGGGCGTCGATCACGAGATCCCACGAGTGCCAGCTGCTGCCGAGGCCGTGGACGAGCAGCAACTGCTTGCCGGTGCCGCGGCGCACGTGATGCAGGTCCGCTGCGGTCGACTGGCTCATCGCGCGGCCTCTCGTTCGAGTGACGGGGGATATTTCGGCTAGCCGAACGCGCGCGCCCGCCTTGGCCCGACAATCTATCGCGGGTGCAAGTGAGCGCTCGGCGCGCCGCGTTCCCGCGCTCGAGTACGTCATGGAGCAGGCTATCCTGCTGAGGCGTATGGGTGTGCTCGTCCAGATTCGAGACGTGCCCTGAGCGCGTGACGGCCTCCACCACCACACCACCGCCGCCAGAGCGCACCAGCGCGGAGGATCACGCGTTGGCTGCTGAGCGGGCGCGTGAAGCGCACCGCGCGCACGACGCCGGTCGTCGCCGGCCGCGCGGTCGCCACGATGGCAGCCGGCCGATCGACCCAGCCAAGGTGGGCCTCGGCGCATTGACGCTCGGGGCGCTGGGGGTCGTGTTCGGCGACATCGGAACCAGCCCCCTGTATGCGGTGCAGACGATTTTCACCGCCGACAACCACGCCGTGCACGCGAATGCAGCCGGGGTCTACGGGGTGATCTCGCTGGTCTTCTGGGCGATCACGGCGATCGTTTCCGTGAAGTACGTGACCTTCATCCTGCGCGCCGACAACGGCGGCGAGGGCGGGATCATGGCCCTCACGGCACTGATCCAGAGCGCAACGCCCAAGCGCGCGCAGACCAAGGTGCTGCTCGTCGTGCTGGGGATCATCGGAGCGTCGCTGTTCTACGGCGACGGGATGATCACGCCCGCGATCTCGGTGCTCTCGGCGGTCGAGGGCCTTAAGATCGCCTCACCCGGGCTCGAGCAGTTCGTGATCCCGATCACGCTCGCAGTGCTGCTGATGCTGTTCGCGATCCAGCGCTTCGGCACCGGCGTCGTCGGACGCCTGTTCGGTCCGGTGATGGCGCTGTGGTTCGGCGTGCTTGCGCTGCTCGGCGGCCGCGAGGTCGCTCGTCATCCAGCGATCATCAAGGCGCTGTCGCCCTCCTACGGGTTGAGCTTCTTCGTGCACCACGGGGGCGTTGCGTTCATCGCGATGGCCTCGATCGTGCTCGCGGTCACGGGTGCCGAGGCGCTGTATGCCGACATGGGCCACTTTGGTCGCTCCCCGATCCGCCGCGCCTGGTTCTTCCTGGTGTTCCCTGCGCTGACGCTCAACTATCTCGGCCAAGGATCGCTGATCCTGCGCTCGCCGCACGCGATCGCAAACCCCTTCTACCTGCTGACCCCGGTGTGGGCTCAGGTGCCGTTGGTTCTGCTCGCCACTGTGGCCACGGTGATCGCCTCGCAATCGGTCATCTCCGGTGCCTTCAGCGTCACCCGGCAAGCGGTGCAGCTCGGCTTCCTGCCGCGCGTGGCAATCCATCACACCTCGCGCGAGGAGGTCGGGCAGGTGTACGCGCCAGCGGTCAACTGGGGGCTTGCAATCGCGGTCGCGGCATTGGTGCTGGGTTTCGGCTCGTCGGCAAAGCTGGCATCGGCGTACGGCGTGGCGGTCACCGGCACGTTCGTGCTCAACACGATCCTGTTCCTGTCAGTCGCGCGGATCCTCTGGTGCCAGCCGCGCTGGAAAATCGTCGTCGGAGGGATCGTGTTCCTCGGCGTCGAGCTCGTCTTCTTCGCCGCGAACCTGACCAAGGTCGTGCACGGCGGATGGCTGCCGCTGGTCATCGCGCTCGCCGTGTTCACCGTACTGACGACGTGGCAGAAGGGCCGTCAGATCGTGACCCGCAGGCGCGCCGAGGAGGAGGGAGATCTGCGCTCCTTTCTCGCCGAGCTGCACGAGATGAGCCCCCCCGTGTTCCGGGCCCCCGGAACCGCCGTGTTCCTCAACGCCAACATCGAGACGACTCCGCTCGCGCTACGCGCGAACCTGGAGCACAACCACTCGCTGCACGAGCACGTCGTGATCGTCTCGGTGGAGACGATGAACGTGCCCCATGTCGCTGAGGACGAGCGCCTGACGGTCGACGGCCTGGGCAGCCGCGACGACAGGATCAGCCGCGTTGCGATGCACGTCGGCTTCCAGGACGAGCCGAACGTGCCGGGCGCCCTGCGCCTCGCTGCGCGCAGGGATCTGATCGGCAGCGGCGTTGACATCGACCACGCCTCCTACTTCCTCTCCCGGATCACGATCGTCAACGGACGCGAGCGCGGGATGAGCCGATGGCGCAAGAAGCTGTTTCTGGCCATGGCTCACAACGTCGGCAGTCCAGCTGAATACTTCGGCCTGCCCAGCGAGCGAATCGTCGCGATGGGGGCGCAGATCGAGCTGTGAGCGACGGCGCGGCGCGGTGGGGTGCGCAGCTCAGATGCGGCGGCCGCTGTGCGACCTAGGCGGGCGAGCGCGGCGCGCGGCTCAGCGGCGGCGGCCGCGGTCAAGCACCCGAAAGGCACCCGCGACACCAGCGCCGTAGACGAGGTGGTAGGAGAGGTCCATTGCGAGGTCCTTGGGCGGGGTCTCCCACGGCGGATCGTAAAGGCCCATCGGGACGAGCTGGGCGTAGGACATCAACCAAACGCCGGTGCCGAAGACCACGCCCCGCCGCAGGCCGCCCGGACGTTGTGCGCTCCCTGCGAGGACGCCGAAGACGCTTCCCCAGCCGACGCCGTAGCCCCAATGCATCCCGTTCGTGAGCAGCGTAATCAGGTCGGCAGAAACGTGGCGTTGGAAGACCCCCTCCCCAACCCGCTTGGCCACCTTCGCCGGCGCGGAGGCCTCCTCCCAGGGATCCTCGGGCGCAGGCGCGCTCGCCTCGCCGGAGGATTGAAGATTGGCGGCAAGCTCCTGCCAGGCGGTCATCAGACCGGTGCCAACAGCGCCCGCTGCCAGCCCGCGAACGACCGCGCCCAGCGGTGTCGGTGTGCTCATCGGAGAAGTCCCTTCGGCTCGTGGTTGGCGGCCGGCGACCCGTACCCCGCGTCCGGCGCGGACAAACCACTCGCGACGGTTCCGCGAGCCGCGTTCGGTGGCCGAGCTGTCCGTTCCGCAGCGCCGCGGCTGCTGCCTGCTGGTCAGTTCGGCGTTTCGGGCAGCAGCAGTCGTGACGGCGTGGCGCCGCCGATTGAGATGAGGTCCACGCCAGGGAGTGAGGGCAGCATGAATCCGGAGGTGCCGAGGAGGTAGAGCCGCAGGCGGTGACCGGCCGCGAAGTGGTTTCCGAGCGGCCAGAACTCGACGTGGTACTCGCGCGCCTGGAGCGGG
>JBPCQX010000062.1:0-7568 GCA_050997675.1 Solirubrobacteraceae bacterium
GCGGACCCGTGGGACCGGTGGGGCCGGTTGGACCGGCCGTGCAGCTGCCGTTGCAGTTGAGGTTCGTCGCGCCCTGGCCGATGCTCGGGCTGTAGCCGCTGCGGTTGATGATCAGCGTGCCGTTGCCACCTTGATTGGACTGACCCGCTACCTGGCTGTTGTTGACACCCTGGTTGGTGCTCGAGTTCGTCGAGCCGATCAGGAACGTGTCGGCCGATGCGCCGACGGCGCCGACAGCAAGGACGGCCAGGCTGACCGGTACGGCGACGAGTTTGCGCTTCAGCACGATCGATGTTCCTCCCCGCCCGGGGTGTGTCCCCGAACATGATTTGCGCGACATCCTAGCCGCGTCGACACGACAAGTCCACAGCTCAGGGCTACGTGGTGGGCATGTTGCAGGCGCATCGATCGACCGGGCGCGGCTCCAAGATCAGGCTTCACTTTCGGCGCGCCGGACGCGGTGCAGCGGGACCGGCTCGCGAATCCCCTTCAGCCGACGCGCTCCGGCAAACGAGAGCTTGTAGCGCCCGAGCGGCTCGAGCGCCGCCTCCACCTCCTTCGCGACGAGCACACTGCCCGGTCGCGCCACCGCCGTGATGCGGCTGGCGAGGTTGACCGGGTGCCCGTACCAGTCCGAGGCCCGCCTCAGCGCCTGGCCGCTGGCGATCCCCACGCGGAGCTGCGGCAGTGAATCGCCCTCGGCTTCCGCTGCGTCCGTCAGAGCCAGTGCACAGTCCACCATGGGCTGGACGTCCGGCGAGACGAGCATCACGGCGTCACCAATCGATTTGACCACTCTGACCGGGTGCTCGACGCTTTCGGCGGCGAGCTGCTCCAGCCGTGTCGCGATCCTTCCGAGCTCGTCCGCCGGCACGTCCTCGCCGACCCGGGTGAAGCCGACGAGATCCGCGAAGCAGACCACAACCTCGCGCGCCCCCCGTAGCTGACCCGCTTCGCGCTCCGCCGCCGAGATCACCTCCGATTGAACGACGTTGTGGAGCTGGAGGCGCATCATCGCGGAGAGCAGCGGCTCGACGCTTGGCAGCAACTGGTCGGCGACCTGTGCGAAATCGACCGCCAGATCGTCCTCGCTCGCGCCGGGGCGAAGCGCGGACTTGAGCGCGATGCGGCGCATCGTCTCGGCAACGGGGCCCAAGCCGCGCGCGAGCACACGCGCCACCTCGATCACGTCCTCGTCGGCCAAGCCGAGCGCACGGTAATTTGCACCGATGCTGAGCAGCTCTAGGTCGAGCTCGCTCAGGGCGCGCTCGTCGGCGGGGGGAACGGCGATCCCTGCGGCGCGGATCGTCGCCCGCGCGAAGTCGATCTCGACGCCGACCTTGGAGCAGACCTCGTCGAGCGTGTACACCTGACTGCCGCCGATTTCACGATCGGCGCCAAGGAACACCAGCGTTCCGGTCTGCGTTCCATTCTGGAGCTCCTCGAGGCTTGCCCCGGCGGCGAGCAGGCGCTCGAGCAGGCGCTCGCGGGAGGCGCGGTCGGGGCCCTCGAGGCCGTCGAGCAGCCCGTGCGCGGCGAAGTCCATGGGGCGCAGGTTAGAGGCGTCCGGCGCGGGGCGCAGAATAGCCGAACACATGATCGTGTTAGGAGTGGACCCAGGACTCGCCAATACCGGCTTCGGCGTCGTCACCCGGCGCGCCGGAGGGGACCTCTGCGCGCTCGATGGAGGGGTCATCGAGACGCGATCCGGCGCTGCCCCCGAGCAGCGCCTGGCCGAGCTCCACGCTGCAATGGACGAGCTGATCCAGCGCCACGCCCCTGACGCGGTCGCGCTCGAGAGCCTCTACTTCGGCGCCAACGCCCGCAGCGCGTTTGCCGTCGGCCAGGGGCGAGGCGTAGCGATGCTCGTGGCCGGACAGCGCGGCCTGCCGTGCCATTCCTACACGCCGCAGCAGATCAAGGGCGCCGTCTGCGGCAACGGCCGTGCGCCAAAAGATCAGGTGGCGAGGATGGTGCAGGCGCTGCTCTCGCTCGCGGCGCCGCCGACCCCCGACCACGCCGCCGATGCGCTTGCCGTCGCGGTCTGCCACGTCAACCGCGTGCCGCTCGCGCAGGCGATCGGGGCGCTGGCATGATCGCGCTGGTGCGCGGGGAGGTTGCGGTGCGCCGAGCCGACCACGTTGTGCTGCTGTGCAGCGGCGTCGGATACCGGCTGGCGGTGTCCGCTCACACGCTGGCCCACGTGCCGGCCGCGGGGCACGAAGCAACGCTCCACGCCCACCTGATCGTGCGCGAGGATGCCATTCAGCTCTACGGCTTTCACTCCGAGCAGGAGCGCGAGCTGTTCCTGATGCTGCTCGGAGTGCAGGCCGTCGGGCCAAAGGTCGCGCTCGCGGTTCTCTCTGGCGGCGCGCCCAGGGATCTACTCGGCGCGATCGCGGCCGGCGACGCAGCGCGGTTCCAGGCGACTCCCGGTATCGGCAAGCGCACGGCGGAGCGGATCATCGTCGAGCTGCGCGAGAAGGTCGGCCCCGAGATCGTCGCCGCTCGCGGCGGTGCGCGCACGAGCGCTCCTGAGGAGCCGCTCGCGCTTGCGCGTGAAGGACTGCTCGAGCTCGGCTTCGGCGCCGATGAGGTGCAGGGGCTGCTGGCGGCTGCGGATGGGGACAGCGCCGAGGAGCTGCTCGCGAGCGCGTTGAAGGCGGCGCGGGCGTGAGCACCGCGAGAATTCAGACGCCTTACCTGCTCGAAGAAGACGAGCTCGATCGCTCGCTGCGGCCGCGCAGGCTAGACGAGTTCGTGGGGCAGGCCCAGCTCAAGGAGCAGCTCGCGATCGCGATCGAGGCCGCCGGGGCGCGCGGCGAGGCGCTCGACCACCTGCTGCTCGCCGGACCGCCCGGTCTCGGCAAGACCTCGCTGGCGCAGATAGTCGCCGCTGAACTCGATGTGCCGTTCGTGCAGACCGCGGGACCTGCGCTCGAGCGAAAGGGGGATATCGCGTCCTTTCTCACCGCACTCGAGCCGCGCAGCGTGTTTTTCGTCGATGAGATCCACCGCCTGCCGCGCGCGCTCGAGGAGACCTTCTACCCGGCGATGGAGGATCGCCGCCTGCCGATCACCGTCGGGCAGGGCGCCGGTGCACGCGTGGTGACGCTGGAGCTGCCCCCATTCACGCTGATCGGCGCAACGACGCGCTCCGGCCTGCTGACCACGCCGCTGCGCGACCGCTTTGGTATCCAGGCCCGGCTGGAGCCCTACGAACCGCGCGAGCTCGCGGCAATCGTCGTGCGCGCGGCGCGCATCCTCGAGGTCGACCTCGACCCTGCTGCGGCCCACACGCTCGCCACGCGCAGTCGTGGCACGCCGCGAGTCGCCAACCGGCTGCTCAAGCGCGTGCGCGACTACGCCGAGGTGCGCGCGGCCGGCTCGCTCACGGCGGCGGCGGACGAGGCGTTGGCGCTGCTCGAGGTCGACGAGCTCGGCCTGGACCGGCTCGACCGGGAGATCCTGCGCGCGATCTGCGAGCGCTTCGATGGTGGGCCGGTCGGGCTGTCGACGCTCGCGATCTCCGTAGGCGAGGAGCAGGGAACGATCGAGGACGTCTATGAGCCCTATCTGTTGCAGCTGGGGATGCTCAAGCGCACGCCGCGCGGGCGCGCCGCGACGCTGCGAGCCTTCCAGCATCTCGGACTCGAGCAACCACCGGCGGCCGCGGCGAGTCTGTTCTGAGCCGGCTTCCGCCGATACGGCTGAGCTATTGGCGACCCTGCTCGGCGAATCGGTCGGGCCGTACGCGGTCCTCGGGCTCGAGGTGAACCAGCATCTTGGTCCCGTCGCTCGGCCGCCGCACCGAGCCTGACGCACCGTTTCGCGACGCCACGACACGCCCCACTGATGACCTCCAAGCAAACGAATCCGATCTACGACCTCGCCGTGATCGGCGGCGGCACGGCGGGGCTGGTCGCCTCGCGCATCGCGGCTGCGATCGGCGCGCGCGTGGTGTTGATCGAACGCGAGCGGCCCGGTGGCGACTGCCTGTGGACCGGCTGCGTGCCGAGCAAGGCTTTGATCGCCGCGGCGAACCTGGCACATCGCATCCGCACGGCCGGCTCCGTCGGGCTCGAAGCCGCTGAGCCGGCGATCGATTTTGCCCACGTGATGGAGCACGTTCACGGCTCTCAGGCGGCGATCGAGCCCGAAGACTCGTTCGACTCGCTGCGGCGCGATGGGGTGCACGTGATCGAAGGTTCCGCGCGCTTCGCGGGACCGGGACGGATCGAGGTGGACGGGGCCGTCGTCCGCTACCGCACCGCGTTGATCGCCACCGGATCGCGGCCCGTGAGGCCCGACCTCCCGGGCCTTGACGGCGCTGCTCCGCTCACCAACGAGAACGTCTGGGACCTGCGCGAGCGGCCCGACCGGCTGGCGATCCTCGGCGGTGGCCCGATCGGCTGCGAGCTCGGACAGGCGTTCCAACGGCTCGGCACCCAGGTCACCATCGTCCAGCGCCCCGACCGGGTACTCGCCAAGGAGGAGCCCGAGGCGCAGGAGTTGATTGCCGCCCGGCTGCGCGCTGACGGCGTGGACCTGAGACTGGGCGCGACCGCGGTCCGCGTCGAGGACCGACACGCGCTTATCGTTGAGCAGGGCGGGGGGGAGCAGCGAATCGAGTTCGACCGCGTGCTCGTGGCGGCCGGCCACACCCCGCAGACTGACGGCCTGGGGCTGGAGACGGTGGGCGTCGACCTGGACGAGCACGGCGCTGTGAAGGTAGACGGGCGGCTCGCCACCAGCGCAGGGCGCGTGTACGCGGCGGGCGACGCGGTCGCTGCTTTGCCTTTTACTCACGTCGCGGGCTACCACGGCCGCACGGTGGTGGCCAACGCACTCTTTCGCTTCCGCTCTCGGGTGTCCTACGAGGCAGTTCCGTGGACCACGTTCACCGATCCGGAGGTGGGCCGCGTCGGCCTCACCGAGGCACAGGCCCGCGAGCGCTTCGGCGAGGACATTGCGGTCGCGTGGAGCGATTACGCGCGCAACGACCGTGCGATCACCGCCGGCGAGACGCACGGATTCGCAAAGCTCGTGGGCGACTCCAAGGGGCGGCTCGTGGGCGCCACCGTGGCCGCGCCGCACGGCGGCGAATCGATCGCTGAGCTGGCGGCATGGGTTCATCAAGGCGCCAAAATCGCCGACGTTTCCAAGACGGTTCACGCCTACCCGACCTTCTCCGAGGGTCAGGCGCACGCCGCGGACGACTATCTGCGGGACAAATACGCCAAGCCTTCCGTGCTCCGCTTGACGCGGCCTGCACTGAGGTTGCTGCGTCGAGTGGACCGGCCGCGCTGAGTGGCGGCTGCGGCGATCGGCGCCTCGCGCCCCCGGCAGCGGTCCCCGACCCCTGCGGCACCGATCAGCGCCGCAGCAGCGCGCCCGCGACGGCTGCGATGCTCCACAGCGAGCCGCCGGCAAGCACGACCGCGCCTGGTCGGCGCCGCCCGAGCGCAGCCAGAATGAGCCCGCCCGCCCGCGCCGGGCTGCTCAGCCGTGCGGCGCGGACGACGGCAGGATCGGGTGCGTCCGCGCGGCCGAAATAGACGACAAGCGAATAGGCGAATCCGGCGCCCAGGCGCGCGAGTTCCAGGCGCGCCGCCCCGCGCGGCAGCAGGCCGCGCCGTGTCGCCCCGCGTAGCGCGGCTGCGGCGAAGCAGGCGTCGACGAGCCCCTCGAGGTCGCGGCCCGCGCGTGTTGGTGCCGTGGCCCGCGCAACCGCTCCGTCGAGCACGTCAGTCGCCGCAGCGACCAGCACGATTGCCGCTGTGGGGGTGTCGGCGACCACGGGGACGAGCCATGCCCGCACGAGCGTGAGTGCATCGGCGACGCCCAGGTTGCGCGGTTGGCCGTCCACCGTCTCCAGCATCCCGATGTGCCAGTCGAGCATCACTGCGCTCGCGGCCCACCAGGTTGCGCCCTCGCGCAGCCGATGGCGGAACGGCGGGACGTCGGCCGCGGCGAGCGCGATCCACGTCGCGGCACCGGTCGCGGTCCACGCGCGGATTCGGGCGGCCGTGGCGGGCCGCAGCGCGCGCTGGGCGCTCGCGCGCTGCTGGGAGTGCAGCAGGAAGCGGACCGCGGCCGACGGTGCCCATCGCGCCGCGCGCAGGAGCGCCAACTCCTCACGTGCCCACAGCTCTCCATCTGTCAGCTGGCGGTCGCTCACCCGTGCAGGATTCCAGCTGAGCCGTCAGCGTCCGAGCGGATCGGGCGCGCCTACCTCCGTGTAGCTGGGCGCGACGTACGCTTGACCGGGCGTGCCGCCGATCGCCAGCAGGCGCATGCCCTGGCGTCCGGGCCGGATACGGCGTTTCGTGTCGGGCCCCACCCGCACGATCGTCTCGGGCTCGAGCTCGATCGTGTCGCCTCCGACGTCCATCTGACCGGTGCCGCGGAGCACCACGTAGACCTCCTCCTGGCCCCCGGCGTGGTCGTGATCGGGGTGCTCGCCCGATTCGGGTTCGAGCTCGATCACGGCGAGACCGAAGGAGGACGCGCCGAGCTCGGCCCGAGCACGGCGAAACAGGCCCTTATAAAAGGTCTCCATGTCTGAGATGGGCGTGGCGGTGTAGTCGCTCAAAGTAGTGCTCCAAACACGTCGTCGACCTGCTGCCAGCCGATGCGCAGCAGGAATTGGCTGTTGCGCCCGTAGGACTTGGCGCCGAGGATGAAGAAGCCCGGCTCGGGGTTGCGAAGCGTCTCCGGGCCGTGGGAGCTCTGAGTCAGGCAATCACCGCTCTCCTCGCCGAGCAGCGTTGTTGCGAGCTTCATCGGACCGGAAGTCGCGTAGCACTCGTGCACCTGCAACTGGCGGTAGAGACTCGCGTCGCCGACGCCGCCGTTGAGCGCGAGCACGCGATCGACCTCAACCTCTTCGCGATCCCCGTTGCAGAGTGTCACCACGAGGCGCCCGTCGCGGCCGGCGAGCGCCTCGCACACCGCGCCCACGCGGACCTGCACGTTGGCCGAGGCGCCGCTCGCGAGCTGTTGGGCGCTGGCGTTCAGCCGCGCGCGCTCGGGGAGCGGGTCGCTCGCCACGGAGCCCCAGGTGGGCTCCGCTGCGCGCACCGCCCACACGACGCGCGTGCCGGGCGCCTGGGGCGCGAACGCCGCAAGGTCGCGAGCCGCTGTTTGCGCTGAGTGTCCCGCGCCGGTGAGAAGGATCGTCTGTCCAGCCCAGCTTGCGCCATCGGCGTCGAGGTCTGGCAGGAAGCGCTCGATGCGGTGTTCGAATGCGCGTTCGCCGATTGCGTCGATGCCGCCGTCACCAAGCCGGTTGGGCGTGCCGTACGTGCCCGTGGCGTCGATCACGATGTCCGCGGTCGCCACTGACTCGCTGCCGTCGGGCAGGCTCAGCAGCAGCCGAAACTCGCGCCGGGCGCGCTCGTCGGAGGCGATCTCCTCGTGCTTGAGGAGTCCGCGCCGGGCGATGCCCTCGACCCGCGTGGAGGTGTTCACGCGCCCGGCCAGCGCCGGCAGCGTGGCCAGCGGCTCCAGCAGCGCGCCGGCGAGCTCGGCGCCTCTGGGCAGTTGTGGGCCGCACGGTGCGGCGC
>JBPCQX010000112.1:0-5136 GCA_050997675.1 Solirubrobacteraceae bacterium
CCCGTCCTTCGTGGTAGCCGACGTAGTGACGCCGCAGCTCGTCCCGCTCACGCCAGTCGCAATGCCAGACGATCAGCTCCGGGACGTGGCGCAGGTGGCGTCCCGCTCGCAGCCACCGATAGCAGAAGTCACAGTCCTCTGCCGCCGGGACAATGCGCTCGTCGAATCCCCCGAAGGAGAGCACATCCTCACGTCTACACGCCATGTTTCCCGCGTATAACACGTCGCCGCGAATCTCACCCGTGTATTCGCGCGGCTCGTTCAGAATCAACGTCGACGGTGTCCTAGCCGGATCGCCGGAGGGAAGCACCTGTCCACAGATCACGGCGGACGGGTCCCTGGTCAACTCCCGATCGACGACGGCAATCCACTCGGCCCCGACGACGCAGTCGTCGTCGACTATTGCGACCATCTCGTTCGCGGCTGCGCGGAGCCCCTCGTTGACCGCGAGGCCTCGCCCATGACCTGCGCATGGGATGACTCGCGCCCCGGGGAGATCGAGCTGATCCAGAACCCCGGCGCTTACGCAGTCAGGGCTCTGATCCACGATCAGCACCTCCGCCGACGCCGGAACGCACGCGGACAAAAACTTCAGCGTGTCCAACAGCAGCTCCGGTCGACCAATCGTTGGGATCACAACGGAGACGGTCGTCATCCGGTCTGCGGCCCTGTATGACGCCTGCTCAAGCCTGGGTTCCGTGGCAGAAGCGCTCGGAGCCCGTCCTCGCAGGCGCTGACGGTGAACAACAACCCACGCGGCATCACTTCGTCGCCGTCACAAGGTAGTGAGTAGCCAGTGAAGCGTGATTTTCACGCTCAGCCCAGGCCTCATACCAGAGGTAGGCCCGCTGCACAGGAGGAAGGGGCGACAGATACGCTGCCCCTCCCCAGGTCGGGAGTATCTGCCAGTCGCTCCACGAAGCGAGCATCCGGCGGAGGGCTCGAGGATGGCAGCCGTCGTACGGTGCGGGGAACACCGTTTCGGGATCGCGATTCATAACCCAGGCCACGAGGGGCCTGCCAACGCGATCAGGCAGGACTCTGTTGACGAGACCAAAAACCGAGAACGCGCCAGAAAAGAAGGCAACCAGGTGACCGCCGGGCTGCAGGTAGGCCCGCATGTTGGCAAAAGCATCTTCCAGCGGCTTTACGTGCTCAAGCACCTGCCAGCTGATGATCAGATCAATTGTGCCGTGGAGTGAAGGGTCGAAGACACTGATGTCCGACACGACGAAGTCATCGTAGGATCCGCTCTGGGCTCGAGCGAGCTCATTTTTGGACATGTCCAAGCCGGAATACCGACAACGGGGAGGACGCTGAGCGGGGGCGAGGACGGGTTGGCGTCCGGCGCCGACGTCCAGAATGCGCATTCCCGGGCGCAGTAGTTCGTCGATGCGAGCCCTGAAATCCGCATCCCACGGGTGATACTGATTAGCCGACACGTCTGGGGGATCACCGGCCCAACCTGTGCCTTCGGTTCCCTGCGGCGTTGACGATCGCAACCCTCTCTCGGCCATCGGCGGAGGATAGACAATGAGGCTCCTGCTATCATGATCTTAGAATGTGGGGCGCGCATCCCGGCGGCGGCATCACGTACGCAGGGCTTGCGAACGTGTTGGGGTCGGGGTGGCGTGCACTATCCAGGAACGTTGAGCCTCAAGCTGCGGCGCGTAGACAGCGGGCGGCCGGAGTGTCTATCGCGGCCTCGCTTGACTGACGCCATGACCCGTCGGCTCGCTCGAGTTACGGACGTTTACCGCCGGACGGCGGTCAGCCTGCTCGGAAGCCTCGGCATTCAAGCGATGCTCTTGATCAGCGGGATCCTGGCGGCGCGCCTGCTGGGAGTCGCGAATCGAGGGCATCTCGCGCTCTACCTCCTCTTTGTCCTCGTCCTGTCCCAACTCGCGGCATGGGTGCTGCCGCTGGCGACGACGTATCGGATCGCGCGCGATCCCACCTCAGCTCGTGCGACAGTCAAGGTCGTCACGGTGCCCGCTCTGATGCAGGCGGGCGTCGCCACCTGGGCGCATGCTCTGATTCTCGCCGCGGTGTTTCGCGACTCGAGCGGATCAGTACAGCTTGCCGCGGCCCTCACGCTGTTCGCGACGCCTGCCGTAGTGATCCATCAATACGTGCTCGCCGTCTTCCAGGGCCAGCAGCGCTTTCGTGCCTTCAGCATCTTTCGCTTCATGCCGTCGGCGGTCTACAGCGCCGGCTTGATCGTGACATGGGTCCTGCACAGCCACGCGTTGGTTCTGGTCACCGGAACCTGGGTCGCATCCGTGGTCTTTACGGTCTGCGTTGAGGTCGTCATGATGCTTTCGCGCCTTCCTGAAGTGCTACTCAAGGAGCCCGCAGCTCCCGCCCGCGGTGAGATGCTCCGCTTCGGTCTGAAGGGAATGTTGGGCGGTATCGCCCCTCTCGAGACGTTCAACCTCGATCAAGCTACCGTCGGTCTGTTCGTTTCACCTGCTGCGCTCGGTCTTTACGTAATCGGGCTATCCTTAACCAACCTGCCGCAGTTTCTTGCCCAGAGTGTGGGGTACGTAGCCTATCCGCACGTGGCTGGTCAGCAAGAGACGAGGCTCGCGAGACGCAGCATGTGGCGTTTCTTCGGAGCGACCTTTGCACTCTCCGGCGCTGTCATCGTAGTCCTGGAAATCGCGGCGCCGTGGCTCATCACCACGTTGTTCGGACGCTCTTACGCCTCGTCGGCTCAGCTCACAAGGATCCTGCTCATAGGTGCCCTGTTCATAGGTCTGCGCCGCGTCTTGACCGATGGCGCGCGCGGGGCTGGCCATCCGACCCTCGGGACATTGGCAGAGCTCGTCTCGCTCGGCTGCCTGCTACCTGCCCTCGCCCTGCTCGTTGCGAGCGATGGCGTCCAGGGGGCTGCTTGGGCGGTGGTCCTATCGTCAGTCGTCGGCCTGCTCTTCCTCCTCGTCACGGTGGCCAAAGCACCGAGCAGAGTGGTGCCGCCAGCAACCCGGCCTGCGCGCTACCCCACATCGAGTGTCCAAACCACCGGGTTACCCGACGGGCCACATGCTCCACCTCCGACCGATGCGCCTGCCCGCGTGGACGCATAACGCGATCCCGGCGAGCCGATAGCGCTGATGCCGGTATCGGCGGAGCGGGCCCGCTACGGACTGCGTCTCGAAGACTTACTGCTCTGAGCCGTAGTAGCCGTAATAGCCCTCGCCATGGCGCATTCCAGTGACAACCGCTCCGGCTGGCTTGGTTGGAAGTCGCTCCAGGCAGGATCTGACAGCTCGCGCTTGGTCGCGGGTGGTTCGGTCACAGCGGACACAGACAACTATGCTGGAAACGTAGGGCACAAACTCGAGAGTGTCGACCACCGGAAGCAGCGGACTACTGTCGATGACGACCACATCGTACGCCGCGCGCACATCGCTGAGCAATGCCCGGAAGCGAGGGGAGGCCAGCAACTCAGCAGGCCGGGAGAGTACCGCTCCGGCGGTAATACAGACAAGTTGACAACCCTGCCCGGCTGCCGCGGGTTGACCAGATGACGCCTCGAGCGCCGCCCCATAGGCCGACGGTTCCAGCAGGGGTACTACCTGGAGAACCTCTTGTGGGGTGGCGCGGTCGCCCAGATACTCGGCGAGGCCAGGCCCCTTGGCCACCCCCATTCGCCCGGCCAGAACGGGCTTGCGTAAGTCGCATTCCAACAGCAGGGTCTGCTTCCCGGCAGCGGCGCTCGCCAGCGCCAGGCCCGCGGCCACGGTTGACTTGCCCTCCTCGGCCATCGCGCTGGTAACAACGACGCATTGGGCGTGTTCATCCTCTTCCTCCAGAAATTCGATGTTCTGTCGGAGAATGCGAAAGCCTTCGAGATCGGGGTCTTCGACTGGACCGCGTCCGTTGGAAATCACCCCGCCGTGCCCGAGGGCTTCTTCGCGCACGTAGCCAAGCAGCCGGAGCCCAAGATGCTCTTCGACCTCATCAGGATGACGTAGCCGTCGGTCCAGAGCATTGCGGCCATACCCGAGAGCGATCCCCAGAAGCAGCCCGATGATGGCTCCCACGACGGTGTTGCGCACCGGCTTAGGCGAGGTAGGAGACGCTGGAACCGTCGCCGCTGAGCTGACCTGCACCGGCTCCGCGACCGCGCTCAGCGACTGCAGCCGTGACAGTTGGTCGGCGTAGATAAGACGGGTGGTGGGGCTGTTGGTGGCACCGAGCGAGCGAATCTTCAGCGCCAGGTGCCGAGCCTCGCTGGCAAAGGTCCGGCGGGCCTCGGTCGTGGATTGACGGGCGTCCTCGCTCGCGAAGGCATTTGCGATCGCCGCCGCCTGATCTCCATGACGCGCCGTCGCATCGATCAGGATGAGGTTCGATGTCGGATCCACGTGCACATCGACAGCCTGATTCAGCTGGCTGTCGGTCAGCGAGCTGTGCACATCGGCCTGCACACGCTGGACAACCGAAGGGCGTGTTACCTGCGGCAGGTGCGCGGCGGCGATCTGGTCAGGCGTGAGAGCGCTGCTGCCAGTGCCGCCAAGAAGTGTTAGGTCTTGGTTGGGATCGCGCACCGAGATCGATGCTTCGGCGCTGTACGAGGGCTTTTGGAGGAGTGAAACGCCGAGCGCCGCCGCGCCGTAGACGATCGTGACGAACGCAATCAGTAGCCGGTGCTGGCGAAGCACGCGCAGGTAATCTGCGATTGTTGGTTCTTGTCGGTTGCTGGTCATCGACCTGAGACTGCTATAGGGTTCAGTAAACCGCGGTTGCCACTGGCACCGCACCGGGGAACCAAGGGCCGATAGCAAGCGCCCAGACTGGGCCGACCGCAGCTCTGAGAAGTCTAGCCCAAGTTCGGCCAGATCCTCGTCCATGCCTCGGTTTCGCGAACGCGTCACCGACCCCTATCACACCTACAGCCTCAGTGGACAACGCCCTGGCTGCGCTCGAAATACGGCGAATCCGCGGGCAATTTCTTGACGGGACGCGACGGCACTCCGGCGTACACGCGATGGGTCTCTTGACCCGGTGCCGTAGCAGCGAGCCCGCACCGAGCACCGAGCAGTCGGGCAGCACGCTGCCTCCGAGCACGACGCAGTTGGTTCCGACGAGACAATGACTTCCGATCACGATCGGCGCCGAGCGCTGCTT
>JBPCQX010000141.1:0-3665 GCA_050997675.1 Solirubrobacteraceae bacterium
GTCGTGCGCCGGACCAGGTCGTGCACGAACACGTTGGCCCCGGCCGGCTCAAACGGAGCCAAGTTACCCGCGAGCGATTCGAAGCTCACGAAGTGCCCGTCCGCCGTGATCGACGGGGCGAACGAGTCGCCGCCGCTCGACTCCTGGCCGGTCGCGGCAAGGCTCGCGCGGGTCGTGGTTTTGCTCACCATGTCGCGCACGAAAACGTCGGTGTGGCGATTGCCATCGCGCGGAACGAGGTTCGTCGCGTCGGAGTCAAATGCGACGTAGCGTCCCTGCGAGCTGATGTCAGAGACCTGCATGAACGGCGCGCGGACCGAGGCGTTCTGGGGCTGTCCAGCGCTGGAGAGCGAAGCCAACTGGGTGCTCCCCGTGGCCAGTTCGCGCACGACAACGCTGGAGCCCTTGGTCGCGACGCCGCGGACCAGGTTGGTGGCCGAGGTGGCGAAGGAGACGTAGCGACCCTCGGGGCTGATCGCAGGGGCTGTTGAATCGCCGTTGCCCGGCGTGCCATCCGGCGCAGCACTGACGAGCGTCGTCGCGCCGCTGGCGAGGTCGTGGACGAACACGTTGAGGTGGCTCTGGGTGTTTCCAGGCGCGAGGTTCGATGCGCGCGAGGCGAAGACGACCTTGCGGCCGTCGTCGGATAGGTCGGGCAGCGTCGAGTCGCCGTTGGCGGGCACCCCAGCCGAGGTGACGCTGACGCGGGAGACACCCGCGTCGGAGAGCGGTGCGCCCGCGCCCCCCCGCGACCACACGAAGACCCCGCTGAAGGTGCTCGCATCGCCGCGCACGAGGTTGTGCGCCTTGGACGCAAACGCAACCGTGGCGCCTCCGCTCGCGACCACCGGCTGCGTCGAGGGGCCGTTGGCGCCAGCGCCGGCCAGCCCCTGGGAGAGCAGTCGCAGCGAGCCCGTCTCCTGCTCGTAGAGGAAGACATCGGTCCCGCGCCCGTTGCGATCGGAAGCGACGAGGTTCGACGCGCTCGAGTCGAAGGCGATGTAGCGCCCGTCGGGCGACAGGCGCGGATTTGCGCTGGTGCCGTTCGGCTGGCCCTTGGCCGCATCGCGGATGCGGATCGTCCGCTGCGGCGACGGCCCTGCCACGGCGGGAGCAATCGACGCTGCGCAAGCGGCCGTCGCCAGCCCCAGCGTCGCTGGGAGACAGAGCGCGCGCAACCGCCCGCCGCGGCCGTCGCTACGGCGAGCGTGACGAGAGGGGGCAGCGCTGTTGGGTGGATGGGGCCGCGGCATGATTCGGAAGCCCGATGGGGCGGGGCCATCTCGCAACGTAGCAGGGCTCCGCGCGCCGCCACCCCGGCAGAAATGCAGGAAAAAAACCAGCGGCTGGAAACACAGAGGCTACAGTGTGCTAAGAATCACCCGAACTGCACGTAAGCGGATGTTCGTTCTAACCGAGTTGTCAAGGAGTTGAGGTCGCGTTGACGGGGATTTTGGTGGTAAGCGTCGGCGCGGCGTCAGCAAGAATAGAGGAGTTTGTTTGATGCGGACCATGCGTCGTCTTGTGATCGGAACCGTCCTGGCACTGACGCCATTAGTGGCGTCTTCGGCTACAAGCGCTGCCTCGACCGACTGCAGCAGCAGGGCAGCTGCGGCGCTGGCTCGTTGCGCCCACGCCTCATCGTCCGCCTCGACCGGCGGACAGAAGCTGCGCTTCTTTAACACGGCTACGCCGATGACCGATCCGCCCCTGCACTCACAAAGCAGCACCCAGGGGGTAGCCAACCAGCCGCTGGGCCAGGGAACCGTCGGCGTGATCTCAGGCAACCCGGACACGACGCGTCCGTTCCCCTGTAACAGCCCGCCCGGCTCAGACGCCGCGGGCCAGCGATGCGACCCCGAGACAGCGGTAGTGGGACGTGCTCGTGCGATTCAGCGCGCTGACGGCACATACCACGGTCACATCACGATCCTGGCCCTCGCCGGCAACGAGATCGTCCCCGGCGTTGACACTGGTCCTGGCGACACAGTATCTGGGCCGCTGAACGCAGCCCAGACGCAGATTCTCGACATGGTGTGCACGGGTTCGGCTGGGGCAATCTGCCTGCAGGCCGTGGTTGCCAATTCGACGACCACGACGACCGGCTCGATGAACCACTTTGAGACAGCAAACGCCGCGCTCGGGGGTACACCCCCAGTGCCAGGGGCGTTCCCCCTCCCGGCCGCGCTCGGCGTCGGCGCAGCCAGCTCCGACGGCTGTGTGGGCACCTCTGTGCAGATTGATCCGGTCAGTGGTCAATGCAGTCTCAACGGCGCTGCCAGCACCACCTGCCAGACCGGGTACGGACACAGTCGGGTGGCCAACGTCGCGGCAGGCCCAACCGTGCTGGCGAAGCTGGTCGAGTCAAGCACCACCTCTAGGGCCTGCCAGAACGCCGCGCCGACGCAGGTCAACACCTCCAGCGTCATTGGACTCGGCGGGGCAGGGGTTCCGATTCCGGACCCGGGTTGTGCTAACGGCGCACCGAATACGGTGACGGGCATTCCTATGCTCCTGCCGATCGTCTGCAACGCTGACGACGGACAGCCTGTCCAGGCTGGCAACACGAGCAACAACCAGCCGCAGGGCGTCGCTCCGTACGGGGTGCGCGAGGCGCTTGATGTCTATACCGTTGCCATGGGTGCGACCGCAGCCGCAAAGGTGACCACCGGCGCGTCAGAGTCGCTCGCCGTGGCCCCGCCGGTCCAGACATGCCCCGCGGGGCAGACCGGCACGCCGCCGAACTGCGTGACGACCCCGCCCGCTGGGTGTCCCGCCGGGCAGACCGGCACGCCGCCGAACTGCGTGACCCCCGCACAACCCATATGCAACGCCAACGGCGACAACGACTGCGTGACGGGCGTCGGGCCGACTGGCCCGAGCATCCCCGAGGGCGCCGCTGAGGACACGGCACGCGACTGTGCCGCCAACGTGACGGGCGAAGGCAAGCAGAACTGTCCCGGCCCAGTCATCCCCGCCGTCGGTAAGACCCGCTGCAACAGCAACGGCGACAACGACTGCGTGAACGGCAGCGGTCCGTTCGGTCCGCGGCTGCCTGAGAACGGCGCAACGGACCGCGCCCGCGACTGTGCCGAGGGCGGCGCGAATGAGGGCGGGCCCACCAGCTGCCCCTCCGGCGCATCAGCCGCACGTACGCGCAGCAGTCTGCCGTTTACGGGCCTTGATCTCCTGCCGCTGGGGATTGCCGGGCTCGTGCTGCTCTCGGGCGGCGGCCTGCTCCTGCGCAGGCGCAGTGGAGCATCTCGGATCGACTGAACCGAGGCATCTGTTCAGTAGCTCGCGGTTAGCAAATCGCCCCCGCCTAGTCCAGGCGGGGGCGATTTTGTTGTAGGACCCTCGGGAGGCTGAGGCTCGCGAGCAGGAGGAGGCACTGAATGAGCATGGCCTGGACCAGCGTGACCGGCCAACGCCGCAGGGACGAGCCCCGATCACCCGGCTGTGTGAGCGGCCTCCATCCTCTCCGAGCCCCGCGTCAGCCGCTCTTCGCGAGCCTTCTACAGGTGAATTCAACCTTTCCACGCAACGGTGTGCTCGAGCTTACTCGCCGGCGTGGTGAATCCGAGCGTCTTGCGAGGGCGCGTGTTCAGCTTCAGGGCGATGTCGTCGAGATCGATCTGGCTGTGGGCTGCAAGGTCCGTGCCTTT
>JBPCQX010000237.1:0-20550 GCA_050997675.1 Solirubrobacteraceae bacterium
TCTCGGCAAAGCATCAGCGGCGGCGACGGCGCCGAATTAATGCGAGTTGGACGACGAGGGGCAGCGCTCCAGCCTCGTCTGCGCGCTGCCGCATCGCCAGACATTTCGATCACGCGGGCACGGTCGATGATGGGGCCGCGACGGACGCTGACCGTGGCGGTACCTTGCAAGTGTGCGACCGCGACCGTCGATCGACCTCGAGCTGACGATCGACGGCGTTCCCGTCGGGAGCGAGACAACATGCACTTGGGCTGGCGCTCACGTTTTGACCGTCCATTCGGTGATCCCCCGTTCTGACCTCGCGCTGGAGCTCCATTCGACGTTCGTCGGACACCCGAAGCTGCGAACGCATGTAGTCCATCTCAGGCTGGGTCCGCCAGGTCATGACCCGAGAATCACCTCCGCGGACTCCGACGACGGCCAGCTTGAACCGACATACGATCCGCGTGCCTGCGCGTATGAGCACGCACAGCGACTGCTGGAGATCCTCTCCGAGCTGGGTTACGACGCCCGGGTGAACGTGCCTGGCGAGAGTGCGTTTGAAGCGCTCGAGCAGGTCAGGCCCCCGACCGCGTAGCTCGCGTCAGCAACGAGGCCGCCGTCGCCCGGTGCGGGCCGACCCGCCGTTGATGGTGGCACTCCTTGGCGGGCGTGCTGGCGGTTTGGGATCGGCCCGGCCACCGGGCGGGCCAACGAGTCAAGAGGAGGGCCTGATGTCCACCACCACAGCAGTCAGCACCCTGGACCAGATCACGGCAGGAGGCCCCGGCGGCGTGCCAAGTGCGCAGTTGCGTCACGTGCCGCTGTCGCGGATCATTGTGCCGGACGGGTTTAACCCGCGTGGCGAGGTCGAGGATGATCGCGAGCTGGGGCAGATGGCCGAGTCAGTCCGCCGGGACGGCTGTTTGCAGCCGATCCGGGTGCGCGCGACAGAGCACGGCGATTATCTGTTGATCTCGGGTGAGCGCGGTTACCGGGCGGCGGTGAAAGCGGCGCGATGGAGCTGCCGGCGATCATCCCTCCGGTCGGTGCTGGCGACGAAGCGGAGCCGTCAGACCTGCTGGTCGAGGCGCTTTTGGAGAATGATCTGCGCCGGGGCCTCGATCCTGCCGCTGCTGCATGACCCCCTCCCGGCAGCCTTGGACCGCTGGTGTCAACCGGTTCCGGCCCGGCGGAGTTAAGAGCAGGTGTGGCTGAGCATCAGAGGACTCTGCGGCCGTTGCAGCTGGACGCCTCGTTTGACGAGTTCGTCGCCAGCGGGTCGGCGCGGCTGCTGCGCAGCGCATATCTCTTGACCTTGACCGAGGCCATTCCGAGGATCTACTTCAGATCGCGCTGGTGAGAACTGGCCTGCGATGGGAGGCGGCGCGCAACTCGCCCCACGCCTACGCCCATCGAGTGCTCGTCAACTTGCTGCACGACCGCCGTCGACACCTGAGCCGACGTGTCCACGAACGGCCGCTCGATGCCCTGGACGACCGTCTGGCTCGGGTTGCCCATACCGCCCAAGGACTGGTCGATCGAGTCTCGATCATCGACGCCGTCCGTGGTTTGCCGCTACGCCAACGTGAGGTTGTCGTCCTGAGGTTCTTTGCCGAGCTGTCGGTCTCTGAGACCGCCGCCGCGATCGGCTCATCCGAAGGAACTGTCAAGACCCACACGAGCCGGGCGCTGCTCGCTCTGCGCCGAGCTCTGACTGACGACGCAATCCAATCGACTATTCCGAAGGGCCCGACGCTGTGCTGACTGACGACCAAATCATCGACGAGCTCCGCCGCGCACTCGCAGCTGAGACCGATGGAATCGATCCGCGGCCGGGTCTACTCGGCCGGGTCCATCACGAACTGGCAGCGATCCCCGCCACCCGATGGCGACCTCGCCGGCCCCGGTTCCCCGCAGGCGCCATCGTCACCACGCTAGCGACCGCGGTCGCGGTGGGGATCGCCGTGGTCGCCCTCGTCTTCCTACACCACAGCCACAACTCAGGCCCAACAAGCCCTGTCGCTGTTGGCACCGTGAGCATCGCGGCCCAAGCACCCGATTTGCATGGCGGCCTCCCGTGGGGACTGCGCACGATCCAAACCCACCGGCTACAGGCATGCCTGCAGATCGGCCGGCTGCAGTCAGGCCAGATCGGCGCGCTTGGCCAGGACGGCGCATTCGCCAACGACCATCGCTTCCATCCGATCCCGCTTCGCACCAACTTCCCCTGTGCCCAAACCGACGCCCACGGCAACCTCTTCCTCAACGTCTTCGAGCGAGAAGTGCCAGCGAGCGCGAGCCTCGGCAACACGATGGGATGCCAGGTCAACCAGCCGCCACAGAGACTGCGTCTCCATGGACCGCAGCGCAGGCTTCCCACCTGCTCCGCACGCGATCTCCGAAACGTTGCCTACGGCGTTCTCGGGCCCGAAGCCGTCAGCATCACCTACTCGATCAACCACCACACCGCAACCGAGCGCACAGGACCCGACGGCGCCTACCTGGTCGTCGTGCCGGCAACCACGCAGTCATGCACCTCCACCCCTGGCCGAGGCAGAGGCTGCGTCGCCGGCAGCGGCGAGATCACAACTCCCACTCTGCAGTCGGGAATCATCACCTCGGTGACCTACCGCGACGGGCACGTCTGCCATCTTTCGGCCCCCACCTCGAACGCGGTCACAGCGGCCAGCTGCCCGAACGTCGGCTACGCCAAGTATTCGCCGTTCAACCCGACGCACATCACCGCAGCGCAGGTGGCAACGAGCGTCACGCCGAGCTTCGTCGTCGGCACACGGTTCTGCTACCGCCCCGAGAAAGGCGTCTTCAACCCCATCGACATTCCGTGCGACCGTCAGGTCCCGGCCGGCTACAAGATCGGGATGTCCGGGCAACGCACACTCCTCGTTCACCTGAGCTTCGTCGCTCCCCTAGCCGCGGACAACCACCACAGTGTCTACGAATGGTCGCTCGGCCGCGCAACCGGCCCGACGTGCTCCGGCTCGGGGGGCGGCGTGTCGGCAACCACCATGGTTCCCATCCGCGCCGGCGAGCACGTCGTCCTCCAAGACAACGAACAGCCGTGCCCCGGCACCTACGAGGGCCTGGTCACCTACCAACCCAACGGCTATCCCGGCCACGACTCGCTCTACTGGCGCTCTCCAATCCACGATCACTCGACCATAGTCGGACGGTTCACGTTCGTCCTCCGATAGACGACGACTAACTCCACACGAAGCCCAGCGCAGCCGCCCACCGGTCAACTCAATGCCAACGCCCCGGCTTCGCTACCAGAAGCGACTCGCCCAAGGCGCTTAATCGTTTCTTTCGTACCGCGTCCTTGCGTGAGACGTTCACCGAGCGCTGCGTGCCCGTGCAGGCGAGCACCGCCGTCATCCCCGAGCCCACGATGGCAATCGCCGAATACTGGAGCAGAAAAGCGACATCGTGGGCCGTCAGCTCGCGCTGCTGGCGATGGCGACTTATGTCGACCAGGATGCGGTGGCCGTCTCAAATCGCAGCTGGCACGAGGTCAAGCCCAGCGGCCCGTGGGCGGCCAAGGTTGACGAGCTGCTGGACAAGCTCGTCGCCGACAACCTCCCTGACAGCGCGCTGGCGCTCCTCGGCCCGGTGCTCGATCGGCGCAGGCAAGAGCAGCAGGGGCGCAGCGCGGCGCGAAAGGCGCGTGAGGAAGCCGCCGCGCGGCTTGGCGGGATCGGGGACCGGATCGGCGAGCTGACGCTCGAGCAGGTCGATGAGGCCGAGCAGGATCTCGACCGCGCCTGGGCGGGATGGACGCCAGGGTACAGCGCTCTGCGCGAGCAGCTGACCGAGCGGCGGCAGCAGCTCGCCGCCACCGACGACCGCGCGGCTGAAGACGGGGGCCCTGGCAGGTCGCGCAGACGGAGTAGACGAGGTGTGACGCGCCGGTGCGGGAGCCGGCGGGCGGGCCAGTTTCGCACGCCATCCGGGCGTGCGGCCCTTGCCGCGACCGGCCCCGCACCGAGCAGGGCCACAAGACGAAGGGAAGGCACTTATGCCCGCAGGAATCACCCCAAGCGATTCGATGTTCTCCGTCCGCGAGACGCCCTGGCACGGCCTCGGCACGGTGCTCGACCAGCCGCCGGCCACGATCGCGGAAGCGATCCACGCCTCGGGCCTGGGATGGCGTGTGGCGCGCGAGCCGATCGCGGTCGACCGCGGTGACGCGGCGACCGTGGATGACTGGTGGGAGCCTCGTTGCGAGGAGATCCCCGGCTACTATGCGACCGTCCGCCAGGACACCCGCGCCGTGCTCGGAATCGTCGGCGAGCGCTACCGGATCGTCCAGAACGAGGAAGCGTTTCAGTTCGTCGACCAGCTGCTCGGCTCGAGCCTGCACTTCGAGACCGCCGGCAGCCTTCACGGCGGCAGACGCCTGTGGGTGCTCGCGACGCTGCCCGAGCACGTGCAGGTCGGCGGAGACCAGGTCCGACCATACGTTTTGTTGATGAACAGCCACGACGGCTCGACGGCGGTGATCGCCGCGACCACGCCGGTCAGAGTGGTCTGCCAGAACACGCTCAACTGGGGACTGAACCGCGCCCAGCAGAAGTTCTCGATCCGCCACACCGAGCAGATCAGCCGCCGGGTACACGAAGCCCGCCGCGTGCTCGAGTTGTCGATCGACTACTACGAGCAGTTCAAGAGCACCGGCAACCAGCTCGCCTCCGAGTTCTGCTCGGAGCGGCAGCTGCAGAGCGTGCTCGACGAGCTCTACCCCTCCCGCGCGGAGGACTCGATGACCGCCCGGACACGGAAGGGCCGCGAACAGGTCAAGCATCGGATCGTGGATCTGTTCCTGCACGGGGACACGCAGGGCAACGCCCCGGGCAGCAAGTGGGCGGCGGTCAACGCGATCGTCGAATACGGCGACTGGCACCGACCGATCCGCCAGGGCGGAGAGCGCTTCGCCCGCGCGATCGACGACAGCGCGCAAAAGACCCGCGCGCTTGAGCTGATCACCGCCGCATAGACCGAGACGGAGCCTGGGCCAGCGGGCGCTCTGCTGCTCGTCGGCCCGTGGTTCGCCCAGATGGCGCGTCCCGACTGGGGTGGCGAACAGCCCCTTCAGCGGGCCACACCAGGCGGCTGCTGTAAGGCATTGGACGGCCCGCCGGCCCGAGACTGATAAACGACAAGAATCCACGACGCCGTACGGCGAGAGTCCGGTTCAAATGCTTGACAGCCGCTCGCCGGACGCGGCCTTCGCTGGGGCATGCCCACCACCCCAGACCAGGAGGCCAACATGCCCCCCAAGTCCCCGAGCCCCAGGCAGCTCAACTACCTCAAGGCCCTCGCCGAGCGGACCGGCCAGACCTTCAAGTGGCCAAAGACCAGCGCCGAGGCCAGCCGCGAAATCAAGCGGCTGAAGAACACAAGGCCGAGCACGCCCCTTGAGCGGGCGATCGAGCGCTTCGGCGACACGCAGGCGATCGAGGCCGCCCAAGACGCGGCCGTGGTGCAGCCCTTCGAGGTCGTCGGATATGGCAGCAACTGCACCTGGGGCCAGCGATCATGACCGGCGCGACAGCAACCACCACCACCCCGGTAGCCGCCAACGGCGTGGGGGAGCGCCGCGAACTCGGACGGTACGAGACGCCCGCCGGAGAAAGAGTAGTCGTTGGCCAGCGGGTGAACGGCGTTGTACGTATTGTCGACGTGCCCAGAGACGGGAACGGTCGCGCTTACCTTGTTGAGCGGGAGCTGGAGCTCGATGGCTACAGCGCTCTGCTCGCACTGGTCGACGACTATCTCTCGGTTGCACGCCGCTACGGCGAGGTGCCTATGGCAACGAGTGTCGTCAGGCGCTGCGTGCGAGAGCTCGCGTCATGACGACCGCGCCGGTCGCCGGCCAGGGAGGTGTGCCGAGGCAAACGTCGAGCCATGCGCGCTGAGATCCTGATGCGGCCGCGACTGACGGCGGTGGCGTCCGAACGATGCCACCGCCGTCACGGCAGTGGCGGGAGGAGCGAGAGAGATGCTGCCGTCAGCGAAGTTGTCCATGTGAAACGAGTTGGATCCTGCAGCGAATTCATAGGCGGAGCGTTACCAACGGGGACAGACAGGCGGAGCTGGCTGCAAGGCAGGGCGGTCAGATCGACGAGGAGGAGGGGGCGTGTCGGGGCGAGAGTTGGGCGATCGTCCCGCCACGGTGGAGGTAGCATTGGACGGGTGGAACTGCTGCGCACCGACTTCACGGGCTACGAAGGCAAGTACGTGGCGATCGACGCGCGTACGGGTGAGGTCGTGCTTGCCGATGACGACCCGCAGGTCGTGCTCGAGGCGGCAAAGGAGTTGGATCACGTTTCGGTTCGCGGCCGGGTTCCGTACCCGAGCGAACCGCAGTACGTTGGCCTTGGCTGATCCAGGGCAGCTGCCCTGGATCTACCCGTATCGCGAGGATCCGCAGTCCACACGGCTCGGGCAGCCCGTGTTTCGCCCGTTCGTGCAGATCTCGCTCGCCGCCGCTGATCGCAGCACAGCCGTCCTCGACGGACTGATTGACACCGGCGCCGATGCGATCCTGGCCAGCGACCTGCTCGCTGTCCAGCTCGAGCTGGACCTCGAAGACAACGACGGCGAGACCGCGCACGCCGTCGGCGGCCGAACCTTCACCGCGCGCTACAAGGCCGTCGAGTTGCGTCTGCATCCCGCTGAGGCGACCGCATCCCGCTTTCTGCAATGGCGAGCCCAAGTCGGGTTCATCGGCGGTTGGCACAGCTACAGCTTCGTGCTGCTCGGAAGCGTCGGATTTCTCGATCAGTGGACCGTGACCGCGAGTCGCTTCGCCCAGGCCGTCGCGATCGAAACGCGCGATGCGTTCGATGAGCGATTCGGCATCCTCGCGGCTCCGTAGCGAGCATCCGGGCAGTGAAGCGGCACCGGTGCAGGTTGCCTCTGCCGGCAACGTACCGGCTTTGGAGCCGTCCGGCAGCGGGGGTCCAGCTACGTGTCACAACGGAGACTACGGCTTCCAACCACCTGCCATGCGGTGCCTATTGTGAGCGGTAACAGGAGAGGGCTGCTATGGAGTGACGTGGGCAACCTCAGACCAGCTTCGCCCCGGCGCATACGGGTATCCGGACTCCCGAACGGTCTCTGCCATGAACGGGTAGCTGGCGTCTCCGTTGCCGGGCAGGAACGTGTAGACGTAGCGGAACTGCCCGTTCCCGGAGACGGCTACGTGCGCGAAGTCGTGTTCGTGGCCGCCGAAGCGCACCGACAGAATCACAGTCTCGCCCACCGCCGGCAGGTAGCCGCCACGCACGCGCCCGGTGAGGACGAGCTTGCCTCCCCAGTGGGCGTCCCGCGGGACATGCAACCGGATCGACGCCGGGACGACGACCGTCGCCTGGCCCCACGAGGGTTCGACCGTGGCGCCGCCGCCGTAAACGGCTCTGATGATCCGGGATGGACCGGCGCGTAGCCTGGCGCTCCAGGTTCCGTTCGTCGCGGTCGTCGCCAAGGCTTCCCTTACGAAGACACCCTTGCCGTTGTTGGGAGCGGTGAACACCTGAACCGTCTGGCCGGCCAGGGCGTTCCCCTGGGCGGTGCCGACCCAGCCATGGATCGTCGTTCGCTTCCCGAACGCGACGTGGCGTCTGCTTGAGCGAATCATCCGAGGGAGCACGGGGGTCTTGACGAACCGCCAGCGACCGTGGACCCGAACCCGCCGCCGAACGTAGCGTGGATGGCAGCGAACGCGCGCGACTGTTCTGGTCTGAGCCGGGATGCTCACGCGGACCCTGCGGTGGTGGACGCGGACCCAGACGAGTTGAGCGGGAACGTGAAGGCGCTCACGGACGCGCGTGCAGTGCAGGGCGCCGGCGATGCGGTCAAAGGACACGCTTGTCACCGTCGGCTCCCGGATCGTCAGCCGATGAGTCGTGGGCGCCGACCAGCCAGCGGTGCCGGCGTCGTCCCGTGCGTTGTCCGCGCTCGAGCAGGTGAGGCTGTGGTCACCAAGTCCCTGAACGGGAGTCGTCGCGCTGGCTCCGGCGTGCCACTGAGCGGCCGCGCCGTCCAGCGAGCAACTGATTCCGGCGACGCCCGATGGTCCCGCCGACGCTGTCGCAGTCAGGTACTGCACGCCCGCGGTCGTTGCCGCATCTCCGGGGCCCGCGATCGTGATCGACGGATTCGAGTTGTCGACGTAGACGGTCTTGGTATCGGAGGTCGGGACGCCGGCGGCGTCGGTCGCGGCGATCGTTAGCGGCAGAGCGCCCTGACCATAGTTGCCGGTCTGGATTGTCTGGTTCACGGGTGGCGCACTGCATTGGTGCCAGACGCTTCGGTCCGCCGGTGAGCTGGTTCCCGGGATCGCCTGGCCATTCAGACTGGCCGCGAGATCGCACAGGCCCGACGGCGAATCGCCGTAGAAATGAAGCGGCCAGCTGCCGCGCACCCAACCAGGCGCCTGCCAGAGCCCGTCCGGCGCGTTCAGCGCTGGCCCCTGGGTTTCGGTCGCGATCAGGTTGATGCTCTCGATCGTGAGCTGCGCCGGGTTCGTCGACCCGTTGCACGTGCTCCAGCCACAGATCACCTGAAATCCGAGGTAGCTCGAGTTGAGCCCCGAGACGCTGTAGCTGCGCTCGTTGTTGCTCGTCCCGGCGCCGCCGCCGGCCCAGTAGAAGCCGCCGCCCCACCCGGTGCGGTCGTTGATGTGGATGCTGTACATCTGGTTGGTGGCGATCGAGGCGCCCGTGATCGCGATCCCGGCCGGCGCGTTCGCCTGCCAGTAGGCGCGCGTGCCAGCTTTGACCCTGTTGTTGCTGGTCATGATGCTCATTCCGGGTGGCACGTTGGTGCCGGGCGGGCAGTACTCGAGCGTGTTGAGACCGAACGTGGCAGCGTGTCCAAAAACGAACGCGCCGCAGGTCGGTACCACGAGCGTGCCAGCTCCTTGCGCGGCGGGAACAGACACGGCCGCGCTCGCGCCGAGCGAGGCGGCGGTCGCCACGGCCGCCCGGACCAACAGCATTCGCAGTCTCATTCCCTAGCTCCTTCCTGTTCAGCCGGCCCAGGCGTCGCCTGGCTGCTCTATCGTCTGCTCTCGCAACCCGATGGGAAGGGAGCCCTCTTGATCGTCCGTCTGCTGGATCACCTTCGCCCGAACGTGATCGCCTACATCGCGCTTGCGATGTCCTTCCTCGCGCTCGGCGGAGGCGCGTACGCCGCCTTCTCCCTGCCCCCGAACAGCGTCGGAGCTCGACAGATTCGTAACCACTCGGTCACGTTGGTGAAGCTCGATCCACGCTCGATCGGCGGTGCAGTCCGCCATTGGGCGCAGGTAAACGCGGATGGCACCATCGCCAGGTCGAGCAGTCGCGCTCGCGAAACCGGGGTGGCGCCGGACGGCGACTACGTGATCAACTGGTCGGACACGATGCCGCCAGGTTGCGTTCCGATCGCGACGGCGCTCGGCACGGCGGCGCTGCTCAGCCCCGCCACGGGATTCGCGAACGCGCGCATAACGGGGGGCCATCCCACGCGGGTATGGGTCAGCACCTACAGCGCCCAGGGCGCCTCCAAGCCAGAGCCGTTCTCGCTCGCAGTGATCTGCTAAGCCGCGCGACCTAGCAGGCATCTCAGTACCCCGGCCCGAACGCGCTGCCTGAGCCCGTCGGGCCTGGCCTGCTGGATTGGCTCGCATTGGCGTTCGCCGCTCTAGCCGGCGACTCGGCGCTGCCCGAGTTGACGACCGTCGTCGATGGGGTCGTTGTCGGTGGCGTCGTCCTCGTTGTTGTCGCTGTCGTCGCTGGCGTCGACGGGGCGGCGTGCGCGACGCTCGACTCGTGCGCGGAGCTGCGTCCACGCCTCGCCCGGACTTCCACGCTCGGCTGCCGACGCCCGATGGCGCGTTGGTCCTGGTGACGGGCCTCGTGTCGGATCGGTCGACGCTCTGAGTGCGCCGCCGGGGTCGATACCTTTGCGGGCGATGAGGTACGGGGCACAACTGAGGAGAGCGCGGTCCGGTGGCGCCCGGTTACGGCTCCCGATCCGGCGGTCAGCGCGACCGTGGTCGCGGCTGCCACGCACGCGAGCAGGACTGTGCTGATCGCCACCGGACGTGTCCGGGGCATCCGGAGCCGAGACGTGAACGCCCTCGAGCCGAGCGCGCCTCGGATCTGCCGGGTGCGCGAGCGCCGCAGCGGCGGCTCGACCGGCAGGTCGGTCTCCCACACGGAGGTCTCCGCAGGAAGCGGATCGCGCACTGTCGGCACCGCGGCCAGGTGCGGGTCGCGGCGGCGCAGGGGCGTGACTTCGGCGAAATCGTCGCCGTCGGTGGGCGGGTTCAAGGTTCCCATTCCTCCGCTCGCATCCATCTCGGATGCATGCTATCGCATAGTTTTGCGTTTTTGTCTATACTCAAAAATCTCCTGATGAACGACACGGAGCTTCTGACAGTTTCGCAAGCCGCCGAGGCGTTCAACGCCACCAGCCAGACGATCCGCAACTGGATCCGTGGCGACCGTGTGCAGGCGCTGAGGATCGGCAACCGCTTCCTGATCCCACGATCGGAGGTCGAGCGGTTGCGTGGCGAGTTCAGCGCCGCACGAGGAGAGGGCACGTGGGAGCACGAGCCGGGACACCCGGCCGATCCGCTGGTCCGTCGCTCTGGCGAGCGTCGGCCGGACGAGGATCCGACCGACGGCCTGCTCGGCGCGTGACGATGGACTCAGAGCAGGCGTTCCAAGAGGCGCGCGAGGTCTGGCGCGCGGCGCTTCGAGAGCACGTGCTCGCCCCCCCCGACGCCGGCTTCAGTGCCCGGATCGCCAACCTTGGCGCCGCGGCAGCCCGGCGCGCCGAGGCGTGCGAGGTGGCGCACGCGGACGGCTTCGAGTGGCCGGCGGCACGCGGCGGAGCAAAGCCGCCGTACGAGCTCCAGCCCGGCACCGGCCGGCGTGGCCCAGACGCGCTGTGGCAGCGGTTCGACGAGGCCGTCGAGGAGCTTGACAAGGTGAGCGAGGGCCGCAGCATGAGAGCGGTCGGACACGCCTACGCGGAACTCGCAGATGCCGCAGGCGCGCTGGCGAAGGCCGTCGAGCGGGAGGACCGCCAGACCGGCCTGCTGGCCCCGGCCGCCAAGCGGCGCCGCTCCGCGTAGCCACCAACCGGCGGCCCGTCAACCCCAGTTCGCTTCCCGACGCGCGACCAGCGCTGTGGATCCTCGTGCATCGCGGCAACCGACGTAACGACGAAGCGGTGGGAGGCGGGGCGTGCCTGTGCTGGCGACCTGTGGAGACGCCCGTCCGCCGCGACAGATCACCCAGCGACCCAGGCGGCCAGAGGCCTTGGCTGCCCGGCACCACCAACGTGCCACCCGGACCTGTCTTGCCTACGACGTGCGTCGCAAGCCCGCGCACGACACGCTCGATTCGAGCCCTTCCCGTGCTCCGCCCCCGTCGCTCCAAGCTCCAACCGCATCCGGCTGTCAAGCGCACATTCGCGCATCCAGCACGCTCATGAAAACCAGCTTCGCGGCGCTGCCGCGCCGCTCCGCACACAGTTTCACCGTCCGGTGCAGATGCCATCCTGAACGGCGATGTCAGCCCCGCTGACCCCACTCAATGACGTAGCCGACGGCGCGGCCTGGGTCAGATTCGGCAAGCGCAGCGGGCCGCTTGGCTCGCGAGGGGCAGAGTGATGCTCTCGATCGGAAAGCTCGTTGTCGGCCAGCAGCGCTACTACGAGCAGCAGGTCGTCCATGGCCGGGACGACTACTACTCCGGCCGCGGCGAGGCGCCGGGGGAGTGGGCTGGGGCGGGCGCGCGAGCGCTGGGCTTGAAGGGCCGGGTGAGCGCCGAGCAGTTCAACGCGCTGATCGTCGGCGCCGACCCGCGGGATCCGTCCGCGCGGTTGCGTGACGGGCAGGACCCGAAGGTCGCCGCGCTTGATCTGACGTTCTCGGCGCCGAAGAGCGTTAGCGTGCTGTTCGCGGTCGCTGGCGAGCAGACTGCTGGCGAGCTGATAGCCGCACACGAGGCGGCGGTGCGGGCGGCGATCGGCTGGATCGAGGATACCGTCGTGCTCGTTCGGCGCGGCCCGCAGGGTCACATCAGGTTGCCCGGCGAAGGCCTAATCGCGGCTGCATACCGGCATCGGATGTCCCGCGCGCTCGACCCGCAGCTGCACACGCACGTTGTCGCCGCCAACCTAACCCGAGGCCCAGATGGCCGGTTCACGGCGCTGTTCGGCGCCCCAATCTACCGAGCGGCGAAGACCGGCGGCTACCTCTACCAGGCGCATCTGCGTGCCGAGATCTCCGATCGGCTCGGACTCGAGTGGGGGCCTGTCAGTAAGGGCGCCGCCGAGCTGAAGGACGTGCCGCAGGTGGCGCTCGAGGAGTTCTCGCGGAGACGACACGAGATGCAGCGCGCCGCCGCGGAGGGTGGGTTCTCGCTCGGGAGCAAGCGCTCAGCCGAGGCGGCTGCGGTTGACACACGCGAGCGCAAGCAATACGGGGTCGAGACGCACACCTGGCGAGAGGAGATCCAGGCCCGCGCCGCCGAGCACGGTCTCGGCCGGGACGAAGTCGCCGACATGCTCGAGCGCAGTGCCGCGCAGCCTGGGAGCGCCGACCGGCCGTCAGACAACGCCGACTGGCCATCAGACGACGCCACAGACGCCGGTAGCGGCTGCTCCGAGGCAGAGGCCGACAAGATCCGGGAACTCGCGGACCAGCTCGCAGGGCCAGCGGGGCTCACCAAGTGCTCGAACACCTTCGACGACCGTGCAGTTCTGCAGGAGTTCGCGCAGGCAGCGGGGCAGGGCGCGCGAGTCGCGACTGTCCGCGTTCGCGCGAGCCGGTTTGGTCAGCGCGACGACGTCTTTCGTACGCGGGACGGCGGGATGACGACCGCGGACCTCGTCGACTGCGAGCGTCAGCTGATCGACTCGACCGTCAGCAGGGCTGACGAGCGCTGCGCGATCGTGCCCGGGGCGACGATCGACCGTGCCATCAGCGGAACCAATCGCCGGTTGACCGGTGAGCAGGAGCAGGTGGTCCGCGGCTGCGCCAGCAGCGGGCACGGCGTGGACGTCGTCGAGGCGCGCGCCGGCACCGGCAAGACGTACACCGCCGGCGTGCTGCGCTCGCTGTATGAGAGCGCCGGCTACCGGGTGATCGGCCTCGCGCCGACCGGTCGCGGCGCGCGCGAGCTCGGCGACGAAGCCGGGATTGCGGCCTGCACGATCGACCGCGCCCTGATCGACATCGAGCAGCTCGAGGCCGGGCTGCGTGAAGGTGCGGTGATCGTGCTCGACGAGGCGGGCATGGCGCCGACTCGTCTCACCGCACGACTGCTCGAGCACGCAGCTCGGGCTGGGGCGAAGGTGATCGCGATCGGCGACTCAGGCCAGCTCCCCTCGGTTCTCGCTGGCGGCTGGCTACGCGCAGTCGGGGACCGGATCGGCGCGCTTGAGCTGACCGAGGTGATGCGCCAGCGCGACCCAGGCGAGCGTCGCGCGCTCGGGGCGCTTCACGACGGGCTGCCAAACCTCTACGTAGATTGGGCCACCGCGACGGACCGAATCGATGTCGTCCCCGGCGATCGGATCGCCGAGCACGCCGTCGGCGAATGGATCGAGGCCGCCGCCAAGCAACTCCCCGGCCAGGCCGTGATGATCGCCCGCGACAACGAAACGCGCGCGCGGCTGAACGAACTGGCCCGCGCGCATCGCGACGACGCCGACGAGCTCGGCACTGAGCGCACCTACGGTGGCACGCCGGTCGCCGTTGGCGACCGTGTGATCTGCCGTGACAACGATGCCCGGGTAGGGGTCGACAACGGCACGCGCGGAACCGTCCGCCACGTCGATGGCAGGAGGGTCGTGCTCGAGACTGACGGCGGCGCGGCGCGCGAACTGCCCGCCAGCTACGTCGCCGACCACGTGGAGCACGCGTACTGTCTGACCGGACACGGGATGCAGGGCGGCACCGTCGAGCGGGCGTTTGTGGTCGCCTCGCCCGAGGATCTGACCGCCGGCTGGAGCTACAGCGCGCTCTCACGAGCCAGAGGTGCGACGCGCCTGCTGCTCGCTGACACCGACCGCCGCGAAGCTGCCCGCACTGAGCACGCGCCCGAGGGCGAGCGGCAGAGCCAGAGCCGCTCAGCGGTGATCGCGCGCGCGGCGCGCAGAATGCTCGTCCGCGACGACGAGGACCTCGCCGTCGACCAGCTCTCGGTGGCTGGGCGTGAGGACGACCGTTCACTCGCGACTCACCGCGCCTCTGCCGAGCTGGTCCCACAGGAGGCTGGGGCGCGACGAGCCGAGCCTATTGAGCCGGTGCCGACCCTTAAGCGGCTGCTCGACCTACGCGAGCAAATGGGTCGACTGCGGCTCACGCTCGGTGCGCTGCCGACGAGACCGCTCGCGCGGTTTGAAGAGCTCGACGCCAAGGCACGGGAGCACGCCGCGCAGCGCGCCGAGCGCGACGAGCGGCTCGACGCTCTCAAGCCACCGGCGCGCCGGCTGGGGCGGGTGCGCGACCCAGACGCAGACGAGCGCGCGTTCCTGAAGACCGCGATCGAGGTCGATGACCGCACGCTCGCCGACCTCGGCGCCGAGCGTGCCCGGCTACAACGCGAGCTCGGCGACCCGGACCAGGTCAAGTCTGAGCGTGACGGGATCGAGAACGCGCTCCGCGAGTTGCGGCGCGACCACGATCAGGTCCGGGACGTCCTCGCTGAGCAGTCCATCGAGCGCCGTCCAGGCTGGCTGATCGACGCTCTGGGACAGCGGCCCGGAGGTGCTCGCGGAGCCGAGACCTGGGATGGCACGGCACATGCCGTCGCGACCTTCAGGCTCGACCACGACGTTGTCGACGATGAGACGCCGCTTGGCCCAGAGCCAGGCGGCAGCGGGAATCGTCGCGAGTGGCAGCAGGCGAACGCCGTGCTCGAGCGCGCTCGGCGACAGCTAGGGCGCGAGTCCAGCCCCTGCGATCGAGGCGTCGACCTCGGCATCGGATAACCCAGCGATCCCGAAGCGTCCGATCGCCATGCGACCGTAGGAGGATGTCAGAGGTCGAGGTCATCTCCGTTCGAGCGCCCTCGCTCGAGAAGCTTGAGAAGGAGATCGCGCGGCTGCTCGCGGGTCGCCCGGCGGACGATGTCCTCGGCCTGTCCCATTCGTCTGCCACAACCTCGAGCAAGCAGTCAGGCGGTATCTGGGGCGGCGCGAAGCAGACGCACAAGGTTGAGTACTCGGCGTTGGTGGTCGTGCGGAGCGCGTAGCGACGCCGTCGTCGGTGGGATCATCCGGGAGCGGCGCGAGCTCGGGTGGCGGGGCTTGTCTCGCGCAGCCCGATTGTTGTGGCGATCCGGAGCGCTCTCGCTCGCTCGGGGGAATGCGAGACGGTGCCGTCGTCGAGCGGGCCGCTCACGGCTCCCCCTCGTCGTCCGCACCAGCAGTGAACTTGAGGCCGCCGGTCGCTTCTCCAACGCCTGGCCGAGCGGGAGTCTGGACGCGGCCCGCGGGCTCAGTGTCGGAGATGCTCAGAAGCGCCAACGCCTCCGCGGCCGCGGTCCGCTTTCGGAACGCCATCAGAAGGCGGAAGCCCGCGGTCCTGGAGGGTCGGCGACCTGCTCCTGAGGCGAAGACCGGGACTTCGGACTACGCAGAGCGAGGCGCGCGCTCGCGGCAACGCGGGCAACGCGGCGCTAGAGGAGATGCTGAGCGCCGGGCATGGATCCATCGCGTCTGGGTTGAGTAGCATCGGCCGCATGTCTGAGGATGGTCGCGCCCAGTTTGATTTCATCTTCGGGCGCTGGCGGGTACGCAACCGCAAGCTGATCGATGTCGCCGATCCAGATTGCGAGGAGTGGGTTGAGTTCGACGCGGTCAGCGAGGCGTTTCCCGTTCTTGAGGGACTCGGGCACGTCGATCGCATGTACGTTGCTGAGCCCTCCGACGGCGAGCCGTTGGAAGGCTTCACCCTGAGACTGTTCGATCCGGCACGCGGCTCTTGGAGGATCTGGTGGAGCTCGACCCGTGCGCCTGGGATCCTCGACTCACCTGTCGAAGGGCGGTTTGAGGACGGTCACGGTACGTTCCAGTGTGAGGACGAGATCGCGGGGCGCGCGGTCATCGTTCGATTCGAATGGCTCACGGCCAACCCGGAGTCTCCTCGCTGGCAGCAATCCTTCTCGTACGACGGCGGTCAGAGCTGGAAGCTCAACTGGGTGATGGATCTCACCCGATCCAGCAAGCGCGGGCCTGCCGACACCGGCGCCCGTGGACGAGGTCCGCCTGCAAAGCGCGTCTCTACACGGACGTGACGCCAGCCTACTTCGCGCGCGGATACGAGGGTGCTCGCCTTCGCCACGCAGCGCCGAGCCGACGGTGTCCGCCACGAGCTTGGCGAGATGCGGTACGCCAGCCGTCCCGACGCCGGGTCGTGCATCCTCGGGATGGCGGGATCGCTGATCGTTCGCGGAACGGCCCCGGAGGCGATCAGTGTGTGTGTTCGATCAGGCCGGCCCAGGGCGGGGATTCGCTGTCCGCGCTGTCGACGTTTACGACCAGTTGTTGAAGCAGGCGGGTGAGCTCGGTGAGTTGCTGACTGCCGAGCCCGTGACGCAGCCGCTGGTCGAAGGCGGCCGCGACTTGGGCGAGTTGGGCGAAAGCCGCTTCCCCGGCTTTGCTCAGCTCGACTACGTGCACGCGACGGTTGTTGTGATCGCGCCGTCGGGCGAGCAGGCCGTCTTTCTCCATCGCGTTGAGGTGGTGGGTGAGCGTTGCTTCGCGGACGCCGACGGCGGCGGCGAGCTCGCGCTGGTTGGCGGTGGGCCGGATCTTTAAGTTGAGCAGCACTAGCCATACGGGCGTGGACCCGCCCGCCTCGGCGAGCGCGGCGTCGAACGCGCGGCCTATGAGTCGGGCGGCCCGCGCGAGCTGCAATCCGATCGGCGGAGCGGGTGGTCGCATCTCCCGGGCAGGCTACCACAAGGAATAGATCTCTAACGGTTTGCTCTCTAGGGCTTAGATGTCTATTCTTCTGCCACCGGACGACCTGAAAGGGAGAAAGCAGATGTCAACCATCGATCAGGAGCGCGAGGCTCTGGACCGGGCGTGGGTCGGGGCGGCGAGAGCGCTGATGATCGATGAGGGACAACGGAGGAACGATGAGCACCACGACTGAAACACAGCCGCAGGCCCGTTACCCCGACCTGGACGGGAGGGTTGCCGTGATCACCGGCGGCTCGCGCGGGATCGGGGCGGCCACCGCTCGGGCGCTGGCCGCAAACGGCGCCGCGGTCGCGATCATAGCCCGCGACCAGGGGCCGCTCACCGCCCTCGCCGAGGCGATCCAAGCGCAGGGTGGACGGGCGCTTTCGGTCCAGGCCGACTGCACCGTCCAGGTCGAGCTCGAGCAGGCAGCGCGTACGATCGGCGAGCGGCTCGGCGCGCCGGACATCCTGGCTGCGTTCGCCGGTGGGCAGGGCGCCCCGGTCGCGACCGTCCAGGAGACCGTCGCGCACTGGCGCGAGGTGATCGACGCAAACCTCACTACCACCTTCCTTACCGTGCGGGCTTTTCTTCCGGAGATGCTCGAGCACCGGAGGGGAGCGATCATCACGATGTCCTCCTCCGCCGCCCGTCAAGCCGCCCGCACCAACGCCGCCTACGCCGTCGCCAAGGCTGGAGTGATCGCGTTTACGCGCCAGCTCGCCAGCGAGACCGCCCGCGAGGGGATCCGCGTGAACTGCATCGCGCCGGCGAGCACCGAAAACGAGCGCATGCGAACCGCGATGAGCGAGCAGCAACGCCAGCAGCTCGCCGCCTCGTTCCCGCTCGGCAGGATCGCCCAGCCCAACGACATCGCGCAGGCAGCCGTGTTCCTCGCCTCCGACGCCGCGTCGTGGATCACCGGCATCACCGTGGACGTCGCTGGCGGCAAGATCATGCTCTGAGCGGTCCGGCGCAGCTCTCCCGAGAACATTAGGAGGCCTCACATGCCAGTCATCAAAGCCGCCGCCCGACAGGGTTCGAGCCTCGAAGAAGCGGCACACGAAGCGACGATCTCACTGATCCTCGATTGCAGCCACCCCGGGCAGGGTCCCCGCCTACACCGCCACCCCTACGACGAGACGTGGGTCATACAGGAAGGAAACCTCACCTTTCAGCTCGGCAAGGATCGCATCCAGGCCGGCGCAGGCGACATCGTCATCGCTCCCTCCGGCGTGCCACACAAGTTCACCAACGACGGGCCGGGGCGCTCGAGCCTGGTCTGCATCCACGCCAGCCCAACCATCATCGGCGAACGGCTGGAATGAACCTCGAACGCCAGGCTGCATCCCTACCAGTCCGGAGGTCGCCACCGACTACCTCGGCCAGTTCGGAGCCGTGCTGAGGTCAAATTGCCGATCAGGGTCGTTGCCCGAGGACTGCGGTGACTAGGTCGCTGGCGTGGTCTGGGTCGAAGGGCTCGTTGGTCATCAACCTCCGGTAGAAGATCGCGCCGAGCAGCGCCACGGTTGCGAACTCGGGCTCGAGGTCGGCGCGAAAGTCTCCCGTCTCGATGCCGAGCGCGATGAGATCGATCAGCGCTTGGCGTCGCTCGGCGGAGTAGCGGTGATGGAACTCGCGGACGCGGCCGTCCCGCTCGGCTCCTTCGATCAGGGCCGGGATGCAGCGCGAAAAGGTCGAGTCGACGACTACCTGGGCGACGTGGCGTACGAGGAGTTCCACGGACTCGCGCGGTGGGCGGGTCTCGACGTCGGGGACCATCCGCTCGTGGAATGTCTCAAACGCATCCGCGATCAGCTCAAGTTTGTCTGGCCAGTGGCGGTAGATCGTTGATTTGCCCACGCCTGCGCGAGTTGCGACGGATTCGATCGTGACCCCGCCGTAGCCCACCTCCGCGAGTTCGTCAACGGCGGCCTTGAGGATCACCACGCGAGAGCGCTCGACCCGGGGATCGATCCTCTCCTCGCGCCGCGCCGTCATCGATTCGCGATCCTCTCCACCAGCCTGGACGACAATAGACCAATTCCGCGACGTTGACGTATCGCTGCGAAACGCATACGTTCTACAGGGCAAACTACCGAGGAGCGCCGATGGCCACCGTCAGTGTCCGCTACATCGTCGACGACGTCGACACCGCGATCGATTTCTACTGCCAGCAACTCGGCTTCCACGAAGACATGCACGCGGCGCCAGCATTCGCGATGCTCTCACGCGGAGATCTGCGGCTCGTCCTGACCGCACCCGGCGCTGGACCCGGCGGCGGGCAGGCCATGGCCGACGGAACCATGCCCCAGCCAGGGGGCTGGAACCGCTTCCAGCTCGAGGTCACCGACCTCGAGGCAACCGTCGAGCAGCTGCGCACCCACGGCGCCCGGTTTCGCAACGACATCATCACCGGAGTCGGCGGCAAGCAGATACTCGTCGAAGACCCAGCCGGGAATCCAATCGAGCTCTTCGAGCCGATCCTCGCGGAGGCGAAACTCTCACCAGCCTTTTGAACCGCTGGGGTCGAACCACCGACAGATCGGGTCTCGATGCACTCCATCGTTCGGCGGAAAGAGCCGCACGGTTGGGGTGCGGCGAAACGATTAGGCAAACAGCGAACGAACGACAAGGAGTGCCATGCCCATCGCTACCCGTGGTGTCAGCGAACTCGTGATCGAGGCCAAAGACCTCGCGGCGTCTGAGCGCTTCTACACCCTGGCGCTGGGTCTGCCCATCGTGCTGCGCTGGGAAGGCGAGGCGTGGACGGGACGCGAGGCGGTCTGGGTGCAATCCGGCGAGCAGACCAAAGTCGGGCTCTGGAAGCCCGCGGCTGCGGATCAGCGGCGCGCGGCCCGGAGCCCACGTGCACTTCGCGCTCACCGTCGCCGAGGAGGACTACGACGCGATCGTCTCCCAGATCCGCGCTCACGGCGAGCACGTCGACGAGGTCTACTTTGGCGACGACCCCTAGGCACCCGGTATGCGCTCGGCCTACATGCAAGATCCCGACGGCCACCGCGTGGAAATCTGGACCCGGAACATCGCCACCCACACCCAAGCCGGCGCGCCGCACCCAGTAAGTCCCAGCGATCGCGACCGGAAAGCCATTCAGTAATCGATTGGTTCCGTTGCCGTAGGGAGCCCGTGTCGAACGATCATGCGTCCGGTGCCCTGCCGCCGGTCCGTTGCAGCGCAAATTCGACAAACAGTGACATTGGATTTCGCGCGGACGATGGCGCTACCCATCGCGGTGGGACTGGGCGGGCTCGCCGCCAGACCCCCGCTCTCCCGGTTTGCGGAAGCACGGGCAAATCGGATCCTGAGTGCTCCTTTGGAATGTGATGAAGGAGGGCTTGCCGGGTCGGCGGCGGTAGCCGTGTAGGGGGTCGGTCCTCCGCGCCGAACAGCATAGGTCAGGCGCGCGCGGCTGCTATCCGCGCGGGCGGGCCATCCGAAGCAGAGAACCGACCGTCGGTCACGGTACGCGGTGGGCTGGGCTGATCCTGCTCACTGGCGCCGGGAGAGGAGAGAGCTGATGTTGCACGTGGGGTTGGATCTGAGCCGCAGACG
>JBPCQX010000001.1:0-6303 GCA_050997675.1 Solirubrobacteraceae bacterium
TCAAGCCGCTGATGACAGCCGCTCGAGGCACTGCCGCGGCAGGCAAGATGGAGGAACATTGCGGCGATGGCCAATCTTGACCCGCGAGGGGTGATCATCGAGCACCTCGCACAACCATCGGCCGGCCAACCGCCAGCCCGCCGCCCGCCGCCTCGTCCCGGCGATCTACCGATGCGCCCCGTTGCCTCCTTCGCCGTCAGCGGCAACCCTTTCACCGCCGACCGGACCACGATCCAGTTCGTCAAGGAACGCGGCATCCCCGACCGCCGGCTCTACGCCGTCACGTTCGACGATGAGCAACACGAGAGCTGGTTCTGGCTCGTCGCGGCCGAACGTGACCGAACCGACAACTGGATCGCCGTTGACGTCGCAGGTGGCAGCGGCCAAGACCCGCAGCGGTCAAAGCCCTGGCTCAACCTCTGCGGATCATGGGGCCAGGGCCGCCTGTACGCCGGCGGTGAGATCCACACCGCCGGCGCGAACGTCGGAGAAGTCCGCCTCACCCTCGCCGACGGGACCCAGCTCACCGACGACGCCCAAGCGGACGTCGCACTATTCCTGAGCGACCAGGTCGCGGCGGAACCAGCCACCGTGGACATCTACGACACCAACGGACACCTCCTCGCCACTCACACCGCCTTCTGAGCGGACTGCGATCCGCCACACGCCGCGAACTACGACCGCTATCCGAGATGGTCACGCTTCTGACCCAAAACGTGACTCAAGCCGCAAACGGTGGCGTTCGGCGCCTGTCGCAGGTCTCCCGTCTCGCCTAGTCGGGAAGCTGTGTCGGCCAAACGTCCTCGACCCGGGCAGCGGCATCTCGTAGGAGGTCCGCGCTGATCGTCGCGGTCGTCAGGTCTACGTCCAGGTCAGTCCATTCGCACGCGAGAACCAACTCGCCGGCCGGTGGCAGCGGCCAGAGCCAGTAGTCAGTTCGCCATCTCGTGCCGCCTCCGCTAACGCCTCGATGCCTCAGCAGCGGCTCTTCCGGAGGCTGATCGCGGTTTCGAGCGATTCCCGCAACTGCGCCGCTGACCGAACTGACGACGCCTGACACTCCAACGCTTGGCACTCTCATCCCACCGAGGCCAAGGCCGTAGGAAGTCGCCTTACGACCGTCGGAGAACTGGACGCCAAAACGCCATGTACCGGGCCCAGATTCAATGCCGGCCCTTGGCGGCTGGCGTCCGAAGAGAACCACGGTCAACACCAGGCCCGCGGGGTACACCTCTGCGTCTCGAATCCATACGGCGACCCGCTCGCTACGAAGCAGGAACAGCTCAAGAGTCGCGACGCCGGGTGCAACCTGGTCCGGCGGCCCTGACCACTCAGGGATACGACGCCGCTCTGGTCGCGGTGGCTCGGCGGGTGGTAGCGGAGGATCATCAAAGAAGGCGATTCCGCAAAGGCTACGACCCCACCCTCCGACGGCGCATACAGACACGTTTCTGAGCCAAAACGCTGACTCCAGCCCAAATCGGGGTCCCGCTGCTAGCCGCCAAATGGACCGAAATGATCGATGCTCACCAACCAGGTCGGCGAGCTAATAAACGGGTCCTCTGGTCGGAGGGGCGGTGGTGTCCAGGCCATGCTTAACACCGTGGACTTGCATGTATCCGGCGTAACCGACGTCCAAGGCTATGAATGCGACGATCGCCGCGATCGCGAGCCTTCGGCGTCCACTCAACGCGTCGGCCGCCGAGACGTAGAACACCGGAGCGGCGAAGAAGATCAGCCTGCTCCAGTCAAGCGCGTAGGTCATCGACGCCACGCAAAGAGCCACCAGGATCAGGCCCCTGCGGGCGAACCGCAACCGTGGCAGTGCGAACGGCGCCGCCAGCCACAGCGGACCGAACGCGCTCGCGAGGCGACGCAGCTCCAGCTCCCAGCCTCCGTTGCTGAGCGACTGGCGGATCACATCGAACCGCTCCGTGAAGAACGGCCCGACATATCCAGGCTGATAGCTCTCGTCAACGGCGATGATCGAGCTTCTCAGTTACACGTACACCACCGCCGGCAGCGCCGCCACCAGCGCCAGGTCGCGCAGCGCGTGCGCATCGATTAGTCGCTCCGCCCAGACCGCGTAGGCCAACGGGATCAGGAACATGCACGACTCGTGGACGGTCGTGCCAGCGAGCAGCGTGAGCGCAAGCGCCAAGCGCTGGCGGCGCACGATGAACAGGCAGCCCAGCGTTATAACCAGGATCGTCGCCGCGTCGACACTGCGGCCGTTGCGAAGCAACACCACCAGCAGCGGCGGCGAGACCGAGAAGCAGACCGCCAGCCAAACAGCGAGACGTTGCTCGATCTCGAACTCGCGCAGCAACGCAAACAGCGCTCCGGCCGCGACCCCAATAGCGAGCAACGCCAGCAGCTCCCAGGAGAACGCGTGCGAGAACGGCAGCACATGAACCAGATACGGAACCCCGATTCGAAACGCGTAGGGGAAGGTATGTGGCCCGGCGGGATGGGTCGCGATCCGCTCGTAGTAAGGCTCATCGCCTGACAGGCCGGACTCGTGGATTAGCAGCGCGTTCAGCGCGAGTGCCACCAGGAAGCACAGGCCTCCCACAGACGGCGGCGAGGGCGTCCAGCCGAGCCGGCCTTGTCGAACGATTCTGCTGTTTAAGGCTCGGACTGAGATCGGAAGACGCCTTCTCGTTTGAAGCTCACCATCGGGAACACCGAGCCCGACAAATCAGAAAACGAAATCTCCACCCCGAAGTATCGCCAGCCATCCGCACCTCGCGTGAGAGCGCGTCCTGGCGGTGCTGGCATGGCGGCCACGGCGCCGAGCCGTCCGCCGCGGGACGTACGGTCACGAAAATGGACATATTCGTGGCCCATCCGGTGTAGAACCCCGACGGAGCCCGGTTCTACACCGGCGGGTCCTATCTCGTCGAAGATGGCCCGCTCACGCCGCTTCGGTGCCGCGGGCTGAGCGGGGTGTAATGGTTGGCCATCCGCGGACACTTACCGGCTAGTGGGGTCACGGACTCGGTTCGAAGCTCTCTTTAGAGACCACGCCGCCGCCGTGCGCGCGTACGCCGCGCGCCGTGCCGGCCTCGACGACGCCGACGATGTCCTGGCCGAGGTGTTCCTGATCGCCTGGCGCAGACTCGATGACCTGCCCGAGGACCCGCTCCCATGGCTGCTCGGCGTCGCGCGGCGGGTGCTCGCCAACCGCCGCCGCGGCGACGTCCGGAGATCAGCGATGCACGACCGCCTCATCGCCGACGCCGCCCGCACCCCCCAGGCCCGCGCGCTGGAGGCGACCGACGGCGCCGTCGCGGCCGTGCTTGCAAAACTCGGCGATCGCGACCGAGAGGTCCTTCTGCTGACGGCGTGGGAGGGACTCGGGCACGCGGACGCGGCGCGGGTCCTCGACATCCGCACCGGGACTCTGACCGTGCGCCTACACCGCGCCCGGCGCCGGTTTGCGGGCCTCTTGGCCCAGGCCGAGAGCGTGCCGTCTACCCCAACGCAGATGGAGGTGCTGTGAAGCCCGCTGACGCCATGCACCGCCTGGCCCACGCCAACCCGCTCCCCGGCGGGCTGCCGACACCACCGCTGGACCCGGTGCTGCGCAGACTCGACGAGCTGGAGCCGACCGCGGGCTCCCGCGGGATGCCGCAGGCGGAGCACCGGGCGCCTGGTGGACGTGAGCAGGAACCGGGCGCACGCTCTGCTGTCCTGGGCCGCCGGGCGCTCGGGCTGGTCGTCCCGGCGATGGCGGTTCTCGTGACTGTCGCCGTCGTCGTGGCGGCCGTAGCGCTGCTCACCCACCGCCGGCCCGCGGGATCGCCACCGACCGCCGGCACCGCGCCACGGTCACAGTCGCTGCGGTCGCAGTTCGCGATCCTGCGCCGGCACCAGACCGCCCGCGACAGACAGCTGCCGCGCATCATCGAGAACTTCCTCGGCGAGCCCCCGCAGAGGCACGACCTGCTCCCCGGCCTGACCCGCGTGATCGGCGAGCTACCCCGCCGGGGCAATGGTCAGGTGCTCGTCCTGATCATTGCCCACGGCCCGAGCCCAGCACATCCCAACAACATCTGGCTGGTGACCGCAACCTCCAAACCCGACGGAGCGGGCGGTGCCGCCGCGAGCCCGTACACCCCCGGCCAGCTGTTCCCGCAGATCGGTTTCGGCTACGCCTCCGAACTGGTGCCCAACGCGGTCAGTCGCGTGAAGTGGGTCTTTCCCGGGCGGACTGTCTACCCGACGATCCACGACAACGTCGCGATCGCGCCCGCATCCGTTGCGTCGGGCGCGGGGCCCGGGCTTGAGAGCGTCACCTGGTACGGCACCAACGGGCGCGTACTGGCCCATCAGAATCAGGCGACATTCAAGAAGCGCCAGGCGGCGGGCGAGCACCAGCCAATCCGCCCGATCTTGACCGGCGCCGGGCTGAACAAGACGACGCTCGGCGCGTCGCGCTCTCAGGTGGAGCAACTGCTTGCCCCCGTCCTCGGCAGACCACAGCGCGTGCACCGCCTCACCGGGGATTGCGGCGTGGATCAGACACTCACCTGGCCGATCCTGATTAGCACGACGACAGGGAGGCCGGTGGACTCCGAGCAGCTCACGATCTTCCTTGACCACGGCCGCTTCGTCGGATACCAGTACGGCGGCATCACGCTCGCTCCACAAGGCTCAGGACACCTCCGTCTGCGCGCCACCACGAGCCGCGGGCTTGCCCTGGGTGACTCCCTACGCATCGGGCAGCGTTTCTACGGACCCGCGTTTGACATCAGCTCCGCGCAAGGCGGCACCTGGAAGGTCAACACCGCGACCGGAACGCTCAGCGGCTACGCCTCCGGACACCCCACGCACGGCGACGTGAGCCCCCGAAGCCTCGTCGCATCGATCGACGCCGGCGACACCGGCTGCCCTGCAGTCTCCCCATGACGGGACAGCACGCGTATCGACTCAGTTACCAACGCCTTGTCTGACCACAGACCGCCGACCTCCCCTCAAAGCCCACCAGCACTGCCTTTCCCGTAGCCGGGGTTCTTCCGTCCGACCCGGGCCATATGTTCCCGGTGTGGAAATGGGGGTTGCCCGCGCGGGCGACGGTTCGCGTTAGGGTCGAAAGCCGGACCGGGGTCTGACCCGAATATGGTCTGGACCCTTGGGGTGTCCTTGACGTGAAGTGTCGACCTCGGTCCGTGCTTTTGAGAACCGGTCTGACCTGATAGGAGCGTCGATCTGTTGAGCGCCGATCCCCACCGGGACGTTGTCGACCGGCTCTGCCATAACGTATCAGTGGAGGTCTGAGCTGATGGCCAGCAGGAGAAGGGGCCCGGGTCCGTCGCACGTGTTGCTCACGCCCGATCATGCGGGCAACGTCGTCGGGGTGGACCCGCACAAGCGCAGTTTGTCGGCGACGGTCATCGACCCGCGCGGCGGGATCATCGCCGGCGGGCACTTCCGGGTGTCAGGTGACGGGCACCGCGCGCTTGAGGCGTGGGCGCGGCAGCTGGGGCCGATCGCCCGTTGGGGAGTCGAGGGCGCCTCAAGCTGGGGGCGCCACACGGCGATGTTCCTGGTCGGCCGCGGGTACGACGTACGGGATGTATGCGCGAACCGCACACCGCGGAGTGACCGGGCGCGTCAGCGCGGCAAGTCCGACGCGCTTGACTGCGAGCGAATCGCCCACGAGACGCTCGCGCACCCGCTGCTGCCCCGAGCGTTCAAGCGCGCCGGGCCAGACCGCGGCCCCGACGAGTCTCACGAGCTGCTCGCGTTGTGGCATAACCAGCGCCGGTCGATCCTGACCAGCCGCCAGCATCTGGTCAACGAGGCCGAGACGATGCTGTGCGAGCTGCCGCTGGAGCTGTCAGAGCAGCTGCCCGACAGCACTGCGGTCCGTCCCCGGCTGGCCGCGCTTGCTGGCCGCAACCGCCGCCGGCGCTATGACGCGTCGACCCGGCTGCGGCTCAAGCTGCTGGACGACTACCGGGCGCGGATCGCCAAGCTCGACGCCGAGGAGAAGGCGGTCGTCGCCCGTACGGGGTCGACGTGTCGGTGATTGTCCGGTTGCGGGCGCTCGCGAAGGATGCGACGTTGGCCGCGTTCGCGTCAGCCAAGCCGGGCCGGGCGGCGTCTGTGCAGGATGTCGAGTTGGAGCTGTTGCGAGCGGAGAACGATCGGCTCGGCGAGGCGTTGAAGGAGATGGCGATCGAGCTGACGTTGCACCGGGGAAGGCAGCGCTCGGGCTTTTCGGCCCGGTCAGAGCGCGCGTGAGCGCTGAGACCAAGCTCGAGCTGCTGGGGCTGATCGACGGCGCGGTGAGGG
>JBPCQX010000096.1:0-10676 GCA_050997675.1 Solirubrobacteraceae bacterium
CGGACGACGCACGTCGAGGTGGGGACAGGCCATCGAGCACGGACCTGGAACTACGCGCTCAACTCACATCAGTCGATCCTCCAATCGGTAGTTCACTCAATGCGTGCGCCCTCGCGTCGCACGCTCAGTAGCGACACAGATTCCGCGACAGGTCCGGACTGATGGATGGCCACCGGAGCGGCAGTCGCCGCCGTTTGCTGGGGCGGTGGTTCGTGCGGCTGAGCAAGCACCAGCACGCCGGACAAGCGACTACTGCTTCGGCATAGCGATCCGAGCGTGTCGACGCTCGAGCCGAGCGGACGCGTGCTCGTGCTCAGCGGGGAGAGAAGAGATCTCGCCGGCACCCGCGACCTACTGCTTCGCGATGCTTGCACTCCGGACCGAGCTGCAAGCGCTGGCGTGTTGCGAGCTTGGGAGCTCGAGTGCTTGCGGCAGTGTCGCGATGCGGCTAATCGACGTCGGTCGCCTGCTTGTGGTTCGTTGCGCGAGCGAGCGTCCGCTGTCGCCCCCGCCCGGGGCTTCCCAAGCTGCCAAGTCTAAGGACCAGGAGCACGGTTGCCTCGCGCTGGCCGCCCCGCATCTGTCTGGCGGAGCATAAGCTACGCGTGCCGGGTTGTGGAGCCTCGCCCGGATGAGCGGTCGTGCGGGTCGTCGATGATCGACGATGACCGGGCCACGGCTAGGGCTGTGGGAGTAGGAGGTGTTGGAGGCTGTCGGCGAGCCACCCCTGGTAGTCGTCGGCGCTCCAGTGGTGGTGGGTCGTGAGCAGCAGATAGAGGTCGGGGTTCGCGAGTGCCGAGTAGGTGTCGGCCGCTTGGTCGGGGGTGAGGTCCTGGCGGAGTGCTGCGTGTGCGCTGATGAGCTCGACGATCGTTCGTTGAAAGATGCGGCGGCGGTCGATCTCGGCGGCAAGGTGTTCGCTTAGGGTGTCGTCGGCGGCGGCCGCGTCTCGCAGTAGCGCGTACACGGGTGAGATGCGCTGCAGCATCCCGCGTGAGAGGGCTGCCGCGATCCGCAGCTGTTGGCGTTGGTCGGTTTCGGCGGCGAGGGCGGCGATCTCGGGCCGCTGGTGAAGCGGGACTTGTCCGCCTTCGGTGACGGCGGCGTCCTTGACGGCGATCATCAGGTTGGTCTTGTGGCGAAAGCGGGCGTAGACGGTCTCGACGGCCACGTCCGCCGCGTCGGCGATCGCATCGATTGTGGTCTGCACGTAACCGCGCTCCAAGAACAACCGAGTTGCCGCGGCGACGATCCGCTCGTGGGTCTCCTGCGCCTTTTGGGCCCGGCGGGTGCGGTTGTGACCCTTGACAGACTCGCCCATCGGCGTATAGTACTTCAGCACTTATACAGTGTTCATGCATTCATCCACTTTCACCTTATCCGACTTTGAGGAGGTCTAATGACCACCCTTTGTAATGCCACGCTGCTGGAGCCCGGCACGGGCGTCTCGATCGACCTCGGTCTGGGGTGTCCCATGATCAAGGTCGGGCCGTCATTGAGCGGTCAGGTCGGCGTGGTGGAGGGCGAGCTGCCGCCCGGAGGCGGGTTTCAAGTGCCGCACTGGCACGAGGATCTAGACGAGGTCTTCTACGTGCTCGAGGGCGAGATCGAGTTCCTGCTCGACGGCAAATGGCGGCGAGCGCCGGCGGGCAGCACGGTGTTCGTACCGGCTGGCAGCGTGCACGCCTTCCGCAACGCGAGCGATCGCACGGCACGCCAGCTGGTCGCAGGTCGCGTCGAGGTCGCCGAGCTAATTGCGGAGCTCGGCGAGCACCCGCGGGACCAGTGGGAAGCGGTCCACGAGCGCCATCGCTCGCACTACGCCCACAACCAGCCAGGCGAAGACCAGTCAGACCACGCTGGAGTCCGCGTAGCAGACAGCATCAGGCGAGGCGGAGGGGGCCAATAGGGAGCGTGAGATCACAGCTTGACCTTGCGTCTGATTTATGGGAGGGCGTCGCCGGTTGACGAACCGATCCATTTAGCGTTAAGCTAATTAACGTGAAAGAGCAAGCGGCGGATAGGCGCGGGTACCGGATGGTGGCGCGAGCGGAGGCGGCGGCGGCGACCAGGGAGCGGATCTTGGATGCGACGGATGAGTTGTTCTTGGCGCGCTTCAACGATCGCTTTTCGCTCGAGGAGGTCGGGCAGGGTGCTGGGACGACTGTGCAGACGGTGCTTCGGCATTTCGGTTCGAAGGAGGGTGTGACCGATGCAGCTGCGCGGCGTGCGGCCCAGCGGATCCGCAGTCAGCGTGCGCTGGCGCCGGTTGGCGATGTCCGCGGGGCGGTGCGGAATCTGATCGAGCACTATGAGGAGCACGGGGACTTGGCGATGCGGATGCTGGTCGAGGAGCACCGGACTCCGTTTCTGCGCGAGGTGACCGACCGCGGGCGCGCGGTGCATCGCGAGTGGGTGACGCGCACGTTCGCGCCCCAGCTCGATCGTTTGCGGGGCGCGGCGCGTGAGCGCCGGCTGGCGCAGCTCGTGGCGGTGTGCGACGTGTACGTGTGGAAGCTGTTGCGCCGGGACATGAGCCTGGGGCAAAGGCAGACCGAGACCGCCCTGGCCGAGCTGATCGAAGGATTGGAGGCGTTGGGATGAGCCGCGTGCTGGTGTACACCTCGCCCGCCCGCGGGCACCTGTATCCGATCGTGCCGATCGCAGAGGAGCTGGCGCGTCGCGGACACGAGATCGCGCTGCGCTCGCTGTCCTCGCAAATCGAGCTGGTGCGCGAGCTCGGGTTCGACTCGGAGTCGATCGGCGAGCGGATCGAGCGGATCGAGCACGATGACTTCAGGGCGCGGTCGAAGCCCGCCAAGGTCAAGCGCGCGCTTTCGGTGTTCGTCGCCCGTGCCGAGCACGAGGTCCCCGACATGCTCGCGGCGATCGAGGCCGAGCACCCGGACTTGCTGCTCGTCGATTGCATGGCGTGGGGTGCGCTCGCTGTCGCGCAGGCGTGGGGCGGACCGTGGGCGCAGTACGTCCCGTATCCGATCCCGCTGCCATCCGCGGACGCGCCGCCGTTCGGGCCCGGGCTGAGCCCCGCCCGCGGGCCGCTCGGACGTCTCCGAGACCGGGCCGTAAGACCGTTTGTCGCGGGGTCGGTCGAGCGGGGCGTGCTCGGACCTTTGAACGCGATCCGGGCGCGGGTCGGCGTCGGTTCGCTGGGGAGCGTGTCGGACATGTTCACGCTCGCGCCGCTGCTGTTGTACCTGACCGCCGAGCCGTTCGAGTACCCACGCCGTGACTGGCCGGCGTGCGTGCGGATGGTCGGCCCGTGTTGTTGGGACCCGCCCGCCGCGGCGCCGGAATGGCTGGCGGGGATCGAGCGGGCGCTGCTGCTGGTCAGCGCCTCGTCCGAGCGCCAGAACGACACGCGCCTGGTCACGACCGCGCTCGAGGCGTTCGCGGACGAGAAGGTGCAGCTCGTAGCGACGGTGCCGGCCGACGGGATCGCCGGGATCGAGGTGCCCGCGAACGCCCGCCTCGAGCGGTTTCTGCCGCACACCCCCCTGCTCGCCCGGACAGCATGCGCGATCACGCACGGGGGCGCGGGCGTGACCCAGAAGGCGCTCGCCGCCGGAGTGCCCGTCTGCGCTGTCCCGTTCGGTCGCGACCAGCACGAGGTCGCCCGCCGAGTAGAGACCGCCGACGCGGGAACGCGCCTGCCCGCAGCACGCCTGACGCCCGAGCGCCTGCGCGCCAAGGTCCACGAGGCGATCACCAAGCGCCCCGGGGCACAACGAGTAGCCGACGGCTTTTCCGCCGCCGGTGGGCCGGTGATCGCAGCCGACGCCCTCGAGGCATTGATCGGCGCCCGAGCCACACCGAGTGAGAACCCTCCCCCGTGGCCGCCCTACCGGCTTTCGAGATGACCTCAAGCCCACCACAAGTTACGCATCTATGACACTCGGAGCGGCAAGTCAGACACCAGACGTGCCTGCCGGTCAACGCCCTGTCCTGGACCTGACCGGCTCGGAGCGACGAGCCGTCGCGAACCGGCTCACCTCGCGGCGCGTGGTGGTCGGTGACGAAGGTCAGCAACGGCCCGCGCGAACACCGATCCAACTCCTCCCAGGAGGGCCTGTGTTACTCAACATCATCACCCAAGCGCGCTCGTCGGTGCTCGGCGCCTCGTTCGCGGCTCCGCATCGCGTCCCGGCCGCGGTGATCGCCTCGACGGTGGCGCTGCTCGCGACCGCGGGCTCCGGCCGCGGCGTACGCCGCCAACCCGATCCCGCTGAACAGCCCGACCTGGGTCCTGTTCGGGACCGACAGGCAATTCGACACGCAGGGCGACTCGTACTTCATCCCGAGAACGATCTCCGATGTCGAGGCCCGGCCGAGAACGAGAGCACCCGAGCGGCGATCTTCGAAGACAACGCCAAAAGGATCCTCGGGCCCAAGCCCGTCGTCCTGCCGGCAACCGGTCAAACTGAATTTGCGTGATGAGCGATCGGACCGGAGACGGCTACGTCCTCGCTCATGCCGGTGACCATGCCGAGCGACGCCGACTTGAGCTGCTAGAGCAATTCCACGGGCCGTTGACCGTCAGCCAACTCAAAGCTACCGGCGTGGGACCGGGGTGGCGGTGCCTGGAGGCCGGAGCGGGAACAGGATCGATTACGAGTTGGCTCGCCGAACGAGTCACCCCGGGCGGCCGGGTGCTCGCCATCGACCTCGAGACGCAGTGGCTCGAGCCGCTGCAAAGCGGGACGATCGAGGTCAGGAGAGGCGACATTACGGCCACCCAGTTGCCTCAAGACAGCTTTGATCTAGTCCTGGCCCGAATGCTGTTGCTCCACCTGCCCAACCCCGCGCAAGCCTGCCGACAGCTGGTCGCCGCCGTGGCTGTTGGCGGTAGCGTGATCATCCAGGACGCCGACTTCACCACGGTCGCCCTTGAAGGCGCCACCGATGCCGAGGCCGAAGGTCTCGACGTCATGACGACGACGATGACCGCGGCCGGCGTGCACATCGCGCTGGGTCCCCAGCTCGGCGATCTGCTGCAAGCGGCTGGAGCTGAGCTGCAATACGTCGAGTCTGAGCCGTCGCCGGGCCACGGCGGCCAGGCCACCGCGCTGATCACGGCGATCACGCTGGAGCGCTTCCGAGAGCGCGCCGTACTCGCCGGCGCGAGCAATTCTGCGATTGATGTGGCGATCGCCGCACTCAACGACATCGAGCGATGCTTTACCGGTCCTACCCAATGGATCGTCCGCGCCACGGCCCAGTAGTAGCGGCGGCAAACACGATCGCACTTGCAGACCCATACGCGAGGAGAGTGGTGAAGAGCGCAGAAACCGGCTACCAGCTCGGCAGTGACGCCGCAGAGCTCGAGCGGCTAGACCGCCAGGGAAGGGTGCTCGCGCCCGCGACGCGGATGATTCTCGAGATGGCAGGCGTCCGCCGAGGCATGCGGGTTCTCGACTTGGGTTCAGGAGCGGGAGATGTGGCGTTCGTCGTCGCCGAGCTGATCGGCTCGGCTGGCAAGGTCGTTGGAATCGATCAATCGAGGGCCTCCGTTGCCCAGGCGACAGTGCGGGCCGCCCAGCGCGGTCTGTCCAACCTTCGGTTCTGTGTCGGCGATATCCACGACCGAGCGCCTGACGGGCCGTTCGACGCGATCATCGGGAGGCTGGTTTTGATGTATGTGCCCGATCCAGCAGCGGTGTTGAAGACGCAGGCTGGCTTGTTGCGCTGCGGCGGCGTCGTGGTACCGGTCGAGTTCGACCTCCACAGCGCCCGCTCGCTGCCTTCGACGCCACTCGTGGGTCAGGCGTTGTCATGGCTGCGCGAAGCGTTCGCGCGGGCCGGTGTTGATCCGGCGCTCGGTCCGCGGCTGTGGGCGGTGCTCAAGGACGCGGGGCTGAGGCCTCAGGGGATGCTCGGCCTACAGCCACATTTCGGTCCTGAGGATCCGGATGGTGCCGCGCTGCTGGCCGGGATAGTCAGGACCGTGCTGCCAGTAATCGAGCGCACGGGCGTGGCCACCGCGGCGGAGGTCGGTTCTGACACCCTCCAGCAACGCTTAGGCGACGAGCTTGCGAGCGCCGCGGCCGTTTTCGCTCATCCAACGCTGATGAGCGCCTGGGGCACCACCAACGAGGCGACGTGATCCGTCGGCCATCACCACACGCATTCCGCGCGGATTGTCCGGAAGTCGGTTCGCAACTCGGGTCCTTAAGCAAAGACCCGTCGGGCTCGCACTGGACCGGGGCCGTCGTTTTCGGGTAGGAGTGGGCCGTGGAGCGATCTGACTATGTTTTTTCTGACCGTGCGGAGGAGCAGCGTCGGCTGGAGAGCCAGGCGACGGCGTTTGAGCCGTTGACCGAGCGTGTGTTTCGGGCCGCGGGCGTGGGGCCCGGGATGCGGGTGCTCGATCTCGGGTCCGGTGCCGGTGACGTCGCGTTGCTGGCAGCGCGGCTGGTCGGGTCTGATGGTGAGGTGGTGGGCGTCGAGCATGATCCCGAGGCGGTGGCGAGCGCGACCGCGCGTGTCGCGCACCCGGGCGTGTCCAACGTGCGATTCGTGCAGGGTGACGTGCAGACGCTCGCGGGTGTCGATGGCGAGTTCGATGCCGTTGTGGGGCGGCTGGTGCTGATGTATCTCCCGGACCCTGTGGCCGCGCTCGCGCGTGCGAGCGCACTGCTGCGCCCCGGCGGTCTGGTCTGCGTGCAAGAGGGGGACATGGCTTATGACTGGGCGGCGCCCATGACGCCGCTCTGGACCCAGGTTCGCGCCTGGTTCTTGGAGACGCTGGCCCGCGTTTCGGTCGCGCCCCGGATGGGACTCTCGCTGTACTCGACGTTTCTCGCTGCCGGCCTGCCGGTGCCGGAGCTGCGGCTGGAGTGCGCAGCGGGAGGCGCCGCCGAGGCGGGGCCTTGGGGTTGGGCCAACGTGGTGTGTGGCGTGCTACCTGCGATGGAGCACCTCGGCGTCACCACGGTCGCCGAGTTGCAGCCCGACACGCTCGCGCAGCGGCTGCTGGATGAGCTGCTCGCCGCCCGCGGGATCGTGATCGGGCCACCGCTGGTCGGCGCCTGGGCACGAACGCCCGCATAGCCGGACGTACCAGCCGCGCCGCAAGCCGACGACCCGCGTCACTCCTTCGATCCAGACTCCGGCGAAGGTTCGCGACTCGTCTGCGCCGGTCGCTGGGTGATTGCGCGAGCCGCTGACCCGGCCACGGTCGTCGAGGCTCGCGAACACCGCTATCCAGCGGCCCGCTCGCGGCGCCGCGGAGGTACGCACGCCGACTCGGTCTCCACATCCAACGTCAGGGCGGGAAAGTGAACGACGGCGGCCGCTCGGGGCCGTTATCGGGTCGGCGAGATTCCGGCTGCGCTTGCGATCGCGTGTGCGCGATCACGCTCGCGGATGACGAAGTCCGCGAACTCTCGCTGCGTCATCCGCATCGGCTCGGCGCCGTGCTCTCCCAGCCAGGAGCGCAGCTGCGGTGCGTCAAGGGCCGCGCCGATGCCGTCGGTGAGCTCCTGCACTCGGAGCGCCGGGGTCGCCGACGGCGCCCAGATGCCATACCAAATCGGGAAGCAGAAGTCCGCAGCCCCGGCCTCTTGGAGCGTCGGCACGTCGGGCAACAGCTGCGAGCGCTGCGCGCCACTGACGCCCAGCGCGATCAGCCTCCCGTTCCCCACGTGTGGCTGAGCGATCGAGATCGGGGACATTGCGTAGTCTGCCTCGCCAGCCGCCACACGCGCGATCGTCGCGAAGATCGCATCCCTCGGCCTGGCGGGCAGGTGCGTCGCCGAGATCCCCAGACCGATATTCAGCTCGACGACGCTGAGATGCGTGCCGGTCCCCACGCCGGCCGAAATAAAGCTCAGCGGCCGCCCCTGGGCCGCGCTAATCAACTCGTCCAGGCCGCGTATGCCCGAGCGCCCGGATGCGACCAGCACATAGGACTGGCTCGTGACGAGCGCGATTGCGACGAAGTCCGCGATCGGGTCATACGGCAGCCCAGTCGCGAGCGCCGCACTGTACGCGTGGGCGCTCGTGTTGATCAGCAGCGTGCGGCCGTCTGGCGCGGCAGCGGCCACGAACGCCGGCGCAGCCGTCGCGCCCAGCCCCGGCCGGTTATCGACCGTCACACGTACGGCCCACATCTGGGTGAGCCTTGCCGACAGCGCGGAGGCGATCACATCGACCCCTCCGCCCGCTCCGAACGGCTCAACCAGGACGACCGATCCACCGAAACCGTCCACCCGACAGTCCTCCTCGGCGTTCAGACGAGGCTATCCCAGCCCCATTATCCGACAGCGACCCGGCGGAGCAGGGCTGACGCCGTGATGGCCACCGAGTAGCCACTTTGACCCCCGGCTGCAGCGCTCGGGTGCCAGCCATCCATAAAGGCCAGCAAGCAGCCGATCGTCGGAGGCGGAAGCCGCGACGTCGACCTTGTTGCTGGGATTGAGCACCCAGCACGCGTCCCATCAGGTCGAGCGTCGACACGCCCGCATCGCCCGGAAGCGGTAGTCCTCAATCAACGCGCAGGGCCCTTGCTCGGCGTCCGGAAAGCCCCCGGCCAGCAAACAGCAATCAGCGCTGCTCCGCCACAAAAGCAGGCGGGCCGACCGTCGCGCTCAGCGCTTTCGCTGCGGAACGCCTGCGGCAGTATCGGGAGCGTTCGAGCGGAGTACCGCGTTCACATCGATGCAGGTGTCTCGCTGGTGCTGAGCCGGCACCTCGTATTCGCCACGCGGGGGTGCGGGATCGGGTCGGCCCAGGCTGTTCGGCTGACCCGATCGCGCGTGAGCTATCGCCTCAGCTGCAGTCCGGCGGTGGCTGAGATCGTCGGTGACGGCCGTCCGTGGACGGTGCTGATGATCTCGCTGCTGTCGATGCCCTGTAGGTAGACGCTGGTGATCCCGAGGTTCGCGTGCCCGAGCTGGCGCTGAATCACGACAAGCGGCACGCCTTCGTGCGCCATCTCGACCGCGTGCGCGTGGCGCAACTGGTGCGGCGCGAACCTTCTACGGACGCCCGCTGCGGCTGCCGCGTGGTGCAGTTGCTTGCGTGCGGCGGACGCCTCCCAGCGCCGGCCGGCGGTCGGCCCGTGGATTACGCAGAGCAGCGCGCCGATCGGGAGCTGGCGGCGGATCTCGAGCCACGGCTCCAGCTGCTCCCATGCCCAGCGATCCATCCCGACTTCACGGCGCTTGCCGCCCTTCCCTCGCCTGACGAGCACGGCGCCGCGCGGGCGGTCGAGGTCGCCTTCCTGGAGCGCGAGTGCTTCGCTGATCCGAAGTCCGGCGCGCCAGAGGAGCACGATGAGTGCGCGGAGTCGGTGTGCGTCGGAGCGGTCTCCGACGGACCGCATGACGGCGACGATCTCCTCGACGGTCGGCGGATCCGCCGGGTATTGCTCGCCCTTGTTTCGCGGTGGGCGCCCGCGGTGGTAGCCGGGCATGGTCGCTGGCGACCGGCGATGGCCAGCAGCGTCCAGCATGATGGACTCCATGACTTCCTCCTTGTGGGTGGATGACTTGACAATGCACCCCTGTACTGCCATCGTAAGTACATGTCAACTCTTAAGGAAGAACGCCTCCAGATCCGGGTCGGACCGTCAGACAAAGCGCTGCTAGAGCGAGCCGCTGCCGCATCGCACCTGAACGTCTCAGCATTCGTCGTTCAAGCCGCCGCATCCAGAGCGGAGGAGGTTCTGGCCGAGCGCTCCAGCATCCGTCTCTCGGGTGAGGCGGCGATCGCGTTCACCGAAGCGCTCGAGCGGCCAGCCGAGGTCAACGAACGGCTCGCGAGCGCGATGCGCCGCAAGCGCAAGTTCAGCTGGCTTGACTGAGCTTCACCGGCCGACGCCGCTTGACCCGCGTCGCCACGACCGCGACCGGTTCGATAGCGGTGAGCCGGTGCTCGATGAGTGGTTACGCCGCTACGCCGGCCAGAACCGGCGACGCGACACAGCAGCCACCTGGGTCATCGCTGACGCGCAGCGCGCGGTAGTCGCGTACGCGAGCGTTTCGATGACCGGAATCGACCGATCCGCCGCACCCAACCTCCTGGCAAAGGGCGCGCCTGATCCCGTCCCGGCGCTCCTACTCGGCCGGCTCGCCGTCGACCGCCGCAACGTCGGGCTCGGGGTCGGGACCGCGCTGGCGTTCCATGTCCTCGCAACGGCCGTCGAACTAAACGAGAAGGCCGCATGCCGCGCGGTCGTCGTGAGCGCCCTCAGCCAAGATGCTCGGACTTGGTGGGAACGACTCGGCTTTCATCCGTTCGACCCCGAAAAGTCCGGCGAGCTCGATCTCTACCTCCTGACCGCCGAGATCGACGTAACCCTCCGACGCGCGCGATAACGCGGACTCACCTGGTGTCCGCGCGTTGCAGGGCCCTGTTGTCGTCGGCGTAGATGCTCGTGGGCGACCGAAAGCAGGGCTCGCGCGAGTGCTGGATCCGCCCGAGAGGAGAAGTCTGGTGCGGCCGGTTCAGAGCGGTCGAGGCTTCTACTTTTTCGTGAAAGCAGCACCGATGATCGGACATCGCCGATGGCCGCTCAACGAAGCCAAGGGCTCATTGAGTCACGATTTTGTCCAGAAACGTGATCGTATGTCCGGCTGCGGACGGGCCCTTTCGCCGGACGATATGGCCCTCAATTATTTGGGTCTATCACTGCCGATGTCGGGGTTCCCCCGGGG
>JBPCQX010000101.1:0-18541 GCA_050997675.1 Solirubrobacteraceae bacterium
GGAGCCCCGCCCGTCATCGTGCGATGCGGCGCGAGCCCGAGCTTGAGCATTTCGCCACGCAGGAGGTGAGGCGATGAGCACTGCTGAGCGCCTCCTGGGCAGCCCGCTGCTGCTGCGCGTTGCCGCAGAGGCCCACGGGCTGGCGCACGCCGCTCGCGCCGGGCTGGTGCGCGCAGAATCTCCCCGGCGCACGCTCGGCGTCGTCAACTCCGTGCGACGGTACGGCGCTTTCGGCGGCGCGGTTGCGATCGCGGCCGTCCGCCACGGCGACCGCCCAGCACTTGTCGACGAGCTCGGGACGCTCACCTTTCGCGAGCTCGACCGGCGCTCCAACGCACTTGCAAACGAGCTGCGCGAGCGCGGGCTCGGCGCTGGCGACGGGATCGGCGTCCTCTGTCGCAACCACCGCGGCTTCCTCGACATCACCTTTGCCGGCGCGAAGCTCGGCGCGAAGCTGCTGTATCTGAACACCGACTTCGCCGGCCCGCAGCTACGCGAGGTGTGCGAGCGCGAGGGCATCGAGCTTCTCGTCCACGACGAGGAGTTCGCGACGGTCGTCGCCGGCGCTCCGGCTGCGTTGGGCCACCTCGTCGCGTGGTCGGACGCACCGGTGGGCGAGGCAGCGCTCGAGGCCCTGATCGCCCGCGGGGACCCCGCACCGCCGCCATCAGCCTCCGGCCACGCCAAGGTCGTGCTGCTGACCAGCGGCACCACGGGCACGCCGAAGGGGGCGCCGCGGCCAGATCCGAAATCGCTCGCGCCGATTGGCGCGCTGCTGTCCAAGGCACCCTTCCGCCGCGAGGGATGCACATACATTGCGGCTCCCTTCTTCCACGCTCTCGGCTTTGCGCAGGCGGTGCTCGCCGTGGCGCTCGGCTCGACGATTGTCGTCAGGCGCAGGTTCAAACCCGGAGATGTGTTGGAAGCGGTTGAGCGCCATCGCTGCGATGGTCTGATCGTCGTCCCGGTGATGCTGGCGCGCCTCGTCTCGTGCGCAGAGCAGGGCGAGTTTCGCGGCGACACGAGCTCGCTGCGGATCGTGTTCGTCGCCGGCAGCCAGCTCGATGCGAACCTCGCCGAGCGAGCGCTTGACACGTTTGGCGAGACGATCCACAACCTCTACGGCTCCACCGAGGTCGCCTACGCCACGATCGCCACTCCCGCGGACCTGAAGGCCGCACCAGGCTGCGCCGGGCGGCCGCCGTTTGCGACGACCGTGCGCCTCTACGACGCGGCCGGCCAGGCGGTCAGCGGAGTCGGCGTTAGCGGGCGGATCTTCGTCGGTAACACGTTTCAGTTCGAGGGTTACACCGGCGGCGGGAACAAGGAAGTGATTGACGGCCTGATGAGCTCCGGTGACGTCGGGCACTTCGACGCCGCGGGGCGTCTGTTCGTCGACGGCCGCGACGACGAGATGATCGTCTCGGGCGGCGAAAACCTGTTCCCCGGCGAGGTGGAGGAGCTGCTCGCTCGCCACGAGGCGATCGAAGAGGCCGCAGTGATCGGGGTCGATGACGAGCAGTTCGGGAAGCGACTCGCCGCATTTGTCGCGCTGCGCCCGGCGGCGGAGTTGACCGAGGATCAAGTCAAGGATTTCGTGCGCGAGAACCTCGCGCGCTTCAAGGTGCCGCGCGACGTCACGTTCGTGCAGGCGCTGCCCCGCAACCCGACCGGCAAGGTGCTCAAGCGCGAGCTTGCGCAGAGAGGAAGCTGATGAATCGAGTCTTCGTAGTGGGAGTCGGCATGACCAAGTTCGAGAAGCCCGGATCGCGGGAGTGGGACTACCCGGACATGGCGCTCGAGTCCGGGACCAACGCCCTCGAGGACGCTGGCATCCCCTACGAATCGGTCGAGCAGGCGTTCGTCGGCTACTGCTATGGCGACTCGACGGCCGGTCAGCGCGCCGTGTACGGCCTCGGCCTGACGGGCATTCCGGTCGTCAACGTCAACAACAACTGCTCAACTGGCTCCACGGCGCTCTACCTCGCGCGCCAGACGATCCGCGGCGGACTCGCCGATTGCGTGCTCGCACTTGGCTTCGAGAAGATGGAAAAGGGCTCGCTCGGCGCGAAGTTCCTTGACCGCACGAACCCAATGGACAAGCACGTGATGGCGATGTGCGAGCTGCGCGAGTGGGAGTCCGCGCCGCCGGCGCCGCAGATGTTCGGCATGGCAGGACGCGAGCATATGGAGCGCTACGGCTCGACACCCGAGCATTTCGCGTGGATCGGCTGGAAGAACCACAAGCACTCCACGGGCAACCCATACGCCCAGTTCCAGGACGAATACTCCCTCGAGGACGTCAAGGGGGCGAAGATGATCTACGAGCCGCTGACCAAACTCCAGTGCTCGCCGACCTCTGACGGCTCGGGCGCCGCGCTCCTTGCCTCCGAGCGCTTCGTCGACGAACACGGGCTGTGGGAGCGCGCGATCGAGATCGTCGGCCAGTCGATGGTCACCGACATGACGTCGACGTTCGAGGATCGCTCCTCGATCAGCCTCGTCGGCGGCCGCATGAGCGCGAAGGCCGCCGCCGACGTCTACGAGCAGGCGCAGGTCGGCCCCGACGAGGTCGACGTGATCGAACTACACGACTGCTTCAGCGCCAACGAGCTGATCACCTACGAGGCGCTCGGACTGTGCGGCGAAGGGGAGGGGCACAAGCTCGTCGACGAGCGGGCCACCACGTATGGCGGCAAGGTTGTCGTCAACCCGTCGGGCGGACTGATCTCCAAGGGCCATCCGCTCGGTGCCACCGGTCTCGCTCAGTGCAGCGAGTTGACCTGGCAGCTGCGCGGCGATGCGGACGCGCGGCAGGTCGACGGCGCAGCCGTTGCGCTGCAGCACAACATTGGGCTCGGCGGAGCCGTCGTGGTGACGATGTATCGGCCGGTCGCCGCATAGAGGCGCCGTGCGCCACGGTCGACGGTGCTGGCGCTGGATCTACCTGGCGTCGGGACCGTGGCGCGTTCACTCCGAGGCGTCGTGATCCTGGTGGGGGACAACAGCGCGGACCCTGGAGCCCGGTAGACGTCCCGCGATCCGCCCGATCGGGCCGACCGCGCGCTGCAGGTTCGATGCCGCGTCGGTCAGCTCGTTGATCGCTGGCTGAAGGGTGTCGAGGTAGCCGATGATTCGCTCGACCATTGTCTCAACGCTCTGCACTCGGGCTGCGAGCTCAGGGAGCGATGCGGCGTGTCGCGTGAGTTCCGGCAAGGTGGCGGCGTGACGGGTCAGTTCCGCCAATGCGCCCGCGTGCTGTGTCAGCTCAGTAAGCGCCTCGGCGTGCCTGGAGAGCTCGGGAAGTGCGGTGGCACTGTCGGAGAGTCGGGCCAGCGCTTCGGCGTGTCGGGTCAGTTCGGGTAGGGCTGCGGCACTTTCGGCGAGGCCAGGAAGACTGTCGACTGCGTTCGCGAGGCGATCGACGCTTTCAGCCAAGCCCGCGAGGCGGGTCAGGCTGCCCTCGAACGTCCCCAGCAGCCTCAGCGTGTCGTCGAGTTCGGAGAGCCGGGCGAGACTCTCTACGCCACTGGCCAGCCGGTCCAATCGATGAGGTGCATCCGCCACGGTGCGTGCAAGCGACCCGAGAGCACCCTGGCCCGGAACGCGAGCAGCTCCCCACCGAACGATCGATGTCGCCACGCTCATCGCAGTCCTGGCTCGCGCGAGCCGTGATACAGCGCACGTGCCCGGGGATCGAGGTCGCCCGGTCGGGGGAGTACCGCTCTTCGCGCGTCTCCCAGCGCAACCGCATCGGCCGCGCTCATGCCGCCGAAGCGTCCGCCGAGGCGATGGGTCCGAGGGAATAGGCGTCCGGATCAAATCGCCGCGTGCGGCGACGGAAATCGGCGGCGAAGCCCGGGTAGAGCCCGAAATTCCGGCCCGTGTCATCGACGTAGTAGGCCTTGCAGCCGCCGGCTGTCCAGACGCTTCCTTCGCTTCGCCGGTCGACGTCGCTGACGAAGTCCTCAAGCGCCTCCGGGCGCACCTCGACTCGTTCGATGCCGCGTCGCCGCATCGTGGCCAGCGCGCTCATCACGTACTGGATCTGCGACTCGAGCGAAAAGATGACGGAATTGATCCCGATCGAGTTGGGGCCCAGCAGCATGAACATGTTCGGAAAACCCGGGACCGCGGAGCCCAGGTAAGCGCGGGGCGAAAGGTTCCACACCTCGCCCAGCGTGCGCCCGTCGCTGCGGGCGATGCGATGGGCGAGCAGGGATCGGTTGTAGCGGTAGCCGATCGCGGAGATGATCGTGTCCACCGGATGTCTGGTTCCCGCTCGGGTGACGATCGCAGTCCGGGTCACCTTGGCGATCGGGTCACAGACAACCTCGACATTGTCCTGAGCGAGCGCCGGATAGTAGGTGTTGGAAAGGATCGGTCGCTTGCAGCCGAAGCGGTAGTGCGGCGCCAGTTTCCTGCGTAGGACGGGGTCTGAAACCTGCCTGCGCAGGTGCGCGCGGCCAAGCGCCTCGATTGGCGCAATCAGCTCGGTGCGCCCGCGGAAGCCGATGCCGCATGCCTCGTAGATTGCAAACAGCGCGTTGCGCTGGATGTCCTGCGCAGCCGGGAGGAGCTTGTAGAGGCGGCGCTCGAGCCGCGAGACGGGGCGGTCGAAATGCGGAATCACCCATGGAGCGGTGCGCTGAAAGACGCTCAGGCTGTCGACCTGGGGCTGGATCCGCGGGACGAACTGGGCGGCCGCGGGGCCGGTTCCGATCACCGCAACGCGCTCGCCGACCAAATCATGTTGGTGGTCCCAGCGCGCTGAGTGGAAGCGATGCCCGCCGAAGCTGTCGAGCCCCGGGATGTCCGGCTCCTCTGGCTCAGCCGTGGCGCCGATCGCGCTGACCATCACATCAGCTGTGAGCTCGCCCTCAGAGGAGCGGATGAGCCAGACGCCGCGCGCCTCGTCCCAAGCGCTGTGTTCCATCTCGCAGGCGAAGCGGATATGCGGGGTGACCTGGTACTCGTCGGCAATCCGCCGGACATATTCCAGGATCTCGTCCTGCTGGGGGAACAGCCGCGTCCAGCGCGGGTTGCGCGCGAACGAGTAGGAATAGAGGTGCGTCGGAATGTCGCACCCGCACCCCGGGTAGGTGTGCTCGAACCATGTCCCTCCGACCGAACTGTTGCGCTCGAGAATCACGAAGTCCTCGATTCCGGCTTGCCGAAGTCTCACGCCCAAACCGACGCCGGCGATGCCGGCGCCGATCACGACCACGCGGTGATGCGGCGTGCGGCGAGGAGTCGCGGCATCGGCGACAGGGGTGCGCTGCTCGACGGTCACAGCTTCACGCGGGCGACCAGGCCCTGGATCGGTTGCGGAGCGCCGCGCAGCAGCTTGTAGGCGACCGTTGACTCGAATCCGACGGGCACGACGTCGCGGTCGCGCTTGATGCAGTCGAGGATCGCTTTGGCGACGAGCTCGGGCGAGTGTCCCAGCCCGAGCGCCCGCTCCGCGCGGCCCTGGCGAGCGGTCATCGCGCCGCGGTAGCGCGTGTGGGAGGCGATCGGCGTGTTGATCACGCCGGGGCAGACGACGCTGACGCCGACGCCGTGGGGGCGCCAGTCCGCGCGAAGGCATTGCGAGAGCATCATCACGGCGGCCTTCGTCGCGCAATAGGCGGCCATCTGACGGTTGGGAATGTAGGCCGCTCCCGAGGCGATGTTGACGACATGTCCGCGCCCGCGCGCGACCATCGCCCCGCCAAACGCCTGACACCCGTATGCGACACCGTCGAGATTGATCGAGCGTAGCCATTGCCAGTCCTCGAGCGTCGCGTCGAGGAACGGGCCGGCGATCCCCACACCCGCGTTGTTGACGAGCACGTCGACTGCTCCGAGGGTCGTCTCGATCGTCTCGGACAGCGCAGATACGGCGTCCGCGTCGGCGACATCGCACACGTGAGCGCTGGCGACAACGCCGAGCTCGATGCACGCAGCGGCGGTCGCCTCAGCGCTCTCGCCGTCGATGTCGACTGCCACCAGTTCACTACCCGCGCGCGCGAAGCGCAGTGCGGCTGCGCGGCCGATGCCGCTGCCGGCGCCCGTGATCACGACCCGCGCGCCCGCGAGGTCGACTCGCTCGCTCATGCGGCAACCTCCAGATCCGGCGTCTCCGCGCGGCGTCGGGCGATCATCTTCACCCCGTGGCGCGGTCGCAGCGTGAGCGTCGCCTCGGGCTCCACCGGGTGCCCCGGGACGAGGTCGTAGACGAACTGCTGGCTCATCATTGCCGTGATCAGTGTCATCTCCATCAAGGCAAAGCTCTGGCCAGCGCAGACGCGCTGTCCGCCGCCGAACGGCAGGTAGGCGGATCGATGCTGCGTGCGCGCATTTGCGCGTAGGAACCGTGCCGGGTCGTATACGTCGGGCCGCGGCCAGAAGCGCTGATCGTGGTGGAGCGCATCGACCGGGATGAACACGGTGGAGCCCTTGCGGATGCGATGGCCGTCAATTGCGTCGTCTGCGACGCAGAGCCTCGGAATGATCCACGCCGGCGAGAACATCCGCATCGCCTCCATTGAGCAGGCCGCGGTCCACGGCAGATCCTTGAGGTCTCCCAACGTCGGCCGCCTGCCCGCGAGGACGTCGTCGACCTCGCTCAGCATCCGCTGGCGGGCGCCCTGGTTGAGCGCGAGCAGGTACCACATCCAGGTCATCGCGTTTGCGGTCGTCTCGTGGCCCGCGAGCATGAACGTCGTGGTCTCGTCGCGAACCCGCTTGAGCGGCAGCGGTTGCCCACGCTCGTCGCCTACGGTGAGGAGCAGCCCGAGCAGGTCCTCGGTGTCCTTTGGGTTCTGCTGACGTTCGCCGATGACGCCCCACACGGTGCTGTCAATCGTGTGCATGACCGCCTGGAGGCGGTCGAGGGGGGGAGGCAACACCGGCGCGCGGCCGATGAAGGCCGCGGTCGCGCGTGCCAGCCAGGGCGGCGGGTTGGCCACCATCATCAGCCGGGCGGCGCGCTCGGCGGCGCGAAGTCCATCGGTGACCGTTGGGCCGATCTTACGTGCCAGGTCTGCCATCCCGTGACCGAACAGCGCTGAGCCGACGACGTCGAGCGTCAGCGCCGTCATCGCTTCGGTCATCTCGATCTCGATTCGATCGCGGCCGTCATCGAGATCCGCCAGAAACGCGTCGATTGGAGCGACCATCAGGTCGAATAGACCGGTGAGGTGGCGTTTGGCGAGTACCGGGTTGACCATCATCCGGTGGCGGCGCCAGGAGTCGTCCTCGTCCGTGAACAGGCTCAGACCGAGGACCGCGCGCAGCATCTCGTATTCGACTGATTTGTGGTAGCGGGCGACTCCGTCGTGCAGCACGTGGTCGGCGTAGTCCGGGTGCTTGAGCACAAACGCGGTGCGGCGGTTGAACGTGAAGCGCGCGATGTCCGAGCCCTCCGCGCCGCGCGTCAGCAGGCCATCGGTCCGAAGCCCGTGCCAGAACGTCTCGTGGGCCACGCGCAGACCGCTGATCTTGGGTGTCCTGGCCTCAGTCACGCCGCTCATGCCACCACTTCCGGCGCGTAGTCGAAGCGCCCGGCGAAGAAGGCTTGCTCCTGGCGACCGAGCGCGGTGACCGGCGCATCGTCGAACAGCCACTCTCGGGCGATGTCGAGCCAGGTGTTGGTCGAGCCCAGCTGCCCGAGCAGTCCAATCAGCAAGAACACGGACCGCATCAGCACAAAATGTTCGGCCGGGAGGGTGAGCCCCTCGAACCCGTCGGCCTTTCGCATCTCGGTGTAGCGGCGCAACATGTCGGCGGTCTTTGTCGGGTCGGCCCGCAGCGGCTCGTCGACCATCAACCAGCCGAAGATCGCGTCGTAGTTCTCGAGGAATGGCTCGGCGAGGGCGGGGTCGGGAGGCAGCGCGCCGAGGCCGGCGACGATCTCCAGGAGCGCCTGCGCGTCCCCCGCGTAGGTCGCCCTGGTGCAGCCGAGGAGTTGGGAGAGGTCGGCGTCGCTGAGGTGCTTGAAGAAGCCGAAGTCTAGAAACGCGACCCGCCCGTCATCCATGAAGAGGCTGTTGCCGGGGTGCGGATCGCCGTTGAGCAGGCGATGGCGCATCGGCCCGCTGAGATAGAAGCGAACGAGGATCTCACCGATCCGGTCGCGCTCCGGCTGCGGCTTGCCAAGCGCCTCGGCGAATCGCCGCGCTTCGACGAACTCGGTCACGAGCACCCGCTCTCGCGACAGCGAGGTGACGACCTCTGGCACCAGGATGAACGGGTGCCCACGGTAGGTGCGAGCCATCTCGCGGTGGTTGGCCGCCTCGAGCTCGTAGTCGAGCTCTTCGGAGATCCGCTCGCGAATCTCGCCGGCGATCGCCCCAGTGTCGATTCCTGGCGCGATCGCCGAAAGCAGCTTCAGGCCGAGGCGCAGGTTCTGCAGGTCGGAGTGGATCGCCTCGGCGATGCCGGGGTACTGCACCTTGACCGCGACATCGCGGCCGTCGTGGAGCGTTGCGCGGTGTACCTGCCCGATCGAGGCAGCGGCGATCGGCTCGCGGCCAAAATCCGCAAAGGCCGAGGAGAGCCGCTCGCCGAGGTCGTCCTCGACGACCTTTGTGATCGCCTTGAACGACACCGCCTCTGCGTCCTGCTGCAGCGTTGCGAGAATCTCTTGGAACTGCGGGCGGATCTCCTCCGGCACCATCCCGAGGTCGACTGCCGACAGCGTCTGGCCGACCTTCATCGCCGCGCCGCGCATGCCCGAGAAGAGTTTTACGAGCGACTGGGCGGACTTGAGCTGCTGCCGGCCGGCCGCTGCGCGGCGCGCGTCCGAGGAGCCGGTCGCGTTCATCGCGCGCGCCGTGGTCTCGCGCGCCGCGACACCGGCCGCCGCTCCGGTCATCTTCGCGGCGCGGCGCAGCCGAGACTGGGTCACATCCTGCCTGCTCATCGTGTTGCCTCGATTGTCGGTTCCATCGATCACTCGATCGACGAGGCCAGAGTAGCATGGTTGATCAAGTGATCGACGAAACTGTTTCGGCGACCCCTTCTCGTCGCCCGACACGAGCGCAGCAGCGGGTCGCCACGCGCATCGCGATCGTCGAGGCAACTGTCGCCTGCCTGGTCGAGGAGGGCTATTCCGCATTCACAACGCGCCGCGTCGCCGAGCGCGCGGGGATCGCTCAAAGCACGCTGATGCACCACTTCGATGCGCGCGAAACGTTGCTGATCGAGGCGGTCACGCACATCGCGATGCAGTTGGCTGACCGAGCTCTCGACGCGGTTGACCTAGCCGCGCTGCGTACTCCGAAGCACCGCGAAGATGTCCTCGACGAGGCCTGGCGTGTCTTCACGACCTCGGAGGCACTCGCCGCCGCCCAGCTGTGGGTCGCTGCGTGGACCGAGCCAGAGCTTGCCGGAACGCTCCGCGAACTCGAGGAGCGAATCAGCGCGATCCTGATCGCCGCGGCACAGGCGCTGTTTCCCGAACGCGCCGACGACCCGCGGCTGCTCGCGTTGATCGACGCAGCGGTATCGCTGATTCGCGGGCTCGTGATGGCGATCCCAGTCTGGGGACAGCGCCTCGTGGACGCTCGCTGGCAGGCGATCAAACCAATCCTGCTGGAGGCCGCGGCACAGCTGCTGGACGAGGATCGCGCACCGGTCGCACCGATCGTCGCCCGTGGCGCGCGCGGCCGCGCCTCGTCAGTTCGCCGCGAGCAGGTCGATGTCGAAGACGAGCGCTGAATTCGCCGGGATCGTCGGTGGGCGGCCCTGGGCGCCGTAGGCCAGCGAGGCCGGTATCACGAGTTGCCGGCGGCCGCCGACCTTCATTCCCAGCAGTCCCTGGTCCCAGCCCGGAATCACCCCGCCCTGCCCCAGCGCGAACGTGAACGGCGCCTTTGCGCGATCCCAGGAGGCATCGAACTGTTTGCCGCTCTTGAACAGCACACCGACGTACTCGACGGTCAGCGATTGTCCGTTGCGCGCGGCGAGGCCCGTGCCCGGTATCAGGTCCTTCACGCGAAGCTGCTTCGGAGGGGCTCCTGTGGGCTTGGTGATGTGCGGCTTCTGCGACAGCGGGCCGCTCGCCGGTGGCGCCGGGGTTGTTGTGCTCTGCACCTGCGAAGGGTTCGAGCCCGCCGCCGGCGCGGCCTGGATGGAATGGCTCGCACTAGAGCCGCAACCAGCTGCGAGGAGGGCGAGAAGGGGGGCTAACCTGCGCACGCGTCTCACGGTACCTGAAGCGACCAGAAGCCATCCGCGCCGACGTGCCGCTCGGTGGCCACCCGCCCCAGGCGCTCGCGAGCCTCGGTGCGGCCGATCCCGCAGAGCACTGCGACCTCCTTCGTCGCGAGCGGGACGCCCGCCCAGCTCAGCACCTCAGCGACGTCGGCGGGGTCTTCGCGTCGGTCTGCGAGCGGCGCGAGGTTGGCCAGGACGACATCGTAGGTCGCAAACGGCTGGAAGCCCGGCACTGCGATCCGTACGCCGTCGGACTCGCGCACGAGCTCGTAGGAGGGGCAGGTGTAACGACGCCCGCCCGACCAGTTGGCGAGCTTGTGGTCGAGCGCCCGCGCGGCGACGATCGGCTGACGAGCCGCGCTCATGTCCTGCTCGAGCGCCTCTGAGACCTGATCGCTGCGGCACCAACTCGCTAGCTGGTCGGGATCGAGGCCGGCCTGGACCGCCGCTCGCTCGATCGTTTCGGGCTGGTCGAGCAGCTCACCGGAAAAATGTTGCACGCGCAGGCTGCGGAGCACTGCCCGCTCAGCCTCTGGGGCGTTCAGGCGCGCGGCGATCACCGCGCGGCACGCCGGAACGGTCGCGGCCATGCGCTCGCGCTCGCGCGTGTCGATCGGCATCTCGTGCTCGCGCGCGATGTTCGTGAAGGCGCGCGCCTGCTTTGCCGTATCGAAGCCGCTGGAGGTGTAGTCCTCGGGCGTTGAGGCCAGGCCGACCATCCGCGTCTGCCAGTTGATGTGCTCGCCATAGATCCAGTCGAGCCGCCGCCGGAACGGCTCGGCTGAGTAGGCCCACGGACAGCCGGGGTCCGTGAACTCGAGGATCGTCACTGCGGCTGCCATCGGCGAGCCAGTCTACTTGCAGCTTTCAGGTGCCAAGGTTGCGCAAAGGCGCAGCGGTGTTCTGCGATCGGGTGTATGCGCCGAAGCTAACTCGCATGTATCGCGCGATGACGCTCGCCGCAGCGCTCCTGGCGCTTGCCGCGGCGCCTCTGGCGCTTGCCGCCACGGCCACGGCGGCAAACACCGGGGGGGCTGCCGCCACGGCCCCGCCAGCGCCTACGCCGATTGCCCCGGCGGCGACCGGCGGCGCGCTCCCGCAGTCGCCTCCGGCGCAGCTCTCGTCGAAGCCGTGGCTGGGCAGCGGCCTGCTGCGCATGGGGAGCCGCGGACGCTACGTGCTGCGCCTCCAGCGCTGGCTTTCGCACCTGGGTCTGCGCGTTGGCGCGAGTGCGCGCTTCGGCCCGGCGACCCGCAGCGCCGTACGCCTGTTTCAGCGCGTGCATGGGCTCTCGGTCTCCGGTGTTGTGGATGCGGAAACAGCGGCGGCGTTGGCGCTCGCGCGTTTCACGGCCACGCCGGCGCGCGCGAGCGGCGGGGGGGCCTGGGTGTTTCCGATCCAACCTCGCTCGATCGTTGCCCCGCTCGCCGACTGGACTCAGGATCAGGGGGTGGACGTCGCGACGTTGGGCGGCGCCTGCGGTCCTGCGACCACCGAGGTCGCGGTCGCGGCAGGCACAATCGTGCAGGAGGGCCTCGCGGGCTTCGGGCCCGCAGCTCCGGTGCTGCAGCTCGACGGCGGCGGCCGGTACGTCTACTACGGCCACGCCGCGCCCGCCCTGGTGGCCGTCGGCACGCACGTCGCAGCGGGGCAGCCGATCGCTGAAGTCGGCTGCGGCATCGTCGGCCACTCGAGCGGCCCGCACCTCGAGATCGGCATCTCAGCGCCGGGAGGGCCGATCTGCTGTCCGGCCGTGGGCGAGACCGCCGCAGAGACCCTCGCGCAGCTCAACGCGGCAAGGTGACACGCAGCAGCTCGCCCTCGCCCCTGAGCGCCGAGCCTGACTCCGTGGCCGGAACGAGCGCGAACTGTCCGGGCGCGAGTTCGCACTCGCCGCAGCGGACCTTGCCGCGTAGTGACGCGAGGATGGCCATCTCGCCTGGCGGGGCCGCAGCTTCGGAGTGGTTGTCGCGCATCGCCGGCGCGCCGGACGCAGCTTCAGACCGGCTGTCGCGCAGCGCCGGGGCGGCGGACGCGGCTGCGGACGCTCTGTCGAGCTCCAGACGCTCGACGTGAAAAAAGTCGCAGCTGACGATCGTGTCCCCGAGTGGGTTCTGGAGCGACGGTTCGACGTCGTCGAAGTCGATCGATGCCAGCGACTCCTCCACGTGAAGCTCCCGCGGACGACCGTCGAGCCCGACGCGCGCAAAGTCGCTCACGCGATAGGTCGTGTCGGAGTTCTGTTGCACTTCGACAACCAGGTTGCCGGGTCCGATTGCGTGGACGCGCCCGCTGGGAACGAACAGCGAATCGCCCGCGCTCACGCCGATCCGGTGTAGCAGCCCTGCGATGTCGGCGCCGTTGCGCAGGGCGCTCTCAAATCGCGCACGGTCCACGCCCGCGCGCAGCCCCGCGAGCAGGTGGGCATCAGTGCGGGCCTCGGCGATGAACCACATCTCTGTCTTTGGCTCAGGTGCCAGCGACGCCGGCGGATGCACCTGGACAGAGAGCGCGTGTTCGGCGTCGAGCAGCTTGACGAGCAGCGGGAAGCGCTCGCCCCAGTTCGCGGCGCGCGCCCCAAACAGCTCGATGCGGCGCTCGCTGCGCCACAGCCCGCCGAGCGTCGATCCCGCGAGCGGTCCGTCGAGCACGACACTCTGCTCCTCGGGTCGATCAACGATCTCCCACGACTCGCCGATCGGCACATCTGTGGGAAGCCGCTTCCCGTAGAGCTCTGCGAGTCGGCGCCCACCCCAGACCCGCTCCTTGAACAGTGGCTGGAAGCGCAACACGTTCACGGCACTGACAGAGCGCGCACCGGTGGCGGCGTGAGCGCGGCGGCGATCACGACGAGCGCGAACGCGACGACGTGCACCCCGAGCGCAAGCGTGCCGCTCGGCAGCGGCTCGCCGAACACGGCGGGCCCGGCGGAGATCGTCACCAGATTCGCCGCGGCGCTCGTCGCGGCGATCACGGCCACCGGCTCGCCGATCTGGAGCGACCGTCCGGAGATCGAGAAGCCGACGAGCGAGAGGGCGAGAATGGCGAGCGCGAGGGGCGTCAGCAGCACACCGACGCCGTTGGCGCCGAGCTGGCCGGAAAGGGCCTTGATCGAGACGTCGGAGGCGCCCCACAGCAGGCCGGCCGAGAGCGCTAGCGCGGTCGCCTGGTTGAGCCGGCGCGACGCCGCGGCCAGCAGGACCCCGGCGACGGCTGCCCCGATCGTGAAGCGCCACAGTGTCGGGTCCGCGTAGTGGGAAGCTGAGTCTCTGCCAACGCCGCTCAGCGTTGCGGCGAGGAACGAGAGACCGACGGCGCAGGCGACGACGCCGAGCCACTCGCGACGCGAGACCTGGAGGCCGAACAGGCGGTCGGCGGCGACGGTGAGAAAAACGAGTCCGCCGGCGATCACTGACTGCACGAGGGAGATCGGCGCGAGCGCCAGCGCGACGACGTGCAAGCCCCAGCCGCCGATCGCAATCAGGATTCCGAGCACGTACCAGCGCGATCGCAGCAGCGCCAGGGAGGAGGAGATGGGTGCGCGGAGCGTGACAGGCGGCGAGGCGACCGCGCCCCGGTGCTTGTAGAGAAAGCCTACGATCGAGGCCATCGCGGTCGCCAGCGCGAACAGCAGGCCGATCTGCACGGAGAGGCTCATGCCCTCGATTGTCCCAGGAGCACAACCGGGGCGCAGGCGGCGACGGCCGGCGCGGGAAAACAGCGGCGCTCCCCGGAGCGCCGGTCGCCTGTGCGGTGGATCAGCCGCTGCTCGCGCCGGCGGGCAACCCCGGTCCAGGTGTGCGAGGGGCCGCGCCGGCTACTGGCGCGTGTGGCGGGCAGCGCAGATACGCGCTCAGCAGAGCGAGCACCCCGGCCGCCTGAATCAGCGGCAGCGGGCCGGAGTCGTTGAACACCGAGCAGGCCAGCCCGGCTGCGAAGCCGCCCCCGAGGAACGCGCGCCAGGGCGTGTCCACGCCAGCGTAGAGGCGCTCGCGGAAGCGGATCGCGTAGGCCCCGGCGAGCAGCGAGATGCCGGCGAGGATCGGGTTGAAGCCTGACTTCAGCGTGTCGAAGCCAACCTCGTAGCGGCGCTGGATCACGTGTGCGATGTCGCTGCCGCTGTTGGCATGCAGGATCGAGCGCAGGAAATGGCTGCCGCCGCCCGTCGCCACGTCGATCAGAGCCAGCGCTGCGAGGCCGAGCAGCGGCGAGATCAGCGTCAACGCAAGTGCGCGCTTGGACACCCGCGGCAGCAGCATCAGGGCACCGACCCCGGCGCCCGCCGCGATCGTGAAGATCCCGCCCACGTCGGCGCCGAGCCGCCCTGGCGCGACGAACAGCGCGAGCATCACACCGCCTGCCACGAGCAGCGCGGCCGACCGGCCCGTGCGCTCGCGTCGCCGCGTCAGCGCGGCGAATGCTGCCAGCAGAAGCAGCGCGCTTGCGACCTCTAGATCGTTGCCGACGCCGTAGAAGCGCACCCCCACCAGTGGGCTCGGCCCCAGCTCCGAGCGATCCAGCAACGGCGAGCCCCGCAACAGGTCCACGGCGAACAGCGCCAGTGCTGCCAGCGCGGGCACCCCGGGGGCGCGCGGCCAGGGCGTGGCGCGGTCACACAGCAGGCCGAGCAGGAGCGCTCCTCCGCCGAGCAGCGCGAGCTCCGCGGTCCGCCCCGGCGTGAGGCCCCCGGCGAGCAGCGACAGGCTTGGCAGCCACAGCACGCCGGCGCCGCCCGCGCGCAGCCCGGTGCGCAGCCCGTTGCGGTCGCCGATCAGCCCGAGCGCGAGAATCAGTGCGCCCCACAGCAGCAGAAAGACCTTCAAGGCCGGGATCTTGCGCTCGTCGATCACTCCGATGCGCCGGCGGAAGGCGACCAGCGCGCCCTTGTCGGTGGTGCCCTGAACGCTGAGCCGCTGGCCGGCCATCTGCGGCGGGATAGCGATCCCGAGCGCATGCAGGATCGTCGGCGCCAGGTCCGTGACGCTGACGATACCTTTGACATGGGTGCTCTGAGAGGTCAGCGTGCCGCCCTGCCTCATGCGCGCGCCGGCCACTCCGAGCCACAGCGTCTGCGGACCGGCTTCGATCGGCGGTGACTGAACGGCGAGCAGCAGCTCGTCGGGCGCCCGCGCCGCGAGCAGCGCGGCCAGCTGGCCTTCGCCGACGCGCCCGGGCGACAGCTCGACGACGGTCAGGGAGCGAGCGCGCGCCGCCGCGCGCGCGGCCAGAGTCCTGGCCGGTCCGAGCGGGACAAAGCCGACCCGCCCCCTGCGGGCGGAAGCGAGGATTGCGGCGGGATGGGTCGTTGGCGCAAACGCGGCGCCGTTCGGCACGCCGGCATATGGGCCCCCTGCGAGTCCGACGAATGCGGCGCCGCCCGGCACGCTCGACGCCAGCAGGCCTGGCTCGAGCGTCGCTGGAGCGGTGCGCGCGCGCCGCAGCACGGCCGCCCAGCCGCTGATCGAGTCGCCTGAGAGCGAGAGCGGCGGCAGCTGCTTCGGCCGGTACAGATCGGGCTGGATGCGGGAGCCCTGGCCGAGGTCGAGCAGCGTCTGCTGCGGGTCGTAGATCCCCTGGCTGGCGCTCGCAGCTCCGAGCGCGAACGCCGGCGAATCGGCGATCCGGTCCAGCACACTGCGCACGTGCGCGCCGCTCGCGCGCGCCGGTTCGCTCGGGAACAGTGCGATCACAGCCGACGGCGAGGCCCGCACGGGCGGCGGCGCGGCGAGCAGCGCTGTGGCTGCGAGAATCGATGACAGGAGCTTGACTGGCAGGGCCGCCAGACTATCCGGCGCGCCGTCCGAAGATGGCCGCGCCGCTCGCCGGCAGGGCTACGGCGCGGGCCTTGTGCCCTCGCGGCCACGAGGGCCGGGGCGCCGACGCCTATCCCCAACCTATGATCCGCGGCAGCACGGCAACGATCGAGTGGAGGAGCGGGCGCATGGAGTTCGAGATTTCGCAGCGGGCGAGCGAGTTTCGCCGGCGGCTGCTCGCGTTCATGGACGAGAGCGTGTATCCCGCCGAGCCCGTGTGGGCCGCGCAGGTCGCCGCGTCCGCCGAGCGGCACTTTCAGCCGCCCGTGATCGAGGAGCTCAAGGCCGAGGCGCAGAGCCGCGGCCTGTGGAACATGTTTCTGCCAGACGAGGAGCACGGCGCCGGCCTGAAGAACGTCGAGTATGCGCCGCTCGCGGAAATTCTCGGCCGCACAAGGATCGCTTCCGAGGCCTGCAACTGCTCCGCGCCGGATACCGGCAACATGGAGGTGCTGCACGATTTCGGCACCCCCGAGCAGCAGCAGCGATGGCTCGAGCCGCTGCTGGCCGGGGAGATCCGCTCCGGCTTTGCAATGACCGAGCCCGACGTGGCGTCCTCCGACGCCCGCAACATCTCGATGCGGATCGAGCGCGACGGGGACTTCTACGTGCTCAACGGGCGCAAATGGTGGACGACCGGGGCGCTGCATCCAAACTGCGCCGTGCTGATCGTGATGGGCAAGACGGATCCCTCCGCAGCTCCCTACCAGCAGCAGTCGATGGTGCTGGTGCCGAAGGACACACCTGGGGTCCGCGTGCTGCGCTCGCTGTCGGTCTTCGGCTACCACGACACCGAGGGCCACGGTGAGATCGAGTTCTCAGACGTGCGTGTGCCCGCGGAGAACATCCTCGCCGGCGAAGGCGCGGGTTTCCTGATCGCCCAGGCACGGCTCGGACCAGGGCGAATCCATCACTGCATGCGCGCGATCGGGGCCGCTGAGCGAGCGCTCGAGCTGATGTGCAAGCGAGCCGATCAGCGCGTCACGTTCGGCGAGCCAGTGTCCAAGCGCAGCAACGTGCGCGACTGGATCGCCGAGTCCCGCATCGAGCTGGAGATGGCGCGGCTGCTCGTGATGAAGTGCGCATGGCTGATGGACACCGTCGGCAACCGCCATGCGCGGATGGAGATCGCCGCGATCAAGGTTGCCGTGCCGAATATTGCCCTGAAGGTCGTTGACCGCGCGATCCAGGTCCACGGTGGGGGAGGTGTCTCCGAGGACTTTCCGCTCGCCGCGATGTACGCCGGGCTGCGTACGCTGCGGCTCGCCGATGGGCCCGACGAGGTGCACAAGCTGTCGATCGCGCGCGGCGAGCTGCGCAGGTGGCGGGCGGAACGGGGCGAGGAGAGTTGAGCTGAGCTCGGTGCGGTGCCTGTCGATGCTCGTGCGGCGGAGCGCGCTGAGCAGTCTCCAAGTGCGCCCGAGTGGACTCGAACCACCACGGAGAATTTCTCCACAAGGCCCTCAACCTTTTCCGGGGGGTCCGCCGATATTAGGAAAACGCCAATAGCAGGGGTTTTTGTCCAGGCCATGCGGGCTATTCACCCCCATCCACGTAGGAAGTGGTACCACGGTGGTACCACGGGCCCCGTGGCATCGTCTAAATCGTGGACGAGAATGAACAGCAGTACGCATCGTTTCTAACGCCTGAGCAGACCGCTGAATGGCTTGGTGTGAGCCGCGCCTGGATCTATCGAAAGGCGCGCGCCGGCGAGCTGCCCGTCGTGCGGCTCGGTGACGGCCCGCTCTCCCCGATCCGCATCGACCCACGAGACATCAGGTGCTGGTTGAAGGCGAGCCAGACGGGCCAGCGTGAGCACGCGGTGCTGCCGTGATCGGCGACGCCGGCATATTCGACCAGGAGCCGCCGCACGACCCATCTAAGGGCATTGAGTGGAGCACGGACGGCCAGAGCCGCATAGCGGTCCCTGCGCGGCGTGAGCCGCCACCCGTCGATTTCCAGGGCACCTACTCGGTTTGTCAGGCGTGCCCTGAGTCGCGGTGCGAGGGGTGCCCGGTGATCCCTAAGCCGCTGCCTCGCCACGTTCATATTCCGCCCGAGACGTGGAAGCACGTCGAGGCCCAGTTTGCAACACCGCGCCAATCCTGGCGCACGAGGCTGGCGCGTTGGCGTCAGCAAAGGAAGGAAGCACATGTCAGCGATTGACGAGCTGCAAATCGGTGCCGGGGAAGTGCACACGATTGTGGCCGATATCAAGTGGGACACCGAAACACGCAGCAAGGAAAGCCGCACGATCGGCGGATATGCGGCGGTTCACAACTCGCGCAGCGAGTTCCTGGGATTCGGGTTCGAGACACTGAAGCCCGGGTGCTTTCGCGGGGCGTTGAACAAGCCCGGGAGCGACCAGTTTTTGTTGTACGCGCATGATGAAACCCGTGTGCTTGCGCGTCGCAGCGCCGGCACACTCAGACTGAGCGAGGACGCGAAGGGCCTGCGGTTCGAGGCTGACATCGTTGATACGCAGGACGGGCGGGACTGCTTGACGCTCGCCCGCACCGGCCACC
>JBPCQX010000140.1:0-6853 GCA_050997675.1 Solirubrobacteraceae bacterium
AAGGACCTGGCGCATGCCTTCCCAGCCCGAGTGGTAGCGACCCTCCCGGGCCACCCCGTCGCGGCTTGGAACGAGCAGCAGGAGCACGCGGGACGTCGCTCGATGCCCCGGCAGGAAATGAGACACCTCCCACAGCTCGGACGTCAAAAAGACCTCTCCGGCGCCAAAGCAGGTCTTGACGCGCCGGGGGTCGCAGTCCCGGATCTCGCCACGAGCGAGACCGCTGGGTTCGCGGGCACTCGCGCCGTTGCTACTGAAATCTCAGCTGGACGCCGGCCTGGACCGTGTTGTAAGAGGAGCGTGCGCTCGGTGCAGCAGTTCGAGCAGCATATCCCCAGCTCGGGCGTTTCGCCGGTCATCCACTCCGCCGAGTCGGGCACAGGACCAGGGTACGGACTGCGCTTTCCATCAGAGGCCAGGAAATCCGGCGTTCACACGCGAGAGGACGCGTTCAGCTGTCTCGATCCGACGCGCATGTGAGCTCGCCGGACGCAGTTGTTCGGCGATATGCTTGCGACCGGCGATGAAGCTCGCCATTGACCGCGCCTCCTGGCGCTGATGGCTTCTACCGGTCGCGTCCGTCGGGCACCGCGCCGGGTACCGACTCCAGGAGGCGACCATGACGCACGACATGCCAACAACGCAGCGCTGGAGGGCTTTTCCCGGTGGGGCTGCGTCCGGCAGCCTCGCCAGCGCGATCATCGAGGAGTTCGCGGTCATAGCCCGGCTGCTAGCACGGTATGAGCGCGAGGAACTTGCGTGACCGGTGCGCAGCAGGAATACAGCCTCGACGGCGTTGCGGTTCGCTCCCGCCAGATTCTCGACGAGGTTGAGCGCGCGATAGTCGGCAAGCGGCAAGCCCTCGAGCTTGCGCTTTGCGCGCTACTCGCGGACGGCCACGTCCTTATCGAGGACTATCCCGGACTCGCTAAGACCCTGATCGCGCGGTCGTTCGCAACTGCGACCGGAACGCATTTCTCGCGAGTGCAGTTCACCCCGGATTTGATGCCGTCGGATGTCACCGGAGCGTCGATCTTCAATCAACGCACGGCGGAGTTCGAGTTCCGTCCCGGGCCGGTCTTCACCAACGTGCTCCTCGCGGATGAGATAAATCGTGCCCCACCCAAGACCCAGGCGGCGTTGCTGGAGGCGATGCAGGAGCACCAGGTCACAACCGACGAGCGCACCCGTGCGCTCGAGCGGCCCTTCCTGGTGCTGGCGACCCAGAACCCGATCGAATACGAGGGCACCTACGCGCTTCCGGAGGCGCAGCTTGATCGCTTCCTGATCCGGATGCGCGTCGGCTACCCGTCCGCCGACGGCGAGTGGGAGATCCTCGAGCGGCGTCTCGACCGACGAGCGGATGAGCCCGAGCTGAAGTCGATCGTCGACCGCGAGGAGCTTCTCGCCATGCAGCGAGCGGTCGAGGTCGTGCATGTCTCCGAGAGCATCGGCCGCTATCTCGTGGCGCTGGTCGCGGCGACCCGCGAGAGCCCGAGCGTCGAGGTCGGTGCGAGCCCCCGGGGCACGCTTGCGCTGATGAAGCTCGCGCGCGTCAAGGCGGCCCTTGATGGCCGCGACTTTGTAGTGCCCGACGACGTTAAAGCGGTGGCCGTGCCGGCCCTGGCCCACCGGCTCGCGTTGCGGCCGGAGCTGTGGGTCCAGCGCGTCCAAGCGGAGGACGTTGTGCGAGATTGCCTCGCGACGGTATCGGTTCCAGCGGCGGGGCTGGGGCACCCATGAGCCATCGGCTCGCGGTGAGCGATGAGGCTCTCCACCGCGCTGCCCGCAGTGCTGTGACACATCCGCTGACGGCCTCGGTTGGCCCGCTGTTCGAGACTTGGAGATCTGACCCTTGAGACTATCTGACCCTTGAGACTCAGCGAGCGATCACGAGGAGTGACCCTTCGGACCGCATCCGTCGCGGCCGTCGACCGATCGCTCGTCGTTCGCCCCCGGAGCGTGGGTACGACATCGCTGCGGCAACGGCTGCGGACCGGGATGTTTCCTCTCTGCCGGGGTCGCCCACAGTCCCATCGCGCCTTCCCGGGCCAAGCCTGAGGGCGGCGACGCTCGCGGTCGCCCGCTGATGCGACGCTGATCAAGGTCATCTCCGGATAGCCTTGAAAAGCATCGGGGGTGGCGGTCAACGACCGGGGTATCATGTGGGTGTCGGCAGGTCCCGGCATCAAGTTGGTGTTCCGCTGCCAGCGCGGAACAACATGCAGGTGTAGGTGATCGGCGATTCTCGCCCCAACCACGGTTCCGAGATTCAGCCCCATCTTTGAAACCAGCCGGATTTATCACCTCGCCCAGGCTGCGGCCGCTTTCCGGAGCGGCATCATCTCGACGGTTTCGTCGTCGCTCAACCCCTCCGCCTCGCCGATGTGGCGGTCCGGGGCGACCATGACGTACCCAGACGTACAGAAAGGCGTTCAGGACTGTCAAGCACGTCGCGCCGCGATCTACGACGACCCAGGTTGGCGTCCTGGTCGTCTGACGTAGCGGCGGCACAGAACATGCACTCGTTCTTGTTCCGCCGTCGATTGATCAGCCAAGTCAGCTAGAACTCGTGCTTGGCGAGCCGCAGTCCCCCGCGCCGCTCGGACTCGCTCATGGCGCTCATCGCGGGCACCATCTCGCTGGTGACGAGACCATGCTCAGAGGTGAGCTCGTCGATGATCTCGAATGAGCGGGCGGTTCGCTCCGGCGTGTCGATGGCGATAGTGACGACCGGGACATGGCGGCGGATCTGAAAGAACTTGTCGCCGTGGGGTGCGTGATCGCCGTGAAACCCCCAGATCCCGCGCAGGCTCGTGGCGCCTGCGGCATCGGATTGGCGCAGCCGGCGAATGATCTCGAGGTTAAGCGGGCGCCCCTCGTGCGTTGCGCTGTGGGAGGTGTAGACCATGAGCTTCTGCCACATCGCGAGGCCGTGCTGGTCGGTGCCGGGCAGGCCGTGCGGCTTGGCGAGCAGCTGTCCGTCGCGCTTGCAGACCCGGACGCGCTCGAGAGTGAGCAGGGGGTCGCGCAGCAGCCCCCGAGTTCGGGGATGACCTGGGCAATCTTGTCGCCCGGTCCGACCGCGATGATCATCATCGGAACCTCAGCGTTGCGAGCGAAGAACTTTGCGCGGGTGCGGCGCCCGCGCCTCGTGCCGTCGACGCCGAGCAGGACGGTCGCGCCGGGTACACCGCGCCGGTAGAGCAGATCACACACCGCGGCGAACGCGGGCATGCGAAATACCCGCTCTTGACGTCCGACGTAGACGGTGAGCTTGGTCGCTTCCCCGAGGTGCTCTGGTAACTCGATGGGACCTATCTCGCCGGACAGCAGACGGGCGCGTTCGAGCGTAATCAACCCGCGACGTTTGATCTGCAGCACGAGATCGAGCATCGCTTCGATGCGCTCGCGCCTATCGACCGCGATCGATACCACGGGCAGGTCCTCGGAGAGCGAGAGCAATCGGTCGGTGTGAAGGTGATGCAAACGTCCGAAGCCCTCGGCGCCGCGCAGCAGCACGCTGGCCTGCAGGCGATGGCCGCCGTAGATGTCAAGGAGCTCATCCGCGAGCAGGCCATCCTCGGTACGGTCGCGCTCGCCGAAGTACGTGGTGAGCTTCAGACAATCCTCGTTCACACGTGTGCTCCAATCGCACGGCCGAGCGCAGCCGCGCCGATGCCGATCGCGATGTTGAGCAGCGCGTTGATCGCCAGCGGCATCTCTCCATCCTCCGCGAGTCGGTGCGTCTCGAGCATCCAGGTCGAGAATGTGGTGTAGGAGCCGAGCAGCGCTGTGCCCGCGAGCACCAGCGCGTCGCCCGTCAGGGCAAGCCCCATCAGCAGACCCAGCAAGAGGGCGCCGGTCGAGTTGATCGTGAGCGTCCCGAACGGTACGTCGCGGCCAACCTGGCCGCCGATCGTCGCATCTAGGCGGAACCGAGCGATGGCGCCGACGCCACCCAGAACAGCGACAGTCACCCACACCGGTGTGCTCACGCGATCACCCGCGAACGCCGGACTACGGATGTCGCTGTCCAGATCGCGATGTAGCCGGCCCTCATGCTACCGCGTAGGCGACCGCGGACCGTACCGGTCATGATCCAGCATCTTGAGAAGCTCGACTTGCATGGTGGAGAAGGTCGTGTAGGCGCCGCAGAACCCGGTGCCTAACAGCGGACGGCGATAGGTCGACTGCGGGAGCCGCTCCTGCAACCTCGTGGCGAAGTAGGCCAGCGCGAAGGAGCCGGTGATGTTGATCACGAACGTGACCCACGGCCAATTCGGTGCGCCGCCGGAGAACCTGGTGCCCAGCCAGGCGCGCAATACCGCGCCGGCCGCTCCACCGAGGAAGATCGCGGCGAGCTGGCGCCTATCAACACGCGCCACCGAGCCTCTCCCTATACCCGCGCAGCGTGGCGGTTGACGCCGGCGTTCACAGCGCCTCGTCGCTGACGATGAGCAGCGGGATCGTGGCGCCGGCAAGCAGGTCTTGGGTGATGCCTCTGAGCAGCAGCCGCCCGGCCCGGCGGTGGTGATGATGACCACACACGATCAGGTCGTAGCCATGCTCGTGGACGTAATCGAGCAGCGCGGCAGCCGGCGTCTCGCCCTCGATGATCTGATGCTCGACCTCGACGCCGGCGCGCTCGGCGCGGTCCTTGACCTCTCTGAACGTCAGCTCGAGATAGCGATGCGCAGCATCGGCGGACTCGGCGCGATCGGCGGCGGTCTCGGCGTGCGCGGGTGTGTGCGCGATCGAGACCGCGACCAGCTCGGCGTCGTAGCGGCGGGTGACGTCGATGGCGACGTCGAAGGCACGCAGTGCGACCTCCGAGCCGTCCCAGGCAAGCAGGATCCGTTGGAACATCAGCGCAGGATAGGGACGAGGAGCAGGGCGAGGATCAGGGCGACCAGCATGTACAGCAGATACATGGACAGGCGCCCGGACTGGAGCGCCCGCACCCGCGCGGCGACGCGCATGGCGAGCATGGCCGAGGGCCGGTAGAGGAAGCGGTCGATCGCGAGTACGACCGACGTATCGAGTGTGAAGCGCGAGCCTCCCTCGCCGGCCGCGGCGGCGGTCAAGCGGGAGCGGTAGCCCAGCGGGCCGCGCAGGATGACCCGCATCGGGTTTGAGTAGGCCGAGGGCCGATATTGCACCGCGGCGAGCTCAGCCGCGCTGCCGGTGACCCACACCGGCGCCCTGCGCACCGGCGCACCACGGACGCTCCGTCCGCGCGATGCCCGCACGACCAGCAGCGCCAACATGACATAGGCGGGGAGCACGATGCTCAGCCAGGTCGGCGCGAGCACCGAGAAGTCCTTGTACACCGGGCCGAGGACGAGTGGATGAGTGATCGTGGTGGTCGCCGGATCGAAGCCGAGCAACGACCGCAGACCCGACCCGAGCGCGTGGATCTCCCACGGCGCGACCGTGCCCAGCAAGAGCAGCACCACGCCGAGTCCGACCAGGCCGATGGGCCAACGAGCGAGCTCCTTCACGGACTTGAGCTTGGTGCGGGCCGCCCCCAGGAAGATGAAGCTATAGAACTTCGCGAAGGCGAGCAGGCCGAGCCCGGCGGTCAGCGCGAGTGCGGCGGCGGCGAGCCCGCACAGCAGGCGTGAGAGCAGCGTCGGCATCCGGAAGCCCTGGAGCAGCGCTTCGAAGGTGAACCATTCGCTGACGAACCCCCCGAGCGGCGGAATCGCGGCGAGCGTGAGCGACGAGACGCCGAGCGCGGCGGCGCTCGCCGGCAGACGGCGAGCGAGGCCGCCGAGAGGGTCGAGCGTGCGCGTGCCGGTCGCCTGCTCAACGCGGTCGACGGTGATCAGCGCCAGCGTCTTGGCGAGGTTGTGCGCGCAGACGTGCAGCGTCGCGGCGAGCAGACCGGCGCCCGCGAGCACTGGCTGGTGCACCGCCTGACCGAGCAGCGCGACGCCGAACCCGACCAGCACGATCCCGGCGTGCTCAACGGTGGAATAGCCGAGAAACTCCCTGAGGCTGTCGCGGGTGAGCGCGTACACGATCCCGACGAACGCGGTGAGCGCGCCGATGATCAACAGCGCGTCCCCGCACCAGACGGGCAGCGTTCCGAGCACTTGGAACTCAAACCGCCACAGCCCATAGAACCCGGCGCACAACGCGACCGACAACGAAGCCGCCCCCAGCCGAGGCGCGGAGCCATAGCCCGCCGGCAGCCCACCTTGCAGCGGGACAGCGCCGATCTTGGTCGCAAAGCAGACGAGGAACAGCGCGAACAACACGCCGCGCGTTCCGGCCGGCAGCGACGCGTGGGCCCACACCTGCAGCGAGAAGCTGTGGGTGTGGGCGTAGAGCAAACCGAACGCGGCGAGCAGCGCGGCCCCGCCGATCTTCGCCAGGCCGCCGGTGAGGTAGCCGGCCAGGAGACTCTCTCGATCTCCGCCCATGCTCGAGATCAGATACACGCAGATCGTCAGTGCTTCCCAGGCCAGGAAGAACAGGAACCCGTTGTCCGAGCCGATCGCCACCGCAACCGCGAGCAAAAGCACAGCACCCAAGCAGGTCAGCCACCTTCCCGTGGGCAGTCCGGCGTAGGCCAGCGAGGTGGCCGCCCCGGTGAGGCCGGTGAGCGCGAGGAAGATGCCCGCGAGTCCGTCGGCGCGCAGCGCGCTGTGCCCGAAGCCAAGCCAGCTGCCCAGCTCCAGCACCGGCCGCGCGCCACCCAGCGCTGCGTCCAAACCCACGATGACCAGCAGCACGCAGCCGACCGCAGCGCAACCTGCGGCGACCCGGCGGACGTGATGTGCCAGCAGCGGCGCGAGCACGAGCGCGCCCATGCCAACGGCGAAGACGAGCGTCACACAGCCAC
>JBPCQX010000208.1:0-7823 GCA_050997675.1 Solirubrobacteraceae bacterium
GAACAGGGGCGCCGTGAGTGACCAGCGGCCCTGCACGGGCCCCCGTGACTGCGCCGCGCGGCGCGTGGCTGCAAAGCGCCGGCCTGACCCGCGCGGAGCGGGCCGCGCCAGCGTGAGCCGCGGTGCGCGGAGCGGCGCCCATGCGTCGTTGGTCACCTCCCCGGCCCAGACGAGGTCCCACAACGCCTCCTTCAGGGCCTCGGTCGGCTCGCCGAGATCGCCAAAGAAGCACGGCGACTGGGCGAGCCGCGCGCGAATCAGCTCGTGCTCGTGCTCCTGCGGCGCCGCCGTCGCCCGATGGGGCGGCCCGATCGCGCCGGCGTCCTCGCGGAACAGCAACGCCACGCGCCCCGTGTGGCGACCGAGCGATCCGGCGCCGCCCCAGACGAGCTCCCCCGAAGCGCACAGCTGGTCGAGCCAGCTCGGCGAATAGGCTCCGAGACGCCGCGGCAGCACATCGCGCTCCCATACCTGCGGGGTCAGCGCGAGCCCCTGGAGCGCCACCAGCACCTCCCGCAGGCGCTCGACCCCGGCCCCCACCGACGAGCGCGAGTCCACACCCTGCCAGGACGGTAGAAACGCCGCGAGCGCGCGCTGGTCGGCGGGCTCGATCTCGCGCCGCAGGGCCGCCAGTGAAGCCCGTCGCAGGCGGCGCAGCACCTCCGGCGAGCACCATTCGCGCTCCGTGCCCCCTGGGCGCAGCTCCCCACGCACGAGCTCGCCCTCGTGCTCGAGCTCCCGCAGCACGGCTGCGGCGTCAACCCCGTAGCGCGCATGGAGCTCCCCGGTGGTGAACGGCCCGCGTGCCTGCGCATGGCGGAGAACGAGCTGGCGAAGCGCGTCCGCCACCGGCGCGATGAACACCTCCGGCAGCCCTGACGGTGGCACTGCGCCGAGGGCGTCCCGGTACAGGCCGGCGTGCTCGGCTGCGATCCAGCGCTCCTCGCGCGCGATCCGCATGCGCACGACGCGCCGCTCTCGCTGGAGCTCCTCGAGCATCGCTTGCGCGCCGCTGCCGTGCACGCGCTCGCTGACCTCGTCGAGTGTCAGCGAGCCCACGCGCCGCAGCACGTCGTGCAGCTCGTCGCGCGTACCGGCGCGCGTTCGCTCCGAGCGGCGCTGCAGATCGTCCTCGAGCTGGGCGAGCGCGCCCGCGTCGATCAACTCGCGCAGCTCCTCCTGGCCGAGGAGTTCGCGCAGCAGGTCGCGATCCAGGGACAGCGCCGCTGCACGGCGCTCGGCGTTGGGCGCATCCCCCTCGTACATGTAGCTTGCCACGTAGTCGAACAGCAGCGATGAGGCGAACGGCGAAGCGCTCTGCGTCTCCACCTCGACGAGCGAGATCTCGCGGCGCGAGATCGCCCTGAGCAGCTCCTCCAGCCCCGGCACGTCGAGCACGTCGAGCAAACACTCGCGGTAGGTCTCGAGGATGATCGGAAAATCCGGATAGCGCTTGGCGACCTCGAGCAGGTTCTGCGCTTTCAGCCGCTGCTGCCACAGCGGGGTACGTTTGCCGGGATATGCGCGCGGAATCAGCAGCGCGCGCGAGGCGTTTTCGCGGAAGCGTGCGCCGAACAGGGCCGATCCGCCCAGCTCGCGGACGATCGCCTCGTGGACGTCCTCGGGCTCGGGCAACACGAGCTCCGCGCCGGGCGCCTCGTCCGCGTCGGGCAAATGGATGATGATCCCGTCATCCGAATAGATCGCATCCGATTCCAGGCCGAAGCGCTCGCGGATTCGCGCCGACAGCGCGAGCGCCCAGGCGGCATGGATGCGCCCCCCGAACGGCGAGAGCACGCAGAGGCGCCAGTCGCCGATCTCGTCGCGAAAGCGCTCGACGACGATCGTACGGTCGCTTGGCAGCACCCCGGTCGCATCCTGCTGTTCGCGCAGGAAGTCCACGAGGTTACGCGCGGCGCGCTCGTCGAGGTCGTATTGCGCTTGCACCACAGAAGGCGCCTTGTCGACTGCCCAGCGCGAGAACGCCCCGATCGCCTCGCCGAGCTGCTTTGGGCGGCCGACCGATTCGCCCTTCCAGAACGGGACCGCCCCCGGAGCGCCGGGCGCCGGCGTGACGATCACGCGGTCGCGACCGATTTCCTCGATCCGCCACGCGGTTGCGCCCAGCAGGAACGTCTGGCCCGGCCGTGCCTCGTAGACCATCTCCTCGTCGAGCTCACCGACCCTGCGCCCGTCGGGCAGCGTCACGGAGAAGAGACCACGGTCGGGGATCGTGCCCGCGTTGAGCACCGCTAGCTTCTGCGCTCCCTTGCGGGGGCGAATCGTGCCGCCGATGCGATCCCACACGATCCTTGCGCGTAGCTCGCCAAACTCGCTCGAGGGGTAGCGCCCGTCGAGCATGTCCAATACATTCTCGAGCAGCGCCCGCGGCAACTCGGAATAGGAGTGGGTCCGTGCAACGAGCGCGTGGAGCTCGTCGACGGGGATACCCTCCTCCTCGCTGGCAGCGATCGCGACGATCTGCTGGGCGAGTACGTCCAGCGCGTTGCGGGGGATGCTCGTCGGCTCGATCCGGCCTTCGCGCATCAGCTTGCCGATCACTGCGCACTCGAGCAGGTCGGCGCGGAATTTGGGGAAGATGCGGCCCTTCGACGTCACGCCGACACCGTGGCCGGAGCGCCCGATCCGCTGGAGGCCGCGCGCGACTGATTTCGGTGACTCGACCTGGATCACGAGGTCGACTGCGCCCATGTCGATTCCGAGTTCCAGCGAGGAGGTTGCGACCAGGCACGGCAGCTCGCCGGCCTTCAGGAGCTCCTCGATGCCGGTGCGCTCCTCGCGCGCGAGCGAGCCGTGATGCGCCCGCGCGATCTCCTCGCCGGCGAGCTCGTTGAGGCGCAGCGCGAGCCGCTCGGCAGCCCGGCGCGAGTTGACGAAGACAATCGTCGAGTTGTGCTCGCGCACGAGCGCGAGCAGCTCGGGGTAGATCGCAGGCCAGATCGAGCGCCGCGTGGCCTCGCCCCCGGCGAGCGGCTCAAGCGGATCGCGCGGCTCCGCCCCCGCATCGGGCTCAACCATCGATTCGACCGGCACCTGGATCTCCAGGTCAAGCTCGCGCCGCGCGCCGATATCGACGATGCGAGCGCTGCGCCCTGGACCGACCATGTAGCGGGCGACCTCTGCGAGCGGGTTCTGCGTTGCGGACAGGCCGATGCGCTGCAACGGCTTTGAGCTCAGAGCCTCGAGGCGCTCCACGGTCAACGCCAGATGCGCGCCGCGCTTGGTCGCGGCGACGGCGTGGATTTCATCGAGGATCACGGCCTCTACGTCGCGCAACATCTCCCGCGCACGCGAGGTGAGCATGAGGTAGAGCGACTCAGGAGTCGTGATCAGGATGTCCGGCGGGCGGCGAAGCATCGCGGCGCGCTCCTTCTGGGGTGTGTCGCCGGTGCGAATCGCGACCCGCACATCACCGCCGACCCCCCTCAATGGGGCGCGCAGGTTACGCTCGACATCGTAGGAGAGCGCCTTTAGCGGCGAGACATAGACGAGGCGGGTCGAGCGCGTTTCTCCCGGCGCAGCTTCCGAGAGCCGGTCGAGCGCCCAGAGAAACGCTGCAAGCGTCTTGCCGCTGCCGGTTGGGGCGGAGATCAGGACGTGCTCTCCGGTCGCGATCGCCGGCCAGGCCTGTGCCTGCGCCGGGGTGGGCTGCTCGAAGGCACCAGCAAACCAGTCACGCACGTGGGGCTTGAAATGGGACATTGGCACGGTGACGTGGACGTTACCGCGGCCCGCGCTCAAGGCAGAGAAGACTGCATTCGGCGCATCGGCGCCGAGCGAAAACCGCGACCGAAACCGCGACGTCCGCTCGCTATCCAGGCAGCGAGGCGAGCTCGCGGGCGCGCAGCAGCACTGCGTCGGTCATTGGCTCCGTCAGCCGGCCGGTGAACGTGTTCTGCTGACTGGGATGGAAGCTGCCGAGCAGCGGCGCGTACTCAGCGCCGTGGCCGAAGCGTGGCCGCGGCGCGAGCTGAAGCAACGAGCACGCCGCGGCCCAGGCGAAAGCGCCGAGACAGAGGATCACGCGCACCTGCTCGAGAAGTTGCAGCTCGCGTTGGAGGTAGGGCAGGCATTGCTCGCGCTCGTCGGGCGTGGGCCTGTTGGCCGGCGGCGCACAGCGCACCGCGGCCGTCACGAAGCAGCCGGTCAGGCGCAAACCGTCACCGCGGTGCGTGGAGGTGGGTTGATTGGCGAAAGCTGTTCGATGCAGCGCGGCAAACAGCCAATCCCCCGAGCGATCACCGGTGAAGATCCGTCCGGTGCGGTTGGCGCCGTGCGCGGCAGGTGCGAGCCCGAGGATCAGGACCCGCGCAGCGGGGTCGCCGAAGCCCGGAATCGGGCGCCCCCAGTACTCCTCGCCGGCGTAGGCCCGCTTGCGCTCGCGAGCGACCTGCTCGCGCCAGGCAACCAGACGCGGGCAGCGCCGGCACGAGATCACCTCGCCAGCTAGGTCGCGTAGGCTCTGCGGCGTGAGATCGTTCATCGCAGTCGTTGTAGCAGCCGCGGCGACGCTCGCCGGCTGCGGCGCCGCCACTTCGGCGGGCAAGTTCCATGGCGATGAGTCGAATGTCGCCCGGACGATCGACGCTTACTCCTCTGACGGCCAGGGCCACGACACCGCCAAGATCTGCAACCTTCTCTTCACGCCCCAGCTGGCGAGCAAGCTGGGCAACTGCCGGAGCGTTGTCTCAAGCCAACTGAACAGCGCTGATTCCTTCGATCTCACCGTACAGAGCGTGAAGATCTCGGGCGCGAGCGCTCAGGCTCGCGTGAAGAGCACTGCCAACGGCAAGGACCGCTTCGACACGCTGCTGCTGGCGCACGGCAGCGACGGGCGCTGGCGGATCTCCGGTCTGGTGGCTAACTGACGCCCCACGAGGGCGCGCCCAGGCCGAGCCGGCATTCGGGCGGGCGCATCCGTGGAATTACTAGGCTAGCTTGGTGCCGTATTGGCGCTCGTAGTACTCGCGGTAGGCGCCGGAGCGGATCGGCTCCCACCACCACGGGTTCTCCCGGTACCACGAGACGGTGCGGCCGAGACCCTCGCTGAGGCGCGTCTTGGCGCTCCAACCGAGCGCTCGGACTTTCTCCGAGGCCAGCGAGTACCGGCGGTCGTGGCCGGGACGGTCGCTGACGTAGGAGATCAGCGACTCATCGAGCCCGCAGAGCTCCAGGATCCCGCGCACGATCTCGATGTTCGTGCACTCGTCGGGGCCGCCCACGTTGTAGGTCTCGCCCGGTTGGCCATGCGCGAGCACGTGGGCGATGCCGCGGGCAAAGTCCTCGACGTAGAGCCAGTTGCGCACGTTCAAGCCGTCGCCGTACACGGGCAAGCTGTCGCCCGCGAGAGCGTTCAGCACGATCAGCGGGATCAGCTTCTCCGGATACTGATACGGCCCGTAGTTGTTCGAGCCGCGGCAGATCAACGACTCCAGGCCGAATGTGTGGTGATACGAGGCGACGAGCAGGTCGGCGCCGGCCTTCGTCGCGCTGTAGGGCGACGAGGGCTCGAGCGGTGAGGACTCCGTGAACGAGCCACGCTCGATCGAGCCGTACACCTCGTCGGTTGACACCTGGAGGTAGCGAACCTCGCGCGAGCGCGCCGCCTCCAGAAGCACGTAGGTGCCGAGACAGTGCGTGCGCACGAACGCATCAGGGTCTGCGATCGAGCGGTCGACGTGCGTCTCGGCCGCGAAGTTGACGACCGCGTCGATGCCGTCCATCGCCGCGCCCGCCACCTCCGCGTCCTCGATCGGGCCGTGGATGAAACGAAACCGCGGCGAGCCAGTCAAATCATGGAAATTCTCGCGCCGCCCGGCATATGTCAGCTTGTCGAGCACGACGATCTCGTCGCTGCTCTCGCGCAGGCGGACACGCACGAAGTTGGAGCCGATGAAGCCCGCGCCGCCGCAGACGAGGAGCTTCACGCGCGCACCGGCGCCGTTTCGCGTAGGTACTCCGCGAGGCCGTGCTGCCAGCTTGGCAGCACCAGCGCATCGTCACGCTCGCTGGCCAGCACGCTCCAGGGCGGCCGCGGTGCGGGTCGCGCCATCTGCTCGCTGCTTGCCGGCAGCACCTCGCAGGCGATCCCGGCCTGCGCAAAGATCTCGCGCGCAAACTCCATCCACGAGCACTGCCCCGAGCCTGCGAGATGGTGCAGCCCCGTTGAGCGCCGCTCGGCAAGCGTCACGAGTGCGGGCGCGAGGTGGCCGGTGTACGTGGGGCAGCCGATCTGGTCGGAGACGACCTGCACGGAGTCGCGGCGCGAAGCCAACTGAAGCATCGTCGCAGCGAAGTTGCGCCCACCTGCTCCAAACAGCCAAGCGGTGCGGACAACGCCGTGCCCCGCCCGCAGCACCTCGACCTCACCGGCCAGCTTGGTGCGCCCGTAGGCCGAGCTCGGCGCAGTCGGATCCGATTCGACATAGGGCCGCTTCGCCTGCCCGTCGAACACGTAGTCAGTCGAGACGTGGATCAGCGCCGGTCCGCTGCGGGCCAGATGTGCCGCGCCACCCCGGTTGACGGCCAGGGCGGCCTGCTCGGCGTCCTCCGCTCCGTCGACATCGGTCCAAGCCGCGCAATTGACGATCACCTCCGGCGCCGCGCCGGCGACCGCGTTGCGGACGGCGTCAGGCTCGCTCACGTCAAGTTCGGCACGGGTCAGGCCAACGGTGTCGTGACCCGCGCGACGCGCTACCTCGACGACGTCGCGGCCGAGCATGCCGCCCGCGCCTGTCACGAGGACCCTCACAGGATCGCGATCTCGGAGTTGTCGCCGACCATGAAGCGGTAGGCGCGAGGCTGCCCGCGATCGCGGCCGATTTGCGCGTTGCGCCCCAGCAGCGAGGACTCCATACGTCCCAGCAGCTCGCGAACCGACGAATTCGCGAGCAGGATCGAATGCTCAACCTCCGCGCTCTGGATCGTGCAACCGTCGCCAACAGCGGTGTATGGGCCGATATAGGCATCGACCAGGCGCGCGCCTGCGCCGATGATCGCCGGGCCGCGCACCGTCGAGCGCTCCAGTCTTGCGCCAGCCTCGATGATCACGCGGCCGTCAACGTTGGAGTCGATCAGCTCGCCGTCGATCCGCGCTTCGATGTTGTCGAGCACGAGCCTGTTCGCCTCAAGCATGTCGTCGAGCCGTCCGGTGTCCTTCCACCAGCCCCGCACGATGTGCGGCTCGACGCGTCGGCCGGCGTCAACCATGTGCTGGATTGCGTCAGTTATCTCGAGCTCGCCGCGGGCGCTCGGCGTAATCGCTCGGGCAGCCTCGTGGATCGCCTGCGTGAACATGTACACACCGACGAGCGCGAGATTGCTGCTTGGCTCCGGGGGCTTCTCCACGAGCCTCACGACCCGACCGGACTCGAGTTCAGCGACGCCGTAGTTCTGCGGGTCGTCCACCGGCGTGAGCAGGATCAGCGCATCGGGCGAGTTCTCGCGGAATGCCGCCACGAGTTCAGTGATGCCGCCCTGGAGCAGGTTGTCTCCGAGGTACATCACGAAGGAGTCCGCGCCAAGGAAGCTCTCTGCGGTCAGCACCGCATGAGCGAGGCCCGATGGCTCAGGCTGCACGATGTATGTGACGCGCACGCCGAACTGGGAGCCGTCTCCAACGACCTGGCGGATCTCTTCGCCGGTCTCCGGAGCAATGATGATCCCGATCTCCTCAATGCCCGCCTCGGCCATCGCCTCGACGCCATAGAACAGCACGGGCTTGTTGGCCACGGGCACGAGCTGCTTGGCGCTCGTGTGCGTGATTGGGCGCAGGCGCGTGCCTTTGCCACCGGAGAGAATCA
>JBPCQX010000217.1:0-17004 GCA_050997675.1 Solirubrobacteraceae bacterium
CACCTCTACCGAATCAAATACCAGCAAGCCGACCCGGACACCATCGACGAGGAGGTCACAGCCGCCTAAACTCACCAGCGGGAACCTGAACCGCGCGCGAATCTACAGCGGTAAATGGACGCGACCGGCGTCGGGCAGTCGCGCCTGCTTCGAGCGCGCTGCAAGTCTTCGAGGAGACACTTTCACAGTGAAGCTCCGTGTCGAAAGCTGGGCAGTCAAGAACGTGGATGACGGCGGCGACGAAGGTCCTCAGAACCGTGACGGCGCGAGCGTCGTCACTTGCTCGCAGCTATGCCGGCGGCGCTCGCCGCTGATCAGCCGGAAAGTCCCGCCGACACGAGTACCGAAGCGATTGTGTTGACGAACATCCCCAGCGCCATCCCGGGTCCTTCGGCCAGCAGGCCGCCGAAGAGCACGCGGCGGCGGAAGCGAGCCCGCCAACGCCGCCCCAGACTCCGATCGCGGTGTTGCGGTCCCTTTCCCTCCGTGAATGATGTGGTGAGGATCGAGAGGGCGGTCCGGAGCATCATCGTGGCACCGTTGCCTTGCGCGAAGCGGGCGCCGACCAGCACCCCCCCGCGCTTCCGGCGGGCCCTCCGATAAACGACGAGGCGCCGAGCAGCACCGTTCCGACCCCGAGGACGCGGCGGCGGCCGAGCAGATCGGCGGCGCCGCCCAGCAGCATGAATCCGCCCTAGGTCAACAGGTAGGCCTCGACTGCCCAGACCAGGCCCTGCATAGGTCTTGCGGAACCAGGACACTATATATAGACTATAATGAGCCTCAGGCATCCAGCCGCGTTGATCTGTGTCGACGCCCCGAAAGGACGGTTCCTTGAACACCACCCATCTTGAGACCAAGGAGCTGGTGTGTGCGGCGGACCCCTGGGATTTCGCGTTTGACCCTGTGCACACCGCGGTGCTCGTCATCGACATGCAGAATGACTTCTGCGCGATCGGAGGCTACTGCCACGCCTACATGGCCAAGCAGGGGATCGGCGACGCAGCAATTGCGCTGCTCCGCGAGCCGCTAGAGCCGCTTGCCAATGTGCTCGACGCCGCGCGAGTGGCTGGGATTCCGGTGATCTATACCGTCGAGGCGCATTGGCCTGATCTTGCGGACGTCCCTTCTAACAAAATGCAAGGCACCGTCAAGGTCGGAGCGCCGATCGGCAGTAACGGGCCGCTCGGCCGCCTACTCATTCGGGGTGAGCGCGGGTCCGCGATCGTCGACGAGCTAGCTCCTCGCCCCGGAGAGCACGTGGTCCAGAAGCCGGGAAAGGGAGCCTTCTTTGCCACCGATCTTGACCACATCCTGCGCAACCAGGGCGTTACGCACCTCATCATCACTGGCGTGACGACGGACTGCTGCGTGCTCGCGACCCGGATGGAGGCACGCGACCGCGGTTACCACACGTTACAGCTCGAGGATTGCTGTGCAGCCACGCAACGAAAGAACCATGACGCTGTATTCGCAATGATCCGGACACATCCCGAGGCGTTCGGGCTCATGTCCTCCTCTCAGGCGCTCCTCTTCGCGCTCGGCGAGGCGTGAGACGATGGACGGGCTCGACCTCGCCACCCTGGCGTCCGGGTACCGCGACGGGAAACTAACCGTCTCGGCCGTCATTGACGAGGTGCTTGCTCGGATCAGCGCTGCCGGCGACGACCACGTGTGGATCTCGCGGATTCCCGAGCACGAGCTGCGAAGAAGGGCCCACGAACTGCAGCGGATGCTTGAGGCGCAACGCACCAACGCGCTGCCGCCTCTCTTCGGTGCGCCGTTCGCGGTTAAGGACAGCATCGACGTTGCAGGACTGCCTACCACAGCGGCCTGCCCCGCCTTCACCTACGAACCGTCGAAGTCGGCACCGATCGTCGAGCGTCTGCTACGCGCAGGGGCTATCTGCGTAGGCAAGACGAATCTCGACCAGTTCGCCAGCGGTCTGGTAGGAGTCCGTAGCCCCTACGGCGTCAGCCGCAATCCATTTGATGAGCGTTACATCCCAGGCGGCTCGAGCTCTGGCTCCGCGGTCGCGGTGAGCTCCGGCCTAGTGAGTTTTAGCCTCGGCACCGATGCCGCCGGGTCGGGCCGTGTGCCCGCCGCACTGACGAATATCGTCGGCCTAAAGCCGACGCGTGGCCTGCTGAGTACCGACGGCTGCGTCCCAGCGTGCCGCTCGATTGATTGCCCCTCGATTCTAGCGTCGTCGGTAGGTGAGGCTTGGCGAGTACTGGACACCGCTGCGGGATTCATTGAGCATGACCCATATTCGCGACCTGATACCCGCCAGCCATCGGACATCTCGGCCACCGGCGCGTTTCGTTTCGGTGTCCCGGCAGAGGCTGACCTCTTCTTCGACGACGACCGCGAGGCGCAGCGCCTCTTCCAAGAGGCAGTGGCGCTCCTCGAGTACCTAGGCGGCTCGTGCGTAAAGATCGACTTCGCTCCGTTCCGCGCCGCCGCGACGTTGCTCTATGAGGGGCCTTGGGTGGCTGACCGACTCGCCCCGTTGCAGGCATTCCTCAAGGAGTGCACCGATGACGTGCAACCCGTGACTCGCGCGATCCTCACTGGCGGCGAGCGCTACAGCGCGGTCGACGCGTACGCGGGCCTGCACGAGCTAACGGTGCTTAAGCGTTCGACGTCTCGCGAGCTTGGCCTAGTTGACGCCCTCGTCCTGCCGACAACACCGACCACATACACAGTTGCCGAGGTCCGCGCTGACCCGCTTGAGCTTAACCGTCGACTAGGTCACTACACCAACTTCGTCAACCTGCTCGACCTCTCGGCTCTCGCGGTACCCAACGGCTTCCGCGACGACGGCCTACCGATGGGCATCACTCTCGTCGGACCAGCCTTCCATGACGCCACACTCGCCGTGCTCGGCCGCCGCTTTCATCTCGCGCGCGGCAGCAGATCCGGTGCACTCAACAGACCGATCCCCGACCTTGAGATCCCCGGCGATCACACGGCGCAGTCCGGCACGCTCAATCTCGCCGTTGCCGGTGCCCATCTCTCGGGCGAGTCCATGAACTGGGAGTTCAACGTACTTGGGGCGTCGCTTGTGCGGAGTACGCGCACCGCGGCGGAATACTGCCTCGTGGCGCTCCCGGACTTCGACCCGCCACGACCGGGGCTAGTGCGCGTGGGACCGGACCGCGGATCCTCGATCGAAGTCGAGGTCTGGTCCATCCCGCTCGGAGCCTTTGGCGGGTTCGCCGCTGCGATACCTGCTCCGCTGCTGATCGGAACGGTCATCCTCGCGGACGGCACGAGCATCAAAGGCTTTCTCTGCGAAGAGTACGCAACAACCAATGGCGTCGACATTACCCACCTAGGAGGTTGGCGCAGCTACGCGCCACGCAACGCCACATCGGTGAATTCGAACTAGCGCCTGCCGCGAGTTGCGCGCGGTTTGGCGGTCAGTTGTTGACTGCACCCAGTGATTTCCCCAAGGAGGAGAGCCATGGCCACTACCAAGGAGCACGATCATCTCGGTGGTATCGAACTCGAGGCTGAGTTTGAGCGCGAGCCGGTTCCACCCGCCCACCGCAAATCGCTGCGAACGGTCGCCGCGGTCTGGTTCGGTTTCCCGATGATCCTCACCTGCGCAGTCTTCGGTGGCGTCCTGTCGGCGCTGATGGGCTTTCAGCGCGCAGTGCTGGCAATCGTTGTCGGCAACCTCGTTCTATTCTGTTACGTTGGCGCTCTGAGCTACTTCGCCGGTCGGACAGGACGTAACTTCGCGTTGCAGGCAAAGCATGTATTTGGTGATCTTGGCTACTTGCTGGCGGCCGGATTTCTCTCCACGATCGTCATCGGCTGGTTCGCTTTCAACAGCGGCTTGACTGGGGCAACGATGAAGGAGACGTTCGGTTGGACAGAATGGCTGGTGACCCTCCTGGCGTGCATCGGCTTCGTTCTAATCACATTCATCGGCGTACGCGCCCTAGCGGTGCTGGGTCTGATCGCCGCCCCCTTGTTCCTGGTTGTGGCCATCATCGCGCTCATCATTGCATCCAAGACTGTGACGCTCTCCAGCCTCTGGAACTACAAAGGGGTGACATCTAACCCGGGCGCGTTCAGTCTCGGTGCTGGTATCACGCTTGTAGTGGCGACATTCGCGGACTCGGGCACGATGACCGCTGACTTCACGCGCTGGGCAAAGGACGGACGTCAGGCGGTTCTCGCTTCCGCCACTGCGTTCCCCCTCGGCAACTTCCTTGCGTTTATCGCGGGCGCGATTGTCGTTGCCATGGGCGCGATCAGCAACCCAGCCACCGCCGGCGGCAACTTCGTAGTGCTGTTGGCGAAAGGCCACGGCAGCGTCCTGACGGTACTGGCGGTCCTATTCGTCTTCATCAGCCTCGGGTCGGTTTCCTCGCATTGTCTGTACAACGGTGCGGTCGGCTGGAGCAACCTCCTCCATACCCGCATGCGCGTCATGTGCATCATCCTGGGCGTGATCGGGACAATCGCCGCGACGGCCGGAGTTTGGAGCCACTTCTTGTCCTGGCTTAACATTCTTGGGGTCTTCGTACCCCCGATCGGCGGAGTAATTATCGCCCACCAGATCTTGGCAGCCGTCAAACCCGAGCGCGCGCTGGAGACCCTGGCGGTGCGACCGATCGCGTTCATGGCATACGCGTGCGGCGCGGCGGTGGCAGGCGTGTTGCACTACCTTGCGCCCCAGGGAGCAGAGGCACTCGCGGGCATGGTGATCGGCGCCGCCGCCTTCGTTGGGCTCACGCTCGCGATGCGACGGTCCCCGGTCGCCAGCGTGCCCGGCGTGCAAATCAAGTGAACGAGGAAGGCAAAACAAATGCCCGCAAGCGCATCCGATCGAGGGCAGGAGCTTTGGCGGCTGAGCGCGCGCGCCCAAGCCAGGCTCGTCGCGCGCCACGAGGTGTCGCCAACCGAGGTCGTGCAGGCCGCTCTCGATCGGATGGAGCTCGTAGAGCCACAGATTCACGCATTCTCGACCTCAGCCGCTGAGGCGGCGCTTAAGGAGGCAGGCCGGCAAGAGGAGGCTATTGCCGCCGGTGTCGAGCTCGGACCGCTGACCGGAGTCCCGGTCGGGGTGAAGGATCTCATCGCGACGAAGGACCTGCGCACGACCGGCGGATCGGCGGCGTACCGTGACTTCGTTCCGGACGAAGACGATGTTGTCGTCGAGCGCTTGCGGGCCGCAGGTGCAATCGTAATCGGTAAAACAAACGTACCGGAGTTCGGCTACAGCGGCGTCGGACACAACCCCGTGCACCAAACGACGAGGAATCCGTGGGACGTGCGGATGACGTCCGGGGGTTCGAGCGCAGGCTCGGGCGCCGCGGTAGCCGCCGGCATCTGTCCGTTCGCCCTCGGGAGCGACGGCGGCGGGTCGGTCCGGATTCCCGCGGCACATTGCGGATTGGTAGGCGTCAAGGCGTCGATGGGGCGCGTGCCGCTCTACCCAGGATGCCGCGACGAGCGTTACCCCGGGCTCTCGAGTTGGGAGTCTCTCGAACATATTGGCCCGCTCAGCCGAACGATCGAAGACGCGGCGCTCATGCTGAGCATCATCGCCGGCCCTGACTCCCGCGACCGCCACAGCATCCCATGCGACGATGTCGAGTGGCTCGCCGCGGTGGAGCGGCCCGTGCGGGGGCTCCGGATCGCGTGGTGCCCTGATTTCGGCTACGTGGCTGTCGATCCAGAGGTGCGCCGTCTCGTCGCAGATGCTGTCCTGGTACTTGCCGACGCAGTCGGGGGTGAAGTCGAGGAATGCGCTCCCGGATGGGACGACCCATTCGACGCGTTCTGGGGGGTCGTCGCCCTGGACACGGACCTTCGCGGCATGCGCCAGCTCATCGGAGAACACCGGCACGAGATGACGCCACATCTCGTCGAGTTTCTTGAGAACCCGTGGACGGCCGAGCAGCTCACCGACGCGGTCCGCGGCCGAAAAGCGCTCGTCAACAAGATGTGGCAGTTCATGCAATGCTACGATCTATTGGTCACGCCGACGCTCACCGTCCCGCCGTTTCCGGTTCACATGCAGGGTCCGGAGAAGGTCGACGGACGGATAGTCAGTCCGTTTGCCTGGCTGTCGTTCACGCTTCCGATCAACCTCACCGGCCAACCAGCCGCCTCGGTACCTGCAGGCTGGACTGGCGATCGGCTGCCGGTCGGCATGCAGATCGTCGGCCGCCACTTAGCTGATGAAATGGTGCTGGCGGCAGCCGCGGCGTACCAGCGCTCGGCCGATTGGACCGCGCGCTGGCCCGAACTCGGGGAGACCCCAACCCCACGAGTCGTCCGATAGCCGACGGACAGAGCGGCCAGCCGAAAGGTCCTGGCATGCAGCGCCGACTGAACCAAAGCAGAGGTCAGATGCCCGAGCGGGCAGCCATCGTCCTGCGGTAGCCGTCGCGAACGATGCGCTCGGTCTCAGCGAAATGCTCAGTCAGCGCCCTGCCGAGAATGTCGGGCACGCCAGTCTCGTAAGCCTCCATCAGCGTGCGGTGCATCCACAACGCGTCATCCGGCGAACCGAAGCGCGTCACGAAGAGGCGGACGTATCGCTCGCTGGCCTGCCACAGCGACTCGAGTATGCGCTGGCCCCATGGGGTGGAGCCGGCCGCGATCAGCGCTCGATGCAGCTCGCGGTGGGCCTCCCAATACTCCACGGACCCGGTATCGCTCGCGGCCTTCTCCAAACACCCGAATGCCTTGCGGACGAGCGCAAGATCAGCGGCCGTTGAGCGCTCCACCGCTCGACGAGCAGTTGGAACCTCCACCATAGTTCGCAGCTCGTAGATTGCCGACAGCTCCTCGACTGTCACCGCCGCCACCTCCGGCTTACGTCGCGGTGGCGCGACGATGAGCCCTTCGATCTCTAGCTGGCGCAGCGCCTCGCGAATCGGAATGTGGCTGACCCCCAATTGCTCCGCCAGCGAGCGAACGTCAAGCGGTTCGCCGGGAGGCATCTCGCCGGTCAGGATCGCGTCGCGGAGAGCCGCCAAGACCGCCGCTACCGCACTCATCGTCTCGATTCGGTTCAACCGCTTGCTCCGATTTATGGGCACAACCAGGATGCGATCAAATGATAGGTGTCAGGCGCCCGGACGTCCGCTCTGATGGTGACCAACGCGTTTTTGGCCGATGCGGAAGTCTGACTGCCCAACGGCCCCTTCAACACCTATCGCGATGGGAACGCCTCCCGCGCGGCCGTCCGTCCTTGCCGACAGCCCGGCTGTCCGGGCTGAGCGCGGAGGTTGACGGCGCACATCAGCTCCCTGGTTTGCCGGCAAACGAGGGAATCGACTCGCACTGACCGCAAGCTCCTTCGCGCGGAATCGGGGCCAGCCCGGCTGGCCGACTGAAGGCGTGCCGGGTCGGTCGCCGGTCACGCGTCGCCGAGGATGTCATGCGCGCCGACCCGGCGCCAAACCACGTGGGGCTCGCCTGGCAGCACCTCGTCACCGTAGGCGAACGTCGCTCGGCCGTCCGGCGCGAACGTGATCTCCCACACACCGGTTGAGCCCTGCACCCGCTTAACGCGCAGGCCAGGCGGGAATGACGGAGGATCGGCGCGCAACGCCGCGATGAACGTCGGCAGCATCTCCAAGAACGCCCGCTGAAGCTCGCGGCAAGCGGCGAAACTCGCGATCGAATCGCGGCAGCCGCTCGAATGTCGTCACGTCTACTCGGAGCCTTCGTGCGGAAGGTCGTCCTCGGTGGCCGCGACGCGCTCCAGATGGGCGATGAACTTCTCGTCTCGAAACACGGCACCCTCGGTGTCGTTCAGCACGTCCGAGAGACACTCGCGCTCCGGTCGCAGCAGCAGGGAGCCGTCCGGGCGGCGCTCAACGACATCGTAGGAGCCAACGAGGCCCGGCTCTGAGATCCTGACCCGCTTGGGTGCGACAGCCATGGCGACATTCTGGCAGGCCCTTGCAAGCCTGAGCGGACGCGTTCGCCACGTACCTGCTCTCGACGCCAGCCCGTCCTCCGGCTCACGAGGACGATGCGTTGGGCCGCTCGTCGGCGCGAGCGCCTGCTTTCGCCGATTCCAGCAGTCGTCGATCCAGAGCGCCTGGCTACCGGAACGGAAACGAAGGCGACACACTCGAATCCCGCTCGGGAGACCGTCGCATCGCGATTCTGCGAGCGGTTGTCCTCGGGCACAGAGCGGAAAGATCGAGGACGCATCCGATCCGCGAGTCATGGGTGATCCTCCAAGCCGTCGGGCGGCCGCGCGGCCCATCGCTCGGCAGGCCGCCCCGCGGTAAGCACGCGCTCGCGCTGTGCGCGGCCGGACGCCGCGAGCTGGTCAAGCGCGGCTTGGATGCGTTCGCCGGGCACGTTGCGACTGAGCAACCGCTGTATCTGTGTGCGTGTCATTCCGCCGGGGCGTTCGGTCAGCGCGGCGTGAAGCTGCTCGGCGAGCCCGTCGCGCAGCTCAGCGCTCACATCGGCGGCGGCCCGCCGGCTGCGTGCGGCCTGCTCGATCCAGCGCTGCCGCCGGCAGTCCTCGCAATAGGGACGGCGTCCGTCCGTCAGCTCCTTGCCGCATTCTCGGCATGTCGGCGGGAGCACAGGTTTGACGCGCGCCCGACTGCGCTTGCGGGCCGGCATCCGGTCGTCGAGCGCGGCGCGATGATGCGCCAGCGTCAGCGGTGTCCTGCTCGGCACGCGCGAGTGCGCGTGCCGGGCGAGCGTGTTGGCGGTCCACTCGACCACCGGCGCGACGTGCGAGCGCCAGACCTCGCAGGTTGAGGCGAGCTGCTCTCCGAGGCGCGGGGTGATGCGGCACGATCCCTCCTGGGTCTCGACGAACTCGCGCGCTGAGAGCGTGCGCTGAGCCAGCATGGCGAGCACGTAGGCGTCTACCGCCGGCCGGGCGGCTTCCATGAGATCGAGCGCCAGCGATGCACGTCCCTCACGGTCGGTGTGGAAGATGCCGAGGCCGGGATCGAGCCCGGTCGCATGGCACGCGAAGATCGCCTCGGCTTCGAGCAGCGCATAGAGGTAGTTGAGGATCGCGTTCGCGGGGTTGCTGGCCGTGCGCGGCCCGCCCGTAATCAGCGAGGCGCGCCGGTCAAAGCGGTGCCAATGCTCCGGCAGCTTCACTTGCTCTCGCCGCGAGAACCGGACCGGCAGCATCGACCACGTCCTCCAATAGACCTTCGCCGCGCCACGCTCGGCCGCGAGCAGCATCGCCGTTGCGTGACCGACCTCGATCTCGGTCAACGCGCAGTCGAGCGCGTCGCGCACGTACGGCGCGGCGCCCAGCTCGGCCGCGACGGCGGCCTGACCTCGGACCTTCTCCGCCAGCACGTGTCGGGCGACCTCCAACCCCGCCGGACCGTCCGGGGCGAGTGCCTGCGCCCGCCGGAGCCCGGCGAGATCGGCGCCCGCCGCGATCGACGCCGCGACCAGCTCCCCGCTCGTATCCACGTGCACCAGCGCGGCGCCGGTGTCGCGCAGCCACCGCAGCGCATCAAGTGTGACGTAGCCCGAGCGGCCGATGATGACGAGCCGGCGCAGCTTGCTTGTGCGATGAAACCGGCGGGTGCGTCGCTGGCGGCCGAAGCCGTCGTCGACGATCAGGTGGCGGTGCTCGACGTGGATCTTGAGTCCGTAGCCGTGGGCTACGGCGATGCCGCTCCTGGGCGGCGGGGTACGCTGGGGCTGCATGCGGAAGCCTTCTTTCCGTGTGCCGTGCCCGCGGGCCGTGCCGGCGGTCGCGCGGGCGATTTAGCAGAGGTCTTCGGACGGTGGTAGCGTCTGCTCGGCTGCGCAGACCGGGTTCTGTGCGCTGGGCGGGCGCTGGCCGGCGCACGCTCGCGACTGAGTTCAAGAAAGCCAAGCACGGTGAGCGTGTCCAGGCAAGCGGTGTTGAGCAGGTGGTCGAGTGTTACCGGCTCGAACATCGCGCCAATGTCACGGACGCCTGCAAACTCCGACTGGCGTTCTATGTAGTCGGCCATGTGGTGGTGATGGGCAAGACGGGCGTCCTCGAACGCCCGCTCGTCGAATGCGTCGAGTCCATCGAGCCCGGTGAGTTTTGCCTCGATCGTGCGTACCCATGCTTCGGGGCTGAGTCGGGCGCCTGCCGGGCCGACCGTGCGGCTTGAGCGTTCGGGGTCAAAGAGGCGGCGAGCGGCCAGAGTAAGTGCGTCCCGGTCTACAGTCCCGGCCGTTGAACCCTCCACGATCGCGTGGATAAGCCGCGTGCGGTCGCTTCGGGTCATATCCGCACCGCCAGCGAACAGCTCGGCGATACGCCGCGCGCTATGGCGCGCCGGCTCCTTCGGGGTTGCGCGATAGCGGCCCCCATAGGTGCGCAGAGCGCGGCGGACCTGACGGACGGGGACGTACTCGGGACCGAAATACAGCCACAGACTTACCGGCACATTGCACAGCGTCGCGGTGCGCTGCACGCCTTTGTGCATCTGGTCTAGAAGCGCCAAGAAGAGCTGGAACTGGCGCTCGGGCCAGGTGCCTTGCTCCCTACCTCCGCGCCGCCCCGCTATCCCGTGCTTGTCCGGTTGATCCAATAGCCCGTCTCTCACAAGCCCGCGAACCCACGGGAGGGACCGAGGCAGGCCGGCGGCGTCCGCTGAGCTAAGCAAGTCATCGGCTGTGTAGCGGGACTGCTGCGAGCCGAGCACCATTCAAATGATACCGAGATCAGCGTCCAGTTTCGACACCGTTTGAAGGTGTCGCAAACTGCGCGCATGACATCAATAGCTCTCGACAGCTCACGCCCCGCCGCGGATGACTCGCGGATCGCCCTCCGTCTCGATCGGGAAGAACGAGATGGCGTCGCCCGCTTGGCGAAGGCTCACGACCGCACTCTGAGCAGCGAGGTTCGCCGAGCGATCAGGTTCTACGTCGCGCACTTCGATCTCGTAGAACGGACGCTGCGGGAGCAGCTCGGGGTGACCCGTTGATGCGCGGCGGCAAGGCGAAGCGAGCAGCTCGCCAGCCGTCGAATCAACCGCGAGGCATGCTCGACGTCGCCTCATTGACGGGCCGGCCGCAGGCGACAGCGAAGAAGCTCCAGCGGAAGAAGGCCCGGATCGCGGCTCGGGTCAAGGGCGTGACGCAGTGAGCGCACAAACGCCGCAGACTACGGGGCTCTCGCTCGATCAGATCACGCTCGATGAGCGCGCGTGGCCGCGTGACGCACTTGACGAGGATCGCGTCAAGCTGTTCGCCGAGCTGATCCGCGACGCGCGCGACGCCGCCGGTCACGGGCAGGGGTGGACGGACCCGCTGCCGCCGCTTGTAGTCGTCGCCGACGGCCAGGGCGGCTACCTGCTGGCCGACGGCCGGCACCGCTACGAGTCACGGCGGCGGCTCGGCACCGGCTTCGATCTCGTCTCAGTCGGGGTCTTCCAGCCGGACGGGCGGGCGCCTGCCGACCGCGCGTACGAGCTGGCGCTGCTCTGCACGCAGGGAGCTAAGCCGCTTACGACCGCCGAGAAGCGCACGGCGATCCTGCGCCTGATCGCAGAGCGTCCAGAGCTGTCGGATCGGGCGATCGCCCGGCTCGTCGGAGTCGCGCACGCCACCGTCGGCAAGTACCGGGCCGGGGTGGTCAATTTGACCACCGAGCGCTCCGCGCCCGAGGAAGCAGACGATGACGGGCGCCAGCAGCCGGACGGCCGCAACGAGCCCCTGCGCTGGGAGGTCGCTGCCCGACGGCTCGCCGAGAATGTCGCCGAGCTACTCGCCTCGTGCCGGAAGCTATTCGGCGGTCCCAACTTCAAGTCCTCCGGCCGCGAACTCTATGACGCGCTCGCAGACCTTTACGGGGACGAGGACGCACTCGCGGTCGTCGATGAGCTGAGCGCCGTTGTCGGCAACGCCCGCGCCCGCGCGAGGAAGGTCGCGGAGTGACGTAGCTATGCGCATAGAGAACGAGCCGCGCCCGGCGGGGCACGGCTCGATCAGACGATCTGGCCCTGAAAGTCTGGTCGGGATTGTACCGTCGAAGGCCGCGGCAGACAGCCAACGCGAAGAACAGCTCGTGAGCCTGCCGGCCGGCGCCGCAGCTTTAGAACACGTCCGGGCGCGGCGGGAGTCTCCGTGCCCGTACTGCGGGAGGCTTATCCACATCGGGGACCCGATCAGCAAGACGTATGTACGTGTCGGCTCGGGTAAGGGGTGGGCATACGGTCGCTGCTCCACGCTGTGGTGGCTTCACGCGCGCGGCGCCAAAGACGCCGATGGACGGCGACGGAGCGAGCCTCCGCTGTCGGGCGCGGGTCGAGACGAGATCAAGGCTCGGGCGCTCCGCCGCTACCGCACAGGGCGGCAGTACATCCCGCCCGGCGAGCTGCCGGCGTTCGAGGCCGCGGCCGAGCGCGTAGCTCAGCGCCGCCTGAAGGTCCGCGACGAACGTCGCCGACTATCTGCGGGAGGTCCGCTCGATGGCGCGGGCTAGAGCGATCCGCTCGGCGAACTCGTTCGCGAAGCTGACGCGGAGCCAGCGCGCAACCTATCAGCGCACGCTCGACACGCTGTCCGGCATGCGCCGCGGGCAGTCGCTTACCGCTGCGGCGCGTCACGCCGGCACGACCCCGCGCAGCGTGCGCAGGTACGCGGGCGCGACCGTCAAGCGGTCAGGCTCCCGCTACACGCTCGGGCGCGACCGCATGTACCGGCAGATGAACGTCCTCACGAACACGGGCATCGAGCCGGTGGCAGTCAGCCGGCGCGAATCAAAGACCCTCGGGCGCTACTGGAACGCCGTCGGGCGCTATCTGCACCACGGCGACAGCTCCGAGCTTTCACAGTTCCGCGGCGTCAGTGTCGGCGGCTACGAGCTTGAAACCGCCCTTGACGTGATCGACGTGCTGGCCGCCCGCGGCCAGCTTGACTTCGAGGACATCTACGAGCTGGCGGCATGACCGAACACGGTCACAGTCAGACCGAACGCTGCACGATCTGCGCCACCACCACCGGCCGGTTCGAGCGCCACCACATCGCGCTACGCGCGAATCATCCGGGCGCAACCGTCACGCTCTGCCGCGACTGCCATGCCGCCCAGACCGAGCGCCAGTATGACGCCGGGCTGATTAACCGTCGCAGCACGTCGCCCAGCGACCCGGCCCTCGCGCTGCTCCACCCGCTCACCGAGGGAATCGCCGGCATCTTCGCCGCCGTCTTCGCCGCTCAGGCTCGTCATGCCGACGCCGCCGATCTTGGCATGCGCAACGAGTGCTCCCGTCGTCTCACCCTCCGACTGCTCGCCGTGACCTCTCCCGATCGTCCCGGCGCCCTCGGCCCGCGCCCGATCTTAAACGACCGCCGACACAGGCGCCGGCAGGAGCTAGTCACGCCGGTCCCGAGTGTCGACGAATTGCTCGAAGCGCTCGCAGCCGTCTACCCCGCGCTGGCGGCCGCGATCACCGGGACGCTGCCGGGCAGCGTCGAGCTGCTTGAAGGCTTCACCGTAGAGGACGCGGCCCGACTACTCTCACCGTCCGGCGCCCGCAGGCTTGCCCGCAACCTCGCCACGCTCCATGCTCACCCGCGCGCCGGAGAGCTTGAGGGCATCATCGAGCGCGACTTCAACGCGGCTTTGGCCACGGTCGCGCAGCTCACCACCGCCACCATGGCGGATGCGCTCGGAGAGCCCACGGAGATCGACTTCGAGCAGCTCGTCGGGACCGTGCGCGGCTTCTACGCGCTCGCCGAGCACTGGATCGAGCTGATGTCCGCGCTCGCGTCAACCGCGCAGCCGGCGAACGCTCACGCAGCATTCGAGCGTTTCCTTCACCGGCGGGCGCCAGCGTCGACCGACAGGCCCGCGGCGTGAGCGCCCAGCCTGCCACTTACCCGAGACAGCACCGCCGCGCGCTGGGCGCCGAGCCCGCGGCCAGGCTCACGACCACAAGCGCGGCCAGCGGGCCGACGCCCGATCATCTGCCGGTCGCGCTGCGCGCCTTCACCGAGACACCAGAGCCCGACCCCGACGCCGAGCAGAACAGCCGGAAGCCGGGCACGCGTGGCGGGCGCGCTCAGCGCGAGGACCGCTACGTGCTCGTGCTCGACACCGAGACCACCACCTGTCAGGCGCAGCGGCTTACGTTCGGGGTCTACCGCTACTACCGCACCCGCCGGACCGGCGGAAAGCTCTACTGCGTGGACGAGGGCATCTTCCACTCAGACGAGTTGCCCGGCGAAGATCCCGACGGCTACCGGCTGCTGCGGAAGTACGCGAAGTACCGCGAACCCGCTGTCGATTGGACGCCCGGCGACTCGCTGACCGAGGACGCGGCGATCCAAATCCAGTTGCTGCCTGCCTCCGAGATGCGGGAGCTGCTGCATGCCGCCGCCTACCGCAACCGCGCGCTCGTGGTGTGTTTCAACCTGCCGTTCGACCTCTCCCGGCTCGCGACCGACTGGACCGAAACCCGCGGCGGCAAGACAAGAAGGCAGCGGCAAGCATCGAGCTTCGCCGGAGGGTTCACGTTGCGCTACTTCGAGCACGACGGCAAGCCCAACCGCTACCGGCCCGAGCTGCGAATCAAGACGATCGACTCCAAGCGGGCGCTAAAACAGTTCAGCGCCCCGCACGAAATCGAGGACCGCGACCGCACCGCTGACGGGCAATCGTTCCGCGGACATCTGCTCGACCTGCGCACGATCGCGTTCGCGCTAACAGACAAAGGGCACTCGTTGGAGAGCGCCTGTGAGGCCTTCAAGGTCTCACACCACAAGGTGCTGGGTAACGCCGGATGCGAGCGGCGAGGAATACCAACCGGCAAGCAAAAAGAGCCGTACAAGAAGCAGGAAGCAGAGCACGGCAAGATAACCCCCGAATACATCGACTACTGCCGTGACGACGTGGCCGCCACCGCCAAGCTATACGAGGCCGTGGTGCGGGAGTACCGCCGGCACCCGATCAGCCTGCAAATCACCAAAGCGTTCTCACCCGCGTCGATCGGCAAGTCCTACCTCGACGCGATGGGCGTCCGCTCGCGCCGAGAGCGCCAAGCCGACTTCCCCCGGGACGTGCTCGGCAAGGCGATGAGCGCCTACTACGGCGGACGGGCCGAATGCCTCATCCGTCGCGTGGCGGTCCCGGTCGTCTATCTCGACTTCCTCTCTATGTATCCGACCGTGAACGCGCTGATGGGCTTGTGGCAGCACGTGACCGCCGCGCGGATCGAAGTGCAAGACGCCACCGCCGAGGTGCGAACGCTCGTCAGCACGATCGACCTCGAAGCGTGCCTGAACCCTGCGACGTGGCAGGAGCTGCCCGCGCTGGTGCAGATCAAGCCGGCCGACCATGTGCTCCCCGTCCGCGCCCGCTACGGCAACGCCCGCTCCTGGGGGATCGGCTCAAACCCGCTCTGGTCAGACGAGCCCATGTGGTACGCGCTCCCGGACGTGATCGCCTCCAAGCTGATCACCGGCAAGACGCCCGAGATCATCCAGGCGATCAGACTCGTGCCCGTCGGCCGGCAGCGAGGGCTGCGATCGGTGAAGCTCCGCGGCGAGGTTGAGATCGACCCACTCCGTCACGACCTGTTCCGCGCGGCGATCGAACAGCGCCGGCAGCTTGACGATAAGACCGGGCCGACCGGCCGCTTTCTCAAGACGTTCGCGACCGGCACCGGCTACGGCATCTATGCAGAAATGAACCGCCGCGAGCTGCCTGGCGGACAGCGGCAACAGGTGACCGTCTACGGGCTTGGCGATAACCCGTTCACCGCGTCCGTGACCGCGCCCGAGCAGCCCGGCGCTTTCGCGTTCCCTCCGATGGCCGCGTGCATCACCGCCGCCGCCCGGCTCATGCTCGCCACCCTCGAAACGCTCGTCACCCAGGCCCGCGGCACTTGGGCGTTCTGCGACACCGACTCCATGGCCATCGTCGCCACGCAGCACGGCGGGCTCGTCCCATGCCCCGGCGGCGCCATGCGAGACTCCGACGGCCGCGAGAGCGTGCGGGCGCTCTCATGGGCGCAGGTGGACGAGATCGTGCAGCGGTTCGAGAGCCTCAACCCCTACGACCGCCAGATCGTGCCCGGCTCGGTGCTGGAGATCGAAGCCGAGAACTACGGTCCGGACGTAGAGCGCCGACAGCTTCACTGCTACTCGATCTCAGCCAAGCGCTACACGCTCTACAACCTCGACCAGCACGGGCAGCCAATCCTCCGCAAGATCACCGACGAGGACGACGCCGAGGATGACGAGCCGGCAGACTCAGACGAGCCCACGGACACGCTCGACGGACTGCGCAAGCACTCCGAGCACGGACTCGGGCACCTGCTCAACCCCACCAATCCCGAGAACGAGTCGCGGGACTGGATCGTCCAGCTCTGGCAGCACATCATCCGCATCGACGCGCCGCACCAAAGCGCCTCAGACAGCCAACCGAAGGCGCGCCGCAAGCCGGCACGAAACATGACAAGCCGGCGCCCGGCCCGCGGGCAGCGCTCGACGAGCACGGACTCCGACGAGCCCGACTGGCTCGACCGGCCCGCGCTGACCCGGACCACCATCACAAGCCCGCGGCTGCTCAAGCCCTCCACCGAACAGGGCCGCAAGCGCCCGGCCGCCGAACGCATCCGCCCCTACAACTTCCTGCTCGTCGCGCACGTCGCCAACCCCGGGCTCCAAAACATCCCGGAGCGCTTCCTGCTCATCGCGCCCTACGAATCAGACCCGCGCAAGTGGCGACGGTTGCCCTGGACCAACGCTTATGAGCCCGGCAGCCGGTACAAGATCGTCACCGACGACGGCGACGGCGAGCAGCTCGCAAGCGCGATCGACGGCCGGGTAATCGTCAAGACCTACCGCAGCGTGCTCGCCGACCACCGAACCCACCCCGAAGCAAAGAGCCTCGGACCCGACGGACAACCCTGCAACCGCGCCACCGTGGGTCTGCTATCCCGCCGGCCCGTCAAAGCAGCCGCGATCCACCACATCGGCAAAGAGTCCAACAAGATCGAAGAAGCCGCCTCCGGGCTCGTGACCGACCTCGATGACGCGCTC
>JBPCQX010000218.1:0-10139 GCA_050997675.1 Solirubrobacteraceae bacterium
CGAGTCGCATCTGATGCAACCGGGTGGGAGGCCGGTCGGCCAGGACGCGGGCCGCCCCTCCCCCCATGTTCGCACCCTGCCGGGTGCGTGAGGGGTCGGGCAACGGCCCCGCGCCCGGCGAGGCCCCAATGAAATAAGGGAGGGCCTGATGGCCACCACCGCACCCGCCAACGGCGGACTCACTGTGCCGCTCGAGGGGATCCATGTCCCGGAGAACGTGCGCGCGCTGAACGCCGAGCACGTCAGCGCGCTTGCTGCGTCGATCGCGCTGCAAGGGATGCTCGTCCCGATTGTCGTCTGCCCCGCACAGGGCGAAATCGCCGCGACCGGCTTCGAGTACGAGCTCGTCGCCGGGTTCCACCGCATCGCGGCTGCCGCCAAGCTCGGCCTCGTCGAGGTGTCGGTCGTCATCCGTGATAGCGCTGGCGAGCAGGCGGACAGGGCCGTCGAGAACATAACGCGGCTCGCCCTCCGGGCCGACGAGGAGGCCGCCGCGGTCAAGGCGATGCTCGACAAGGGCCTGACCGAGGACGGGGCGGCTCAGGCGCTCGGCTGGCCCAAGGCCAGGGTGACCGCGCGCGTCAAGCTGCTCGAGCTCCCCGAGCGCGCCCGAGAGCTGGTCGGAGCCGGAGTTGTTCCGCTGTCCGCCGTCGACCAGCTGCGTGCGATCGGATCGGTCAGCCAGCAGCTGCTCGAGGTCCTCGTCGACTACATCGCCGCCGATCAAGACGGCAACACGTGGGCGGCGAGCCAGCTGGTCTCAGATCCCGGCTACGTGCTCGGGAACGCGCTGCGCGAGACCGACAGCAAGGTGTTCGCCGCCTACCTTCACCAGCTTGACCCCCGCGAGGTGGAGGAGCTGCGACTGGGGAAGAAGGCCGCGGAGCAGCTCGCCGAGGCCGAGAAGCTCCACCGGCAGGTCAACCAGTACGCCTACGGACCACCGACGATCCGCTTCAACGAGCAGGACGTCGACGAGGCGCGGGCCGCCGGCGTGATGATCGAGCTCGACCGGTGCACGCCGATTATCGTTGATCGGCCGCTGTACCGCGAGCTCGCGAAGAGAGCGATCAAGCGTGCTGCCGAGGAGCTGCAGGAGCGGGCCGAGCACACCAAGACCGAGCGCAAGCAGACGGCCAGGGAGCGCAGCGCCCACCCCGCGGACCCTGTCGAGGGCGCGCGTCGCGAGTATGGCCGCCGCGTGCGCGAGCTCGCAGAGCAGGCGCACGGCGCGAACCTCGACGTCGGCCGCTCGCTGATGAACAACCTGGCAACCCTCGACCCCGGCGACATAACGGTGGCCCGGTTCTTTGTCTACGGCCTGTTGGGCAGCGACTACGACGGCTCACCGCACACGCAGTCCGGCGACCTAGTCGCCGAGCTCGCTGTGCGAGGCATCCGTCTCGTGATGGAGGAGTTCCGCGCCGACGTGACCAAGACGCTCAAGAACGGGTCGCGCGGCAAGCTGCGGATCGACTACGGCGATCCCAAGCAGCCCGACAAGCCGATCGCGTGGCTGTGGAAGTTCATCGTATGCCGAGCCCGCAGTTATGCCGAGCCGCCTACCGGAGTTCGCGTGTGGCCAGCTCATCCAGGGTTTTGATGGCGACTTCCTCGGCATAACGCCGCCCCGTCGGCTGCAACGCTGCAATGTGGGGTCCATTAGAAACGGCGCGGACATTCCACGCGCGCATCGAGACTGCCGCCTACGGCCGATAGCGGGAGCGCGGTAGCTCCAGCGAGAAGGCCGCGACACTGCCGGATCTTCGTGAACCCGGAAGCGCGGACAGGTTCGCGTGATACTTCTGCATCGACCCGACTGTTAGCAGCGACCGTGCAAGCACCGAGGCGCGGGCTTGGCGACGAGCAGGTCGAAGTGCCGTGTCGGTCGTGAGTCGCTTTCGACTCAGCGCGCATGCGCCGCCGCGACCGTGTCGGACGTGCGACGCGCTCCGTTTGCATCAGGACCGAGCGCGTCGAGGTCCGGTCGTGGTGGCTCCTTTCACCCGGCGTCGGCCCGGCGGTCCGGATGCACCAACGCGATCGCCTCGTTGATGTTTTGCGCTGCTGGTGCCTGTGGAAACGGAAGCGGCTAGACACGGCGCGCTCATTCAGACGCGGCTTGCGCGTGAGTTATCGCACCCAGCTCTGGTCGACGAGGAAGCCCCAGGCGGGGTTGAATTGGTAGTTGCCGAGGCGCTGGGAGACGAGGTCGACTTCTCGGACGTTGACGGTAGGAACCCAGTCGGCCCGGTTAGTCAGTGTGTGATCGATCGATGTCCAGAGGGTGTTTGCAGCGGCTGGAGCGTCGAGTTCGAGGGATGCAGCCTTTCGCATTTTCCGGTCGAGCGCCGGGTCGCAGGCGTAGCCGTTGCTGTCGCTGCCGTTGCAGCTGAAAAACGGCGGGAGGTAGGAGGACGGGTCGGGGTAGTCGGCGAGCCAGTCGCCGGTGGTGGATAGTTGGAAGCGTGGGTACATCGTCTTGGTGATCGACGCGTTCGGGACGAGGTGGAGGGTGGTTCGGTAGCCGAGCGAGCGCAGGACGCCGGCGGTGTAGGCCGCTACGTCGGGTGGGATGTAGCCCTCGTCGGGTGAGCCCCAGACGGTGACGTGCTCGCCGTGGGTCCCGGACTGCGTGACCAGGCGCTTGGCGTGGGTGACGTCGGGGCCGGTATAGGCTCCGGTTGGGCTGGGGTGTGAGGTGTAGGGGCAGTAGCGGCGGTATCCGGGCAGCCCGGGTGCGAGCGGCTGGCAGGTGGGTGTCGCGAACGCGGGTCCGCCGTACATCTGAGCGATCGCCCGGCGGTTGATGGCGTAGTTGAGCGCCTCCCTGGCAAGGACATTGTCGAATGGGGCGAGGTGCGTGTTGATGGCAAAGAATTCGACAGCGAACAGGGGGTGAGTGTGCAGTTGGGCGGCTGATTGGATGGCGAGTTGGTGGTAGTCGGACAGCGGGATCAGTCCGTCGAACCAGTCGGCTTGTCCGTGTTGGACGGCGCTCGCCGCGTCGTGCTGTGAACGCAGGTACCGCCACGCGATCAGGTTTGGGTGTCCGTTCGGTTGGGCGGCGTGTGACCACTCCCGGAAGAACGCGTTCCGAGCGAAATAGACTCCGGTTCGGTCGGCGCGGGCGATCCGGTAGGGGCCCGTGCCAGGGATAGCGTGCAGCGCGGTGTTGTGGTTGGGGGTGCCGGGTGGTACCGGCGCGGTGTAGTCCTGCTCGGTCAGCTTGTAGAGGAACGCGGGGTCGGGGGTGGTGAGGTGAAAGACAACGGTGTGGGCCGCGTCGTTGGTGACGATCCCGCGCGCGAGGTCGCAGCTCTTCGGCCGCGCGACGCAGCCGACGGCGCCGACGATGGCCGGGTAGAAGTCGGTGCCGGGCGAGCCCGCACGGAACAGGCGCTCGATCGCGCGGCGGAAGTCGCCGGCGCGGACGGCGGTGCCGTTGGAGTAGCGGATCCCCGGTCGCAGCCAGAACGCGTAGGTTCGGCCGCGGTCGGTTGGTGTCGGTAGCGTGAGCGCGAGGTCTGGCACAAGGCGCAGACCGTCGACACCGCCGGTGTGGTCAAACGTGACGAGCGTGTCGTAGGCCAGGCCGCCGAACGCTGGCGGCTCTGTGGAGTTGAAAAAGGCGGGATCGACCGAGGGGAACGTTGCGACCGAGGCGATCACGAGCCGTCCTCCGCGATTGCGGGCTCCGCTCCCGTCAACGCCCAGCCAGAGCCTGCCGCCGCCGGCCGTCAGCGACGTGGGCATGCCACCAACCGCTACGGTCGCCGACACCGCGTCGCGGCGTGGATCGATTCGCGAGACGCTCCGGGAATACTGGTTCGCGACCCACACCGATCCGCCGGCGGCGATCACCGCGGACGGACCGCTGCCGACGGGGATCGTGGCGCGGACCGTAAGGGTGGCAGGGTCGATCCTCGAGACGGTCGAGGCGAGGCTGTTCGCGACCCATAGATCGCCGACGGCAAACGCCAGCGAGGCCGCCCCGGTTGCGACGCGCACGGTGCCCATGACTCGCCCCGAGCTCGGACTGATTTTCAGCACCGCCGCGCTGTTGTAGTCGGCCACCCAGAGCGCGCCCGCTCCGAAGACGATTGCGGTGGGGGACACTCCGAGCGGAATCGTCCGCAGGCGAGCTCCGGTGCTCGGGTCCACCTCGTAAAGCACCCGGCTGGAAGAGTCGGCGACCCAGAGCCGGCTCCCGCCGAACGCCAGCGCGTCCGGATTAGACCCGCCGAGCGCGATCGTCTGGGTCACGGTCTCCGTCGCCGGGTCGATCCGCAGGATCGTCGCGCCGACCGTGTTCGCGACCCAGATCGCTCCGTCGCCGCTCGTGATGCTCGCCGGATCACCACCGACCGCGATCCGGTCGACGATGACACCGCTGTGCGGATCGATCCGGGAGACCGTCCCGTTGCTGGCGTCCGCGGCCCAGACCGAACCCGAACCGGTAACGACCGCCGATGGCGGCCCGGTCAGCGGCGTCGCCGCCGCGACCCGGTCCGCTCCCACACGCACGGCTACGATCCCGCTGGCCCCCGCTGTCAGAGTAGGTTGTCGGTTCGCAGCGCCGGCGCTGAGCGCGAACCCGACCACGACGGCGGCGAGCGCAGTCAAGGCGCCGACCGCGACCGTGCGACGGCTGCGCGATCCTCGCGCCGGCCGGAACGGGCGTGGCGCCTTGAGTGATGGATCGTGCTGGAGGATCCGCTGCTGGAGCTCGTGCAGTTCGCGGCCGGGTTCGAGGCCGAACTCGTCAACGAGTCGTCGGCGGGCTGCCCGGAACGCGTCGAGCGCCTCGGTCTGGCGTCCGGCGCGATACAGCCCGAGCATCAGACCCGAGAGCAGCCGTTCTCGAAGGGGATGCTCAGACACGAGCTGCTCAAGCTCGCCGACGAGCTCCGCCCCACTGCCTGTCGCGAGCTCGGCTTCAATCCGGGATTCCAGCGCGCTGAGCCGCAGCTCCTCCAGGCGCTGAGCCTCCGCACTAGCTAGCGCCAGCTCGAGCATGTCGGCCCACGCCGGCCCACGCCACAGCGCGAGCGCCTCGGTCAGCGGATCGACGGCTGCGCGATGGTCTTCGGCCTCGGCCGCCCGGCGGGCGCTGGCCACGAGGAGCTCGAACTCATCGACATCCAGCTCGCCGGGCTCGACCCGGAGCATGTAGCCGCCTCGCTCTCGCGGCAGTCGATCGTGGCCGAGCAGCTTGCGCAGCCGGTAGACGTAGGCGTCCAGCGACTCGGCAGCGCTCGGCGGGAGGCGCTCCCCCCACAGCGCGTCGATCAGCTGATCTCGCGAGACGACCTCGTTTGCGTGCAGCAGCAGCACCGCCAGCAGCGTCCGCTGCTTGCGCCCCCCGAGTGAAACCGGGCCCCCGTTCAGCGATACCTCAAGCGGCCCAAGCACGGCAAACCGCAGCACGAGCGGGATCAAAGCACCTGCTCGGGGCGAATGCCAGGTTTTTGCCAGGCAGCTGCTGGATGATCCGCGCCGTTCACCAATCAATCCGTTGGGGGCTGGCGTGTCGACTCGAACCCGAAACCTCTCGTTGGTGCTGCTCGCTAGTCTCGTTGCGCTCGCGCCCGCTGCCGGATCGGCGGGCGCAAATACGATCAAGCGCGGCGCTGTGTCTGGACGGGCTCGGTACGTCCAAGACACGCGTTTGCGAGCAGGCTGGAACGCGTCGAGCCGCCCGGAGCAACGCAGCTTCAGCGGGTTCAGCGGGCCGCTCGGCTTCGGCTTCGGCTCGTCCTTGGTCGGGTCAGCCCCGGTCGGCAACGGCCCGTCGACGCTCGCAGTCGACGCAAACACGCACACGATCTACGTGGCGAACGGCTTCAACACGAACGGGCCGAATGCCAACGGGAATACGGTCTCGGTGATCGACGCGCGCGACTGCCAAGCGCGCGACGTCTCGCGCTGCAAGGGGCCGTGGCCGACGATCAAGGTCGGGAACGAGCCGAGCACGATCGCGATCGACCAGAAGACCGACACCGTGTACGTGACCAACAACACCGACAACACCGTGTCGGTGTTCAACGGCGCGAACTGCAACGCGCTGGACTCGGCGGGTTGTGGGCAGACGCCCGCGACCGTCCCGGTCGGGGTAGGCCCGCTGGGGATCTTCGCCGATCCCGTCAACCACACCGTCTACATCGCGAACTTCGACAATACGCGAGGCGACACCATCTCGATGCTCAACAGCGCGTCCTGCAACGCGACCGACCTAAACGCGTGTCCAACCCGGGCGCTTCCCACGGTCAACGTCGGCAGCGCGCCGGACGACGTGGACGTGAACCAGACCAGCCATACCGTCTACGTCGGAGCCGTGATTGGCGTGGCGGTCTTCGACGCGAACACGTGCAACGCGACCGTGTTCACGGGGTGCGGCGCGATCGGCACGCTCACCGGCGATCCCAACGGCGTGAATTCCGCCAAGGTCGACCCGACGACCAACACCCTGTACACGGCCAACTACGACAACACCATCTCCGCGTTCGATCTGCGCCACTGCAACGCCAGCGACCTGGCGGGGTGCGCCACCCAGACGCCCGGCACCGTGACCCCGTTCCCAAATATCGGCTTTGAGCACGATCTATGGGTCGCCGTCGATGCCCGTCTGCATAGCGTGTACGTGGTCTACCAGAAGGACGACACCTTGATCGTGGTAGACACCAACGTCTGTAACGGAAGCCATCTCGCGGGATGCGCGACGCTCAGTCCGCCGACGATCCACACCGGATCAGACTCCGAGTCGGTCGTCCTCGACCAACAGACCCAGACGCTGTACACCGCCAACCAGGTCGACAACAACGTCTCGGTCATCGAGGCATCGCGCTGCAACGCCCAGACCACGACCGGGTGCCGGCATCCCGCACCCGCGTTCACATCCCAGCCAGGCACACTCGCCGCCGACGCCGCCGCCCACACCCTCTACGACACCTCAGGCGCAAACTCGGTGGCGATGATCAACACGGACAACTGCAACAGCGATTCGCTGGCGGGATGCGACCGGACACCCGCGGTCGTCAACGTCGGTGACGGCCCAGCCGCAGTGGCGATCAATCACCGGACGCACACCGTCTACATCGCGAACTCCGGGTCAGGCACCACGGGAACCGTCTCGGTGATCGATTCGCGCACCTGCAACGCCTCCGACCAAGCCGGCTGCGCAAGCCTCCAAACGCTCCACGTTCCCGGCGGAAACCCAGACGACATCGCCGTCAACGCCGCGACTAACACCATCTATGTCGCGACCATCACCAGCAGCGGCCCTGACCTCGTCTCGGTGTTCAACGGCGCCAGCTGCAACGCCGCCAACGCTGGCGGCTGTGGCCAGACGCCCGCGACTATCGCCGTGGGCAACTCGGGCGCCGCCCCCCATAACTCCCTTGTCAACCTCGCCGTGAACCGGACGACCAACACGATCTACGCATCAAACCTATTCAACACCGCGCCGGGCAACCCACCGCCATACTTCGGCAACAGCGTCTACGTGATCAACGGCGCCACGTGCGACGCGACGAACACCACCGGGTGCGGCCAAACCCCAGCCACGGTCACGATCGCGCCCAACCCCCCGATCGGGTCAAACGCCTCGGGAATCGCGGTCGACCAGGCCACGAACACCATCTACACCGCGAACCTAGCCGACGGCGAGTACCCCGGCACCGTGTCGGTGATCAACGGTGCGACGTGCAACGGCCAGAACACCAGCGGCTGCGGCCAAACGCCCGCCACCGCCGCGGCCGGCTTCGGCGCGGTAGGCGTCGCCATTGACCACGGAACCCACAAGATCTACATCACCAACACCGAAGACACAAGCGTCTCGGTCATCAATGGCGCCACCTGCAACGGCTCCGACGCCACCGGCTGCAGCCAGACCCCGAAGAAAGTCGCGGTCGGCAACTATCCAGGCTCCATCGCTGTCGATCCCGCAGCCGAGAGCGCCTACGTCACCAACGGCGACAACACCGTGTCGGTCATACAACTCATTCACCACTCCGGTAAGAGGCATCGGTGAACAGGTGGATTCGCTCGGACCGACCCTAAGCACATCGCCTCGGACCGATCCTGAGGATTGCCAGCACAGTCAGGTCGGCATCGTGCCGCTCCTGTTCCACAGGATTGGGGGATCGTTCCCCTTGCCGGTACCGTGGCCGCCGAGCGCCAGCAGCCTGACGGTCGCTTCCAGCGCCGTCCAGCTTCGCTGGAACGAGCACACTTCACTCGAACCGCTTCGTCACCCGCGTCAACCATCGTCCACAGGAGGACGTCATGGAATCCATCCCGTTGCTGGACCGCGCTGGCCAACGCCGCTCGCCGGCGCTCGTGGGGCGTAGCTTGGCCGCGAGTCTTGTTGCCGCGCTGCTGGTGGTGTGCTGCGGGGCGGTAACTGCGCGTGCGGCCGCGCTAGGCGTGACCCTGCGGTCGACGATTTCCGGGCCGGCCGGGCTGACCGGAACGTGCAGCGCGCGGGCGGGGGTCAACAACCCGCTCGTCGTGGCCGACCCCCGTAATCCGCGGCGTCTAGTTGCCACCTACTTGCTCGGCTCCAATGGGGCCGGGGTGGGCGCGGTGGCCGCGCTCTCGCGCGACGCGGGGCGGACCTGGCGGCGGGTGGCGCTACACGGCATGACCAAGTGCGAGGGGGGCCGCGCGGACATCGTCAGCGATCCCTACCTCGCCTACGGCGGAGGCGAGCACGTCTACATCGACGAGAGCGGTATCGGCCTCGGATCGAACTCCAGCGCCGATAACGTCTTTCTGGCGGCCTCGGCCGACGGGGGCGCGAGCTTTCGTCGCGCGATAGAGCCATTTTCCGGACGCCCCTCGCAGCGCGCGCCGCTAAGCCCCGCCCCGGCGCATCGTGGCCTCGTGACTGTCCAGTACGAGAGCTTCGACCCGAGCAGTGCTCTCGGTTCGACGCCGTGGACGCTCGGGCTCGCAGGTTCGCCGGATGGCGGCGTCAGGTTCGCTGCACCAACGGCTTTCGAGACGACGCCGCGCGGCACCGTCGCGGTGGCCGTCGGCCTGCTTCGCTCTCGCGCGGCGCTTGTGGCGGTGAGTGCTGACATCAGCCTCGCGGAGTCCGGGGCCTACGAACGCGGCGTGCCGACCTCGACGCTGACAGAGCACGTGATGGCGCGGCGCTCATACGACGGCGGCGCCAGGTTCGGCCCCCCGTCTCGAGTCGGCAACCTGGCGATGAGGCTAAACGACCCGGGCGGCTGCTGCCTGATCTCCTCCGCCCAGGCACCCGACGGTACGTTGTACGCGACCTGGACCGCGCTCTCAGGGCTGAGCGGCGGCGAGGTTCTCCTGTTTCGCTCACGCGATCGCGGCGCGACCTGGCGGCGGCTGCGCGTCGCCCGGACGACGACCCGCGCGTTTGAGTCCAGCGTCGCCGTCGCCCCCGGCGGCCGCGTTGGGGTGCTGTGGCTGCAGGGCGCCCCCGGCGCTGGCGGGGCCGCGGGCGCGACGGACGTGGTCGCGCATCTCGCGAGTTCTCCGGACCGCGGTGGCACCTGGGCTCGCCTCAGACTCGCCGGGCCATTTCGGCCCGGGGAAGGGGTGAACCTCAACGAGGGCGGATCGCTCGGGGAATACCAAGGGATCACCGGGCTACCCGGCGGGTTCGGCGTCGCCCTGACGACCACTGGTCGCGCCAGCGCAAGTCGGGGAGCGACCGTCGTCCGCTACCTGCGGGTCGCGAGCTAGCGCTAACGATGACCCGCCAGAATCCAGATCGCGCGCGGAGCCATCGGCGGGTCGCTCAGGTGCCGCGGGACGAGCCGCTGCATGAAGCACATGACCCGCCCAGCGCCGCTCGCGCTCAAGGCCGCGCGACGGTTACAGCAGGTGGACCGATGAACGGGGTCCGTCCAACCGCGTCGCGCAGCATTAGATGGCCGCGGACGCGTGCTGAGTCGAAAGCAGGACTCGCGACCCCGATCGGCGCCGAGTCCCACAATGCGCGAAAACCGGGCCCGCGTGCTTGCGGCGGTCGCGTCCATTTACCGCTGTAGATTCGCGCGCGGTTCAGGTTCCCGCTGGTGAGTTTAGGCGGCTGTGACCTCCTCGTCGATGGTGTCCGGGTCGGCTTGCTGGTATTTGATTCGGTAGAGGTG
>JBPCQX010000230.1:0-31889 GCA_050997675.1 Solirubrobacteraceae bacterium
GCCCACGCTGCGGCGATCTTCTTCGACCTGCTGACCGCCCTTGGCTTGCTCCTGCTCGGCAGGCGGATGCGAGGCGGCCGCGAGGGTCGCCTGCTCGGGCTCGGACTCGCCTACGCGTGGTTGAGCTATCCATACGCGCTTTATGCGCTGTCCTCGAACACCAACGACGCGCTCATCTCTTGCCTGTTGTTGCTCTCGCTGCTGACCTTCGCACGCCCCGCATCTCGCCTCGTAGGCATCGTCCTGGCGACCGCCGCCAAGCTCGCGCCAGGAGCACTGATCCCGCTGTTCGCCCTAGCTGACGGCAAGCGGCAGTTCAAGCTTCTTCTGCCCGCAGCTGCGGCGCTCGCCCTGATGGGTGCTCTCGCGCTCCTGCTCGCGCCACACGCCCCACTCGCAAAGACTCTCGACGGCGCCCTGTTCCAGGTGAAGCGCACGTCCCCGTTCAGCCTCTGGGGTCAATTCAGTTGGCTGACGTGGCCGCACGCCGCATGGGACGCGGGTGCGATCGCGTTAGCCGTGCTGGTGGCATTCGTGCCAAGGAAGAAGAGCGCGACTCAGGCCGCCGCCCTGGCAGCTGCGGTGCTGATCGCAGCGGAGATGGCGCTGCCCTATTGGTCCTACTTCTACATCGTCTGGTTTGCGCCCTACGCCCTCGTCGCCCTGTTCTCCGAGCATGCCCGAGGCGAGAGCACGCCCGTGGTGGGCAAACGATGAGCGAGCAGGCCTGGAGCGCTTCGCAGCCGAGCGACTACTGGGACTCGATTCTCGCCGGTTGGGAGCCAACGCTCGCCCATCGGCTGTGGCGCGCCCACAGCGACGCCGTCAACGCGCGGTTGCTGCGGCGCTGGCTGGTTGATACGCCTGCAGACGGAAAGATCCTCAAGACGGACCTGTTCGACGAAGCCGTTGCGGGGGGGCTCTACCCCGAGCTTGCAGCCCGTGGCGGGCAGGTCATCGGCGTCGACGTTGCACCAGCGGTGGTGCGAGCTGCCTGCGCCCGCCATCCCGGGCTCGACGCCCGTGTGGCTGACGTGCGAGCGTTGCCGTTCGACGACGGAGAGTTCGACGCCGTGGTGTCGAACTCGACGCTCGACCATTTCGACTCCCTCGCAGAGCTCGTGCTCGCCGCGAGCGAGCTGTCGAGGGTGATCCGCCCCGGCGGACGGCTCCTGATCACGCTCGACAACCGCCAGAACCCGATCGTCGCGCTGCGGACCTCGCTCAGCTTCAGCGCGATGCGGCGCCTGCGGATCGTCCCCTATTACGTCGGCAGGACGCTCGGGCGGCGGGGCCTCGCCGCCACGCTCGAGCGTTGCGGCTTGGATGTGCAGCAGACGACTGCCGTGATGCACTGCCCGCCCAAGCTTGCCGGCGCCTACGCCGCGCGAGGCGCGAGGAGCACCCTGGGCTCGCAGCAGACCGACCGGTATCTCGCTCGCGTGCTGCGCCTCGAGTCGCTCGAATCATCCCCCGTGCGTTATTTCACCGGCCACTTCGTGGCTGCGCTGGCTGTGAAGCCCGGACACGGCGCCGCCTCACCGGCCGTGGCGTGAGCGCCGGGGAAGCCGCCGGCGAAAGATGCGCACTCGCGATCCGATTCCCAGCGACGCGACGACGGCAACGGGACGGTAGTCCTGGCGGGCCATCATCCGCAGCGCGGCGTGGTTTTCCGGCAGCACGAGCGCGATCATCACACGACAGCCCTCCGCGCGCAAAACTCGCCCCAGCATGGCCCGCACCGCTCGCCCGATATCCCCTCCCCGCGCCTCGGGCGCGGCGAACATATCGTGAACGTAGGCTTCGTCTGGCGCGAGCGGCAGCTCGCTGCGTAGATAGGGACTGCTCGCCGACTCACGCGAGATCCACAGCGCCCGCACCAGGCGCCCGTCGCGGCGTGTCACAAAGCAGCGGTCGCCGGCTGCGAGCCGGGCGCGTACCTCCCCCGCAGGCGTGTCCGGCCGGAGCACGCGGTACTCCTCGGTTTCGTCTGCCTCGAGCACTGCCACGGTCACGCCGGCGATCGGGGGCTCGCCCGCCGAGTAGTTGGCAAAGTCAGTCTCAAACAGCACCAGGCGGCGATAGACGGTGGCAGCGAGCAGGCGCACCGTGAAACTCCGCAAGGGCCCGGCAGTGCGACGCATCGAAGGAAGGGTACGGACGCGCTACAGTGTCCACGCCGCCGCGCGCTGCCGAAGTACATGAGACGAGGGGAAATGACTTCATCGCCGAGGGCGCCGCATCGGCCCGCCAGGATCCGGGCACTCGTGTGCGCCGTGCTCTCGCTCGCCGTGCTGCTCGCCGCAGCGGCCGGGGCGTCAGCCGCTCCGGGCAGCGCCAATCCCCACGGCAAGTTCCTCGGAGTGGTCGGCCATCACCTGGCTGGCGCCGCGGCCCCCAACATCGCCGGCAGCTACGGCAACCTCTCCTACCACGGCGGGCAGGTGATGCATTCCGACGCCAACTACGCGATCTTCTGGGAGCCCCCCGGCACCAGCACGACCTCGTCCTACAAGAGCGTGATCCAGAACTACTTCGGCGGCGTGGCGGCAGACAGCGGTAGTGGCACCAACGTCTACTCCACCGACACCCAGTACTACGACTCGCTGAACGGCGTCCGCGCCCCGATCGCCTACAACGCGAGCTACGGGGGGGCGATCGTCGACACCCAGCCCTACCCGGCCAATGGCTGTGCGCCGCGGAACGGCGCCCCGTGCTTGACGGACGCTCAAGTCTCCGCGGAACTGGACCGCGTCGTCAGCGCGAACCACCTGCCTCGCGGCCTCGGCGCCGTCTACTACGTCTTCTTTCCCGCAAACGTCGGTAGCTGCTTTGACTCAACGGGCAGCACCTGCTCGTTCAGCGACTACTGCGCCTACCACTCGAGCTTCGATAACGGCACCGGCAGCGTGCTGTACGCAAACATGCCCTACGCCGCCATCCCTGGCTGCGATCCGGGACAACGTCCAAATGGCGATCCCGCCGACGCGACGCTGAACGTCCTCAGTCACGAGAACAACGAGACGATCACCGATCCGCTGGGGACCGCCTGGTACGACCAACAGGGAAACGAGAACGGCGATAAGTGCAACTTCACGTTCGGCTCGCCGCTCGGCGGTCCGTCCGGAGCCCAGTTCAACCAGCTGATAGCCGGTGGCGACTACTGGCTCCAGGAGGAGTGGAGCAACATCGATCGTGCCTGCCGCCAGCGCTCGGGCGCCGCACCTCAGCCTGACGAGCGGCCGACCGCGTCGTTCAGCCAGGGCGCGGCAACGGCCGGATCCCCGGTCAGCTTCAACGGCACGGCCTCCAGCGACCCTGACGGCTCGATCTCCAGCTATAGCTGGAACTTCGGTGATGGTGCCACGGCGACGGGCGCCAACCCGAGCCACACCTACGCCCAGGCAGGGAGCTATCTCGTGACGCTGACGGTGGGCGACAGCGCCGGGCTGTCTGCGAGTACCAGTCAGTCGATCACGGTCAACGCCGCCGGTCCGCCGCCGCCTCCTCCCGTCGACGAGAGCCCGACCGCGGCGTTCACCTTCAGCGCTTACCCGAACTCGACGTATGTCCGCTTCGCCGCTTCGGGGGCAGATCCCGACGGGTCGATTACCAGCTACGCGTGGACCTTCGGCGACGGGACGACGGCAACCAAGTCGTCCGGCATACACCGCTTCCCGCGAGCTGGCAGCTACACGGTCACGATCACCGTCACCGACAGCGCGGGACTCACGGCAAGCGCAACGCACGTCGTGACGGTTTCCTGACGTCGCCCCCCGATCGCTGGCGGCGCGAGGTCGCCGCGCTGCCGAATAGGATTGCCCAATGAGATGTCAACTGGCGCGAGCTGGATCGGCGGCGGCGATCGCTGCCTGGACGATTGCTGTGGGCCTGGCAGCAACGCCCGCGGCGTCCGCGACAGACAGCTTGTATTGGGCGAACCCGAGCGCGAACAAGATCTCCTTCGCAAGCCTTGACGGGAGCGTTGGCGGGAATCTGACGACGACCGGCGCGAGCCTCAGCAGCCCCGAGGGGGTGGCGCTCGATCCGGCCGCGGGGCGGCTCTACTGGGCCAATGCGTTCGCCAACAAGATCTCCTTCGCGAACCTCGACGGGAGCGGAGGCGGCGATCTTGCGACCGGCGCAGCGACCGTCAACGAGCCGATCGGGGTGGCCGTCGATCCGGCTGGAGGGCGGATCTACTGGGCCAATGCGCTGAGCAACAAGATTTCCTTCACCCGTCTCGACGGAAGCGGCGGCGGCGGCGATCTGGCGACCGGCGGGGCGAGCGTCGGCCAGCCCGAAGGAGTTTCGGTCGATCCCGCGGCGGGTCGGATCTACTGGGCGAACGCCGGCGCCGCCAGGATCTCCTTTGCGAACCTCAACGGGAGCGGAGGGGGCGATCTTGCGACCGGCGCAGCAAGGGTCGATGAGCCGATCGGCGTGGCGATCGATCCGCTCGCGGGACGGATCTACTGGGCCAATGCCTTTGCCAACAGGATTTCGTTCGCAAACCGCGACGGGAGCGGCGGCGGCGGTGACCTCCCGACGGGCAGCGCAAGCCTGAATGAGCCGGAAGGCGTGGCGATCGACCCGGACGCCGGACGCGTCTACTGGGCGAGTGCGTTCGCAAACAAGCTCTCCTTCGCACGCCTCGATGGGAGCGGCGGAGGAGGCGATCTGGCGACAGCCGGAGCGACTGCGCAGGGGCCCGCCTTCCCCGCGCTGCTGCATCCACCGAGTCCGGCAGGGGTGCCGCAGATCAGCGGCGCCGGCGTCGTCGGCGCCGCCCTGTCGTGTTCACCGGGAACGTGGGCGGCGGACCTCTCCTCATCCTTTGACTATCGCGCCCCGCAGAGCTATGCCTACAGCTGGGCCGAGAACGGCGCCGCGATCTCCGCTACGTCGAATTCGATCATCGCCGGCTCGCCCGGCAGCTACACCTGCCGAGTGACGGCGAGCAATCACGCGGGATCGAACCAGCAGATCAGCGCCGCACTTGCGATCAGCGCCGGCGGACCGGGCGGCTCGACGCCGGGGGCCCAGCCGGGGGGGTCCGGCGCTCACTTCCAGTCCGGCGGCTCGCCTCCCACGATCAGCGCCCTCACGCTCCGTCCGCGCAGCTTCCGCGTCGGCAGCGGCACGCGGGTCACCTACACGGACTCCGCAGCGGCGACCACGACCTTCACGGCCCTGGCTCCGCTTCGCGGATTCCGGCGCAACGGCCGCTGCCGCGCTGGGCGTCCAGCACACGCCAAACATCTCAGGCGCTGCACTCGGTATCGGTCCCTGGGCTCGTTTACCTACGCGGACAGCGCTGGGCGAAACCACTTTCATTTCACGGGGCGCGTGCGCAGACGCAACCTCAGGCCCGGGGCCTACCGCCTCCAGGCAACCCCCAGGTTCGCCGGACGCACCGGGGCAGCCCGCAGCACCCCCTTCAGGGTGGTGCGGTAGCTCCTTCGGTATGTCCGCGCTCGCAGCGCTCCTGAGGCAGCCGCGGGCCAAGCTCGCGGCCGGGCTGATCGTCCTCGCCGCAATTGCGACGGCCCTAGCGCTGGACGGCAGCGGCGGGCGCTCCGCGCGTCTGGTGCCGGGAGGGGCCGGGGCCGGGGGCTCGTTCGATCCCCTGAGCTGGAGCGTCGGGCGCTCGCGCGAGTTCGAAGCCGCAGCGGCTGACGGCCTGAGCCACGTGCTGTACGCCAAGAGCCCCGGCGGAGTGCTCGCTTCGGCGCAGCGAACCGCGGCGCTGCGGCCGCGCATCGAGACGGCGGCGAAGGCCGGGCCGATCGACGCGGACACGCTGGAAGCACTGGTGCTGCTAGAGAGCGCTGGGCGCCCGGAGGCGATCGCCGGATCCGACCTGAGCTCCGCGGCCGGTCTGACGCAGATTCTCGCGTCCACGGCGACGGGTCTGCTTGGCTTGCGCGTCGACCTGACGCAAAGCCGGCGGCTGACCGCGCAGATCGCGGCGAGCCGGGGGGCCGGCGCCGCGGCGAGATTGAGGGCTCGGCGGGCGAAGGTCGATCAGCGCTTCGATCCGCTCGCGGCGCTGAGCGCGACCGAGCGCTACCTGGCGGTGGCCCGCCGTGCGTTCGGCCGCGACGACCTCGCTGTCGAGTCCTACCACATGGGAATCGGCAACCTGGAGACCGCGGTTCGCCGCTTCGCCGGTGCGGCGGCGGGTGCCGGGGGTGTCGCCGGGACCGTCTCCAACGCTGCGCTGAGCTACGCCAAGCTGTACTTCGAATCCACGCCGCTCAACCATGCAGCGGCCTACAGCTGGATCTCCGCTCTTGGCGACGACTCCGCCACCTACTACTGGCGCATGCTGGCGGCCAAGCAGATCATGCGTCTCTACCGTGCCGATCCCGCCGGCCTGCGGCGTCAGGCGGCGCTCCAGAACGGCGCCGGATCGGCCGAGCAGGTGCTGCGACCGCCTGACATCACGCCGTCTTTCGCCGATGCCCCGGCGCTCGCGGCGGCGCGCGCGAGCGGCGCCGTGCTCGCGGTTCCCTCCGGAGCCGCGGCCAGCAAGGTTGGCCTGCGCTCGGACGTTTTGCTGCACCTGCGCCCGGACGCACTAGCGGCCCTGCTCTACACGACGGTCGGGGTGCGCGCGATCATCGGGGGCACGAGCCTGCTGGCGCTGACCGCGGCGACGACCGACACGGCGGACCTGCGCACGGCCGCCTCCGCGAGCCGCGGCCTCGCTGACGCCGACCCGGTCCACGCGAGCGGCTACGCGTTCGACATCGCGCGTCGCTACGCCTCGCCCGCTCAGGCGCAGGCATTCCAGTTCATGCTCAACCGGCTGCAGGTGTTGAATCTGATCGCCTACCAGCGCACGCAGAGGCTGATCCATGTTGTGGCGGGTCCGGGCGCGGCCAAGCTCCGTCCCGTCACGGCGCTGCGGTGAGGTTTTCAGCGCGGCGGGCGCGCGGTTGCCGATTGCGTTGGCGGAGAGCGTGCTGCTAGGCTCGCGGAAGGGGCTCATCGGAGCGTTTCGGTGAGCGACGCGGTCGGCAACTGAGGAGAGCGCAGAGATAGTCGTGAGGGAGCGGTCTAGAGCAATCGTCGTGCTGGCATTCGCAGCGGTCCTCGTCGTGCTCGCTGCGGTGACGGTCGGCAACCTGGGGAGCTCGAAATACGAGGTCCACGCGATCTTCCAGAACGCAAGCCAGCTCGTGAAGGGCAATCGAGTCGAGGTCGCTGGTGTCTCGGTGGGGACGGTCAAAACGCTGACGCTGACGCCCAACGGGCAGGCGGATGCCACGCTGGCGATCGACCCGGGCAACTACCGGCCGCTGCGCCAGGGCACGCTCGCCACCGTGCGAGAGGCGTCGCTGTCGGGCGTCGCTAACCGCTACATCGATCTCAACCTCGCGCCGGCGGGCCGACCCAACATCGCCAGCGGAGGTCAGATCGGTGAGTCTCAGACCCAGAGTTCGGTCGACCTGGATCAGATCTTCGACACCTTCGACAAGCCGAGCCGCAAGGCATTGAGCGATGTGATCAAGGGACTCTCGAACCTCCAGGTCGGCCAGGGCAAGGCGCTCGCCCAGGGCTATGTCTACCTCAACCCGGCCCTGGCGTCCTCGACGGCACTCTTTCGGGAGGTCAACTTCGACACTCCGATGCTCACACGCTTTGTCGTTGCCTCCTCGAAGCTCGTTACCGACATCGCCTCCAAGCGCGATGACCTGAGCGGACTGATCGATCACCTTGCGACGACGACGACGACGATCGGGAACCAGCGGGTGGCCCTGGCGAGCGCGATCTCGCGGCTGCCGCCGTTCTTCCGCCAGGCGGATACGACGTTCGCGAATCTGCGCCCGACGCTCGACACGCTGACCACGCTGGTCAACGATTCCAAGCCGGTCGCCGTGAAGCTCCGCCCCTTCTTCGCACAACTGCGTGGGGTCTCAGTCGAGGCGCGCCCGACGTTGCGCCAGCTACAGAACCTGATCCAGAACACCAACACCCCCAACTCCGACCTGCTTTCGCTGACGAACTCCACGCCGGCGGTGAACCAGATCGCCAACGGCCCGGTTGCGGTCGACGGCGCGACTCGCCAGGGAGCCTTCCCCGCCTCTTCGCAGGCGCTTGCGACGGCGACCCCGGAGCTTGCCTTCGCGCGGCCATATGCGCCTGACTTGACGAGTTGGTTCAACTCGTTCGGACACTCCGGCGTCGTTGACCCACTCGGCGGCGCGAGCCGCGTGCAGATCGGGGTCAACCTCTTTTCGCTCGTCAGCGGCGTGCTGACCCCGGTACCGCCGGCGTTGCGCCAGCAGCTATTCGGCCAGGGGCTCACCACCGGCCAGCGCGATCGCTGCCCGGGTGCCGGCGAGCACTCCGCGGCGGACGGCTCCAACCCGTACCACCCGCCGGGTTACGCGTGTGATCCGACGCAGGTGCTCCCCGGACCATGAGACGTTTCGCGGGAGCCCTCGCCGCCTTCGCGCTCGTCGCGGTCGTTGTTGTTGCCTACCTCGCGTTGAGCGGCGGCGGCAAGAGCGCTCAGAACAATTCGTACTGGGTCGAGCTCGACAACGCCTTCGGGCTTGTGCAGGGGGGCGACATGAAGGTCGCGGGCGTGCGGGCGGGGACCATCAGCCAGTTGAAGCTCGACAAGAAGTCGCTCCACGCGCTGGTGCAGTTCAAGCTCAAGCAGAGCGGCTTTGGCTCACTGCGATCGGACACGACCTGCTCGACGCGGCCGCAGTCGTTGATCGGCGAGTACTTCCTCGACTGCGACCCCGGCGTCTCCCGGCAGGTGCTCAAGGGCGGCAGCGTGATCCCGGTCACGAGTACGTCCTCCACGGTAGCCCCCGACCTCGTCAACGACGTGCTGCGCCAGCCCTACAAGGAGCGCCTCGCGCTGATCATCAACGAGCTCGGCGCTGCCGTCGCTGGCAATCCGCTGGCGCTGAACGCGGCGATCAAGCGCGCGAGCCCGGCGCTGCAGGAGACCGACAAGGTGCTCGCGATCCTCGCCAACCAGAACCAGGTGCTTGCGAACCTCGCACGCGACGGCGACCAGGTGATCAGCGCGCTGGCCGGCAACCGCAAGGACATTTCACGCTTCATCGACACCGCGAACGCGACGGCGGTCGCGAGTGCGTCGAGGAAGGTCCAACTGGCCCAGGGCTTTGCTCGCCTGCCGGGTTTCCTCGCGCAGCTCCGCCCGGCCATGAAGCAGCTCGGCATCACTGCTGACAAGACCGCGCCGGCGCTGCGCAACCTCGACGCCTCGGCGTCGCAGCTAACGACCTTCCTTAACCGCCTCGGCCCGTTTGCCACCGCCTCGACCCCGGCGATCCAGGCGCTCGGCAACGCTTCGCTGACCGGCTCGCAGGCAGTTGCTGCGGCGACGCCGGTTGTGGCCCAGCTCAATCAGTTCGCGCAGGGCACGCCTGAGCTAGGAAAGAACCTCTCGATCATCCTCCAGCACCTGGACAACCGCGCATTTGCCGCGGAGGCCGATCCTCGCTCGCCGGGCGGTCAGGGCTACACGGGGCTCGAGGCGCTGCTCAACTATGTCTTCTATCAGGCGACCTCGACGACGCTGTTCGACGCCAACAACCACCTGTTGAGCGTCTCGCTGTTTGCCTCCCCGGACTGCAGCGCCTACCCGAGCGTCGCTGCGGTGAAGGCTGCCGCGAACGACCCGAGCAACCCGCTCTACAAGTGCATCAGCTGGGCCGGGCCTACGCAGCCGGGCATCACGACGCCTGACCCGACGAACCCCGCGGGAGGCTCGCTGCAGGTCGGGGCGACCGTCAGGACGGCGCTGTCGCACGGCAACACCCAGCCGAATGCAGCGCCGCTGGTGGGCTCACCGGGCGGCCCGGGGGCGACCACGCCGGCGGGGCCGGCTCCCGGAACTGCGGGCTCGCAGCCGCCGGCGCCTGCGAGCGGCCTCTCCTCCTCCGTTGGCGCCGTGCAAAAGAGCGGCTCGTCGGCTGTCAATCAGGTTGCGAGCGCGATCACTGGCCTGCTGAAGCCGGCGGCCGCCACCGGGCAAGGCACGCCGGCGCAGCGGAGCGCCGTCGGCTCGTCGCAGCTCGACAAGAGCCAAAAGCCCCTCCTCGACTATCTGCTCGGGCCATGAGATCGCGCAACTCACCCAACCTGCTTTCGAGCCCGACGCTGGTCGGGTCGATCACGGTGCTGGTCCTGACGATCGGTGTCTTCCTTGCCTACAACGCAAACAACGGACTGCCGTTCGTGCCGACGCGCCAGGTCAAGATTCAGTTCGACTCGGGCTCCGAGCTGCTCAAGGGCAACGAGGTGCGCCAGGGCGGCTACCGCGTGGGGATCGTCAGTGCGATGAAGCCGGTGCGGCTGGCGAACGGTCGTATCGGCGCTCAGGCGACGCTGAACCTCGACAAGCAGGTCGGGCCGTTGCCGGTCGACTCGGTGGCGACGATCCGCACGCGTTCGGCGCTGGGCCTGAAGTACCTCGAGCTCACACGCGGGACCTCGCAGAACACGATTGCCGACGGCGGGCTGTTGCCTTCCGCGCAGACGATTCAGGAGGTCGATCTCGATCAGGTCTACGGGATCTTTGACAAGCGCACGCGCGATGCGGCGCAGGTCAACCTGCAGGCGTTTGGCGATGCCTTCACGGGTCGGGGCGCGGCGCTGAGCGACACGATCACCTCGCTGCCGCGGACGCTGAACCTGCTCCTTCCGGTGGCCCAGAACCTGTCCAATCCGGCGACTGACCTGGGGGGCCTGTTCCCTGCCCTGGAGCGCGTGGCGAACACGGTGGCGCCGCTTTCGTCAACCGCGGCAAAGACGTTCACGTCGATGGCGGACACGTTCGCGGCGATCTCCAAGGATCCACAGGCGCTGAAGGACACGATCGCCAAGGGTCCCGACACGCTTGCGGTCAGCACGACGTCGCTGCGGGCCCAGCAGCCGTTTCTGCGCGATGCCGCGCGCTTTGCGGGCTACCTCAACGTCGCCGCGAGCAACCTGCGCTCGGCGCTGCCGTCGCTGAACTCCGCGCTGGCGGTCGCCACGCCGGTGACGCTGCGCTCGCCGGAGCTCTACAACAACCTCCAGCCGGCGCTTGGTGCGCTGCGCGACCCGGCTGTGGCGCCGACGACCAACGCGGCGCTCCGCGGCTTGACGGCAACGGTGGGCACGTTGCAACCGCAGCTGCGCTACCTCGGGCCGTTCATCACGGTCTGCAACTACTGGAACACGTTCTGGGACTTCGTATCTGAACACCTTTCCTCGCCGTCGCCGCAGGGGACCTCGCAGCGTGCGCTGATCAATTTTGCGACGCAGCAGACAAATGGCTATGGCATGGCGGGCTCGGCCAACCAGGCGAACGGCCAGGGCGTTCCGCCGGGGATGAATCCGACGTTCTTCCACGGTGCGCCCTACAACCATGCGATCGACACCCAGGGTCGCGCTGACTGTGTCAACGGACAGCTCGGACAGATCCACAGGAACAACAAGTACGGCGACCCGACGGCCAACATCGACGTCGATCCTCACCAGTCCGACACCGTCGGCTACCCGGAGGGTCCGACCTACGCCCATTACTCCGGCGGCCACGGCATCGGCCTCAACCCCAGCACGGTGCCTCCGGGCGAGACCTTCACCCCACAGGCCGGCGGCCTCGCGCCGAAGCTGCCATGAAACGTCGTCGCCGCTCACTCAGCCCCTTTGCAGCAGGCATCCTGCTGCTGCTGCTGCTCGGCCTCGGTACCTACATGGCCTTCAAGAAGGCCCTTCCCTTCCGCCACCACTACACGATCCATGCGGCTTTCCGCAACGCGAACCAGATCGGCAAGAACAACTTCGTGCGAATCGCGGGCGTCAACGTCGGCAAGGTGACTGGTGTGCGCCACGCGCCGAACGGTCAGCTGGGGGCGATCGTCGACATGCAGATCGACGATCGGGGTCTGCCGATCCACACTGATGCAACGGTCAAGGTGCGCCCTCGGATCTTCCTCGAAGGCAACTTCTTCGCTGACCTCAGCCCTGGCTCGCCGTCGGCGCCGGTGCTGCGCGACGGCGGCACGATACCGGTCCAGCAGACCGCTGCGCCGGTGCAGCTCGACCAGATCCTCTCGGTGCTCGACACGAGCACGCGCAAGGATCTGCAAACGCTGCTCGGCGAGCTCGGCAAGGGCTTTGCTGGTCGGGGCGCGGCCGACTTCAACAAGTCGATCTCGTTCCAGGCGCCTGCGTTCCGCGAGGGCGCGATCGTCAGCCAGGCGCTGCTTGGCACACAGCAGCACGATCTCTCGAACTACATCTCTGCCTCGGGCGCAGTTGCTCAGGCGATCGACTCCAGCCCCCCGGATCTGAAGGGCCTGCTGACCAACTTCAACACCGTGGCGGGCGCGTTGGCCACGCAGAACCAGGCGCTGTCGGACTCGATCCTCGAACTGCCGCGCACGCTTGGCGTTGGGGTTCCGGCGCTGCGGGCCCTGAACGCCGCGCTGCCGTCGCTGCGCAAGCTGTCGAACGAGCTTGACCCGGCGGTCAAGAGCACGCTCCCCGTTGCCATCGCGGGCGTCCCGTTCTCCAAGCAGCTGCGCGCGCTGGTTTCGCCCGCGGAGTTGCAGGGCCTGATCAAGCAGCTGACCTTGGCGGTGCCGCCGCTGACGCAGCTCAACCTCCAGACACCGCCGCTGCTCTCGCAGGTTCGCTACGCCTCGCAGTGCCAGAACTCGGTGATCCTGCCGTGGTCGCAGCAGACGCTGCAGGACCAGCAGTTCCCGGCGGTCGGCCAGATCTTCCAGGAGTTCCCGAAGAGCCTCGTCGGCCTGGGCGCGGACAGCCGCGCGGGCGACGCCAATGGGTTGTGGTTCCGCGTACTGGCCGCCACGGGCAACGTCGCGTTCCCCTCCGGCCCCGGCCAGCTGACGCTGGCCAATCTTCCGGTCGCGGGCGGCAATCCGCAGAAGCCGGCCGGCAAGCCGGTGTTCGACGAGAACACACCCTGCGAGACCCAGCAGGTGCCAAACCTCTCGTCGACCCCGGGGGTCGCGCCTCCAGGCCAGGTCAACGCGGCGCTGCCCTATGGCGCGAAGGGGCAGGCGATGCAGGACCGCTCGATGAAGGCGGCGGTCAGCCAGGAGAAGGCCCACCTGAAGCAGACGGGCCAAACGAACCTGCGCGTCTCCAGCACGCCGTTGACGGCCTCACAAATCCCGCTGCTCTCGGCGCCGAAGAAGGCGGGGCCATGAGACGCGCGATCAGCAAGTACGCGTCCAACTTCGCCGCGGTGATCGCGCTTGCGGCGATCGCCATCGGCGTCGCTGCCTACATCCTGCCCCAGCAGCGCTTCCGCTTCCCGTTCATCGATGCGACGCCCTTCAAGCTGAAGGCGGCCTTCAGCACGGCGCAGGCGGTGACGCCGGGTCAGGGACAAACGGTGCGCATCTCGGGCGTGCGGATCGGCGACATCTCGGGCGTCAGCCTGCAGAACGGCGAAGCGATCGTCGCGCTTGATGTCGACCCCCAATACAAGGATCTGATCCACACCAACGCAAGTGCGCTGCTGAGGCCAAAGACCGGCTTGAAGGACATGTTCATCGAGCTCAACCCCGGCAACTCGAAGGCGCCGAAGGTGACTGAGAACTGGACGATCCCGGTCAGCAACACCCTGCCGGACATCAATCCGGATGAGATCTTCGCGGCGCTGGACGAGACGGGTCGCGACTACCTCAAGCTGCTTGTGCAGGGCGCGGGCGGTGGCCTGCACCACGCCGGAAACCAGCTGCGTGACGTGCTGGCGCGCTTCCTTCCGACCAACCGCGACCTCGCCCGCGTGAACGCGTTTGTCGTCAGGCGTCACGCCAACCTCTCACACGTCGTGCACTCGCTGAACGTGTTGAACGCCGAACTCTCGACCCGCGGACCACAGATCGCCTCGCTCGTCAAATCGTCGAATACCGTCTTCGGTGCGATCGGCTCCGAGCAGGCGAATCTGCAGCAGGCGCTGCGGCTGTTGCCCGGGACGCTGCAGCAGACGACGACGACGCTGGGCAAGGTACAGAGCCTTGCCGGGGTGCTGAAGCCGACGGCCACCGCTCTCCAGCCGGTTGCCCTATCGCTGAACAAGGCCAACGCCGCTGTGGCTCCGTTCCTGCGCACCACGACGCCGATCCTGCGCGATCAGATCCGCCCGTTCACGCGATCGGCGCAACCGCTCGTGGCATCACTTGTCGCGCCGGCACGCTCGCTGGCCTCCGCCTCCCCGGACCTGACGAGCTCATTCGTTGTGCTCAACCACCTGTTCAACATGCTCGGCTACAACCCTTACGGCAACACCCCCTTCAGCCCGGCGATCAACGGCAACTACCTGTTCTGGCTGGCGTGGCTCGGCCACAACGGCGACGCTGTCTTCTCCACCGTTGACGCCAACGGCCCGCTGCGTGCACTGACCCAGACCTCCACCTGCGCGACGCTGAAGGGACTCGTGGCGCAAACCCCCGCGGCGCTCGCGGCCCTGAACCTCGCCGGCGTCCTGTCCAATCCGGCCCTCTGCGGTCCCTAAGTGATCCCTCCCGAGACATTGCAACCGAAACCGCGGCACCGGCTCGACGCCTGGCTGTGTCCTTTCTCGCGGCAATCCCACCAGGATTGCTCGCTCCCTGCGTCCTTGCCAGGCGACGCCCGGCACTCGCGGTTTCACGCACAACACTCCGAGAGGACGCACTAGTGCAGAAGCAAGCGCCAACACTCGGTCGCGTTGGGGTCCTTGGGATCTTCGCGCTGTCCTGTCTAGGACTGCTGACCTTCCTCTGGCTCTCCTTCGGTGGGGCGATCCCGTTGGAGGCGAAGGGCTACCGCTTCAAGGCGGCCTTCCCGCAGGCGATTCAGCTCGCGGTCCAGGCGGACGTGCGGATCAGCGGCATCAGCGTCGGCAAGGTCGCGGCCACGGCGGTCGACAAGGCGGACAACCGCACGACGGCGACGATCGAGCTCAACTCTCGCTACGCGCCGCTGCACACTGACGCGCGCGCGATCCTGCGCCAGAAGACGCTGCTCGGCGAGACCTATGTGGAGCTGGCCCCGGGCACCCCGGGTAGCCCGACGATCAAGGAGGGCAGCTGGCTTGCGAACGCCCAGGTAGCGGACGCGCAGACGCTTGACCAGGTCATCTCGGCCTTTGACAAGCCGACGCGCGCGGCCTTCCAGACCTGGCAGCAGTCACTGGCGCAGGGCTCGCAGGGGTACGGGCAGAACCTCAACGACGCGATTGGCAACCTGCCGAGCTTCGTGACCAGTGCGGGCGACCTGCTCGCCGTGCTGAACTCGCAGTCGTCGGCGGTTGGATTGCTGGTCAAGAACACCGGTGTGACGTTCAACGCGATTGGCCAAAACACCCAGCAGCTGCGCAACCTGATCACTGGCTCGTCGCAGACGTTTGCGGCGACTGCGTCGGAAGCGAGCGCGCTGTCGCAGACCTTCAAGCTGTTCCCGAACTTCCTCGACCAGACCAAGGTCACACTGCTGCGGCTCCAGAAATTCGCCCTGAACACCGACCCGCTGCTCCGCAACCTCTCCCCGGCGGTGCGCGACCTTGGCCCGACGCTACGGCAGCTCAAGTTGCTTGCGCCGGACCTCGAGGCCACGTTCCGCAAGCTGGATCCGCTGATCGTCGCCTCGCGCACCGGCTTGCCGGCACTGACTCAGATCCTGCAGGGCGCGAAGCCGCTGCTCGGCAACCTCGATCCGTTCCTCGAGCAGCTCAACCCGATCCTGCAGTGGCTCGAGTACAACCAGGGCGCGACGAGCGATTTCATCTCCAACCCGCCTGCAGGAGTCACGAACGTGATCCCGCAGCCTCCGGGCTCGCAGGAGGTCGGACACTTCCTGCGCCAGTACGGGCCAGTCGGCATCGAGTCGCTGGCGTTCCAGCCGACCCGCTCGGCCAACAACCGTGGCAACGCCTACGTCAACGGCGTGAACCTCGCGCCCACCCCGACCTCTGCGCCCTATCACATCTTCCCGAACTTCGACTGCAAACCGTCGGGCGGCCCGCGGCTTCCGGACTTCGGGGCCGGGATCGTCGGCTGCCTCGTTCAGCCCCCCGCCAACTTCCAGGGCAACACACTCGCCTTCCCGCACGTCGGCGCGGCAAACTACGGTCCCTAGGGACGGTTTCGCTCCGCCCGCGGCGCGCGACCGGCCGCCTCTGCGCCCAGTCGGGCCGCGTTGCGCGCGCATGCCGGGCGAGCCCGGCGACTTCAGCTGGCGGTGGCTGGGGAGTCGGCGAAGCGCACGCCCGTCAGCTGCTCGCTGACCTCCCACAGGCGCCTGGCGACCGCAGGATCGGCGGCGGCGGCGCTGGGCGCCACCTGATGCGGGTGACCGCGCTGCTCGCCGATCCCATCGGGTCCGTAGAAGGCGCCGCTGCGCGCTTCGGGCGCCGTCGCTGCGTACAGCTGGGGGAGCGCCCCCATCGCGGCGCTCTGGGCGAGCGCGACGTTTGCCACCTGCATCACCAGGCGGTCGAGTAGGGGGGCCGCGGCGGACTGCAGATTGGTGGCCGCGTAGCCGGGGTGTGCGGCGATGCTCTTGACCGTGGAGCCCGCCGCCTCGAGACGACGATCGAGCTCGAGCGCGAACATCAGGTTCGCAAGCTTGGACTGGCCATAGGCGCGCCAGCGGCTGTAGCTGCGCTCGCGCTGGAGGTCGTCGAAGGTGATCTTGCCGATCCGGTGTGCGCCGCTGCTGAGCGTGACGACGCGGGCATCGGAGCGGTCCTGCATCGAGTCGAGCAGCCGGCCCGTGAGCGCGAAGTGGCCGAGGTGGTTGGTGCCGAACTGCAGCTCGTAGCCATCGGTAGTTGTGCACCGCGGCGGCGCCATCACGCCGGCGTTGTTGACGAGCAGGTCCAGTCCCCCGGGCCGGGCGCTGAACTCCTCGGCGAAGGCCCGCACGGAGTCCAAACTGCCCAGGTCCAATGACGCCAGCTCGAGGTCGGCGGTGGGCACTTCGTTCTTGATCTGCTTCACCGCTGCAGTGCCCTTGGTTTGGTTGCGACAGGCCAGAACGACATGGGCTCCGTGCCGCGCGAGCTCGAGCGCGCAGATCAAGCCGAGGCCGCTGTTGGCGCCGGTCACGATCGCGGTGCGCCCGCCCTGATCGGGGATCTGTTCGGCTGTCCACTTCTGGTTTGCCATCGGAGCGTAGTAGAGCAGACAGCGGCTGAATAGGATTTCCTGCGTGCCCGGCCTGGCAATTTTCACCTCGCTGTTCTCCCGCCACCGCACCGTTCGCTACGGCGAGCATGGCTGCCAACGGGCGGACCTGCATCTCCCGACGGGCCCGGGTCCGCATCCGCTTGCGGTCGTGATCCACGGCGGCTCCTGGCGTGCGACGTTCGGCAAGATCGTCATGCGACCTGTATGTGCGGATCTAGCCCGCCGCGGCTGGGCTGCCTGGAACATCGAATACCGCCGCATCGGCCGCGGGCAGGGAGGGGGATGGCCGGCGACATTCGAGGACGTTGCCTCGGCGATCGACCACCTGGCTCTGCTCGACGCGCCAGTTGACCTAGGGCGGGTGGTTTTCGTCGGGCATTCGGCGGGCGGCCAGCTCGCCCTCTGGGCTGCGGGTCGCCACCGCCTCCCGGACGGCGCCCCGGGCGCTGGCCCGGGCGTTGCGCCGATTGCCGCAGTGTCGCTGGCCGGCGTAAACGATCTCGGCAGCGTTCACCGCGAGACGGGCGGCGGCGCGGTCGGCCATCTGATGGGGGGCTCGCCTGAGCGCCATCCCGATCGCTACGCGGTGGGCGATCCAATTCTTGCGGCGCCGCTCGATCTTCCGGTGCTGCTGGTTCACGGGACCGACGATCAGACGGTGTCCGTGCGGCGCAGCCGCGACTACCTCGCGGCGGCGGGCCCCGGAGCAGACGTGGAGCTGGTGGAGATCCCGGGAGCGGCGGGCAGACACCGGTCGCAGATCGACCCAGCAGGCCCCGGCTGGGCGGCGGCCGCTGTCTGGCTGGAGCGCTTCCGCCCCGTGCCGGCCTGAGGCTCTCTCACGGCCGGAGCGCTCCCGCGCCGTGCAGGGCCTGAGCTACTTTCTCACGGCTGGAGCGCTTCCGCCCCGTGCGGGCCTGAGCTCTGCTCACGCGAGCAGCACGTCCGGTCCCTCGACGCCGGCCTTGTTGACGATCGGGTTGGCGGCGCACACGCTCATTCTTGCGGGGTCGAGTGGCACGCAGAGACCCTTTGCCGCCGTAGCGTCGAGCCGCTTGTCGAGCCATGCGTGTTCGGCGTCGCGGCCGGGCAGGATCACCGGCATTCTCGCGTGCAGCGGCGAGACAAGCTCGTTTGCCTGTGTGGTCAGCATCGTGGCGCTCGCGACGAGTTCGTCTTCGATCCAGCTCGTGGTCCACAACGCGGCGAACGCGAACGGCTGCCCGTCATCGACGGTGAATCGAAATGGCTGCCGCGGCTGCTTGGGATCCTCTGAGCGCAGCCATTCATAGAAGCCATCGGCTGGCAGCAGAGCGCGACGGCGTGAGTCGGCGAGCAGCCCGCGGAAGGCGGGCCGCTTGTCGACCGTCTCGGAGCGGGCGTTGATCAGCTTGAACGAGCCGCGCGTGTCGTTCGCCCATGCCGGCACCAGCCCCCAGCGCAGCGCGCGGGCCTCGTGCTGCGGGGCCTCCTCGGTGTGCTTGCCGGACGAGGGCACGACGGCGAGCACGGGCTCGGTGGGCGCACTGTTGAATCTCTGGGTCCCCTCGCTGAAGGGAATCACGACGCCGAACCTTGCCTCGAGTTCGTTGGGCTTTGCCGTGTTGGTGTAGCGACCGCACATGGATGGCGAGGCTAGCTGGGCTGGAAGATCGCTGCCAGGAATTGACAATCGTCAAGTGGCGTGATCCGCTGTGAGCTGTTGCCGTGTGCATTCGACGAGGAGGACTTGACGCAAGTGGCTGGTCGCAGGTCTTTGTTCGCAGGGTTTGTCGTTGGCGCTCTGGTGCTGCTGCTGGTCGGCGCCTACCTCTATGACCAGAGCCGCAAGGACGTGGTCGCCACGGGTGTGAAGGTCGCTGGTGTCGATCTCGGCGGCCTCAGCTCGGACGCGGCTTTCACGCGACTGCAGAGCAGACTTGATGCCCCGCTGCAGCATCCGCTCGTCGTCACGGCGGCTGGCAAGCGGTTCACGCTGACGCCCTCGCGAGCCGGGCTGTCGATTGACACCCGTGCCCTGCTTGGCGCCGCGGTGCGGGCGAGCCGCGGCGGCTCATTCATCTCGCGCACAGTGCGCGGCTTAACCGGCGGACGGGTCGATCGCGAGATCCCGCTCCAGGTCGGCTATTCCCACGGTGCGGTGCGCAGTCTCGTTGCGAGCGTGGCGAAGGCCGCTGACCGCCCTGCGCGCGACGCCTCGGTCAAGCCCGGCGCAGGGGGCCTGCTGACAGCCGCTGGGGAGCAGCCTGGGGTGGCCGTCAACGCGGCGCTGCTGGGTGCACGCATCGAGCGCGCGCTTGTCGATCCTGCGGCCGGGCACCTGATCGCAGCACCGCTCCATCCCCTCCGCCCGCACGTCACACGCGCTCAGATCGCTTCGAAGTACCCGGCTTACATCGTAATCGACCGCAAGAACTACCAGCTGCGCTTCTTCCAGCATCTAAAGCTCGCGGACTCCTACCCGATCAGCGTCGGTCGGCAGGGACTAGAGACCCCGGGAGGGCTCTACAACATCCAATGGAAGGAAGTCAATCCCTCCTGGCATGTGCCCAACTCCGCATGGGCGGGCAAGCTAGCGGGAACGACTGTGCCGCCGGGGCCGGCGGATCCGATCAAGGCCCGCTGGATGGCGTTCGACGGCGGCGCAGGAATCCACGGCACCGATGAAACATCCTCGATCGGCCACGCCGTCTCACACGGCTGCGTGCGCATGCAGATTCCCGACGTGATCGCGCTCTACCCGCGCGTGCCGGTCGGCACCCCCGTTTACGTACTTTAGGTCGACCCGCGCAAGCGCCGCAGCGCACGACCCGCCGAGCTCGGCTCGCCAGCGGCACGAGCACATCGGCCGCTCGCCAATGCCCAGGCGGCTGGCTAGCCCGTCTGTGCCTCTTGCGCAAAGGCCAGCAGCGACAGCGCGACGTAGTCGTCGGATGGCTCGGAAGAACTCGACGATCGCACGTCGTCCACGTAGCCGAACGCGGGCGCGTTGAATCCTGCAAAGTTGCCGGCCGAGCATGCCCGGAAGCCGTCGGGGGCGCCCAGCCCACGCAGCGCGGCTGGGTCGTTCGGTCCGTCAACGACCGCTCCGGCGAGGATTCTGCCGCTCCCGGTCAGCGCGCCGCTGAGGTTTGCCACCTGGTGGGCCAGACAGTGTGGGAACGTGGCGCCGGCGCCGACCACGAACGACGAGCCCCAGGGGTTCTGGCCGAGCGCCCAGTCGAGCTGGGTTGCGGCGAGCTGCTCGAACGCGGTCGAGCCCGTGAGCCGGCCGTACAGGCGGGCCTGTACGGCGTAGCCGAGCGCGTGCGGGACGGTGTCCTGGTTGGTCGCAGGGTTGGCGAGGCCAAAGGAGGTCGCGGCGCTCAGCCTCGCCGCTTGGGCGAGTTGGTCGTGCTGATCGCTGATGATCGAGTTCGGGTCCGTCGGCACATCGAGCCCCGCGAGGCGCCCGTTGACCGGGTAGCCGATCTTGCGAAACGCCCGCGCGAGGTCGAACCCGGCGAGCGAGGAGACGTCGTAGAGGTTCAGCGAGTCGCGCCCGTTGGTCGAGGCTGAGATGTAGGCGTTGAGCCAGCGTCCTGCTCGCGTAAGGTCGGCATAGTCGCGGCCGGTTGCGTGCAGGGACCGCGTGCTGAGATACAGCTCGACCGCTCCAAGTGCGAGATCGTCGCGGTATTCCTGCTCGCCGTAGTAAACGTGTGGGCTGGTCGTGAGCAGGTCCCCCGACGGATGCGTGTCGGCCTGGGCGTAGACCGCCCGGCCCTCCCGCGCGCAGCGTTCGGCGTAGGGCCGATCCTGGGCGGCGAAGACCTGCGCACAGAGGGCGAGCGCCGCGGCGACGCGGCCGGCGAGGTTGGGGCTAATCGGACCACCGGGAGCGTTCGCGGCGAACACCGGGCGGTTAGCCACGAAAAACGCCCGCGAGCGGGGATTGGAGGATCCTGCGCGCGTGTCGTCCGCCTGCGGCAGGCGCCACAGGTCGTGGTCGCCGAGCACGCCGGCGCCGTTGCCGTCTCCGATCCCCACCTGGTAGTAGAGCACCCGGCGCTTGGCGTCCCACATCTTCAACAGCCAGTCGATCCCAAAGCGCGCCTCGCGGGTCAGCGCCGCGCGGTCGCCGACTCCTTGGGGGTAGTCGCGCAGGCTGATCAGCATCAGCACATCGTCGAAGCTCGCGGTCTCGACGAACTTGAGGTAGTCGCCGGCGTCAAACCAGCCTCCTGCGGCGTCGATCCTTGTGCCGGTGGGCCGGAGCGCGGAGAGCAGCTGGCGATCTCTGTAGGCGGGCTGCTCGTAGATCGCGGCGCGGGCGTCGAGTAAATGCGACGGCTGGCGGCCCATCGGGCCAGGGAGCTGGCGCGGGCCGTCGCGCTGAGCTTGGAAGAAGCGGACTGCGTTTGCCGCGAGCGGCGCGTACAGTCCGCGCGCGTCGTTGACTCGAAAGGTTGGCGAGAGCGCGCCGGCAGCGGCGAGCACGTATGTCCCGGTGATGTGAAGCGCGCTGAAATCCGCCGGGTATACGTATCGCCAGGTCGAGCTCCAGGGCCGACCAGCAGCGCCGAGCCGCCCGCTGAAGCTCACGCCCCCGCGGGTCGTGCGAACCGTGAAGCCCGCGGCATCGAGCGGCGAGCGCGACATCACGAGTGCCTGCTTCACGCAGCCCGTCCCGTAGCCGACTTGATTTACCCGAATCGTCACCTGCGCCGAGGACGCCTCGGGCCCGGCATGCGGCGCAGCGCGGTGCGGCAGCCCAGAGACCTCTGTCTTGAGACAACGCACCCGGATGCCCGCGCCGCCGGCGGGCGAGCGCAGCACCAGCGCTCCCGCTGCCCCCGCCAAGAGCAAGGCCACGAGGAGGAGCCCCCGCGCTCTCATCGCTGCGCTAGGAGCCGAAGCGTTCGCTGCGCGAGGCCCGGTAGTCCTCGTTCTGCTGGTGCTCGCCGCGGACCTGAACAAAGATGTACACGATGATCCCGTTGACGATCAAGCCGATGCCGCCAAACGTGGCGATCAGTCCAAACGTCTTCTGGAAGGCCTGGCTCGCGGCGATCATGCTCTGGGACCTCGGGGTCGCGGGGAGGGCGGATGCAGACAGCAGGATATCGCTTAGCGTAGCCTTCACGCGGCGCATGACCCGGAGAGGTGCCGGAGCGGTTGAACGGGCACGACTGGAAATCGTGTAACGGGGGCAACTTCGTGCGAGGGTTCGAATCCCTCCCTCTCCGCTCACGGCCTGGCGAGTTGCCCGATTGGCCGGTCGCATTAGCTAAGATCTAGCTATGCAGGTCAACATGCACGATGCCAAGACCAGGCTCAGCGAGCTCGTCGCTGCAGCCGAAAGCGGCCAGGACGTCATCATCGCCCGCGACGGCACGCCCGCGGTGCGCCTGGTGGCGGTGGCCGGCGAACACGCACCCGTTCGGCTAGGGGTGCTCGCCGGAGAGATCAAGCTCGCTGACGATTTCGATGAGCCACTGCCGGACTTCGAGTCGTATACGGCGTGAGCACCGTTCTCATCGACACGCACATCGCCCTGTGGGCGCTGGGAGACCCTGGGCGTCTCACCGACGCGGAGCGCTCGTTGCTGATCGACACGACGATCGATCGCTGCATGAGTCCGCTATCGGTCTGGGAGGCAGCCATCAAACGCGAGGCTGGCAGGCTGCAAGCACCACGCAAACTGACAGCCGTCCTCGCCGCGGAGTTCCGCATGCTGGACGTCACAGCTGCGTTGCTTGAGCAGGCCGCCGAGTTGCCACGCCACCACGCCGACCCCTTCGATCGCGTGCTCATCGCACATGCCCTGCGCGATGATCTCGGCGTGCTCACTCGCGATCCGGTGTTTGCCGACTATGGCGTGCGCCTCGCGGTACGCAGCCCCGGAGTCGACTGATCGCCTCAGCCCTCGCAGGGTTCGAAAACCGACCCAGCAGGGCCGCCATTTGCCTGACGCGCGAACCCTGACCTCAGTTGTTGAAGCTGGGGTTCGTCCGGCTTTTGTACCCCCGCGGTCGTTGCTACGGGAGAAACAGTGGTATCAGCGAAGCCCGTGCTCCGGTCCGGTGGCTGCCCACCCGCAGCGCAACGGCCGATGAGACGTTGCTTGGAATGACAAAGAATGCCTTCACATGGGAGGTGCTGCCCGGAGCGAGCCGTTGAAGGTACAGCGGCTGCCAGTGTGTGCCCGCGAGGCGAGCTGCTGCGTCAATGCGCGGCAGGTAGTCGGCGGCGCCCGTGGCGAGGGAGACGAATCCCAGTGACGCGCGCGTCACAGTCTTGGAGTCGTTGTGGAGGCGGATCTTCACGACCGCGAACTCCTGATTTCTGGCGAGGCCGACGCCCGAGCGCGGAATGGAACCCAGGAGCTGAATGCCGAGCACCGAGTAGTTGGTTCCACTGACAGTGGCGCTCGCGTGCGAGTCAAGCCGAACAGCTGTGCGGCTCAAGGGCGAGGTGGGGTACTGGGGGGTGGTCGCCTGGTGTGAGGCGGCGCCGCCGTGGAAGCCGTGAATGAGCAATGCAGCAACAACGATCGTCGCGCCTGCCGCAGCCGCTGCTCTGACGTCCGTGGCGGCGCTCGACAACCTGGGCACGGCAGGGCGCACCCCGTGTCTCACCGCCATCTGAACGTCCTCCCTGCCTCGCTGCCTGGACCGAAAATACCAGCCTCCCGCAACGACGTCTACGAGCACCATAGTCAGTTCAACGGACGCGATGAGCCGCCACCGGTGGGCCGTGGGTTGCGGTCCGCGAGTGGCCTGCGCGACGCAGCAGCAGGCAGGCACCCCCGCTATCCGCGCACGCGCCTCGACCTGCCTCTGTCAAACAAACGAACAAACAGGCTGCCTACCCGACCGTCGCCGGCTGGGGCGGCCGGCCTGCGGGCGGCCGCTGACGTACACTGCAACCGTTCGTGGCTGGGGAGGGTGCGCGCTCTCCTCGAAGGACGGCGAGAGGACAGAGGAGCATGGGGTTCACAAAGCCGGTGCTGCCGCCATACGACGCAGTCGAGTGGGCGCAGAAGCCGTTCCCCGAGCGGGCTCAGCTGGCGTGTGAGTCCTGGGCGCTCGATGGCTTCGGCTCGCCGTCAGGTGTCTACCTGCTGTACGGGCTGAAGATCGCCTTCTACGTCGCGATGTGGGTGTTCTTCTGCAGCTTTACGCCCGGCCTCGGGCACCTCGGCTCGATCGACGATTGGTGGCTGATGCCGGTGGCGTTCCAGAAGGCGATTCTCTGGAGCATGCTTTTCGAGGGCCTGGGACTGGGCTGCGGCAGCGGGCCGCTAACGGGCCGCTACGTCCCCCCGATCGGCGGCTTCCTCTACTTCCTGCGTCCGGGCACGACAAAGAACCCGGCGATCCCCGGGCTGCCGCTGCTCGGCGGGAGCAGGCGCACGCCGCTCGATTGCGTGCTGTACGCCGGTGTCGTGGTGCTGCTCCTGGTCGCCTTGGTGTCGAGCGCGCCCTCGACCGGAATCCTGATCGCGATCGTCGGCCTCTACCTGGTGCTGGGAATGATCGACAAGGGGATGTTCCTCAGCGCCCGCGCGGAGCACTACTGGACGGCGCTGGTGATCTTTGTGCTGGCTGAGAACTGGTTCCCGGGCGCCAAGGCACTGTGGCTCGCGCTGTGGTTCTGGGCGGGGTTCTCGAAGCTCAACCACCACTTCACTGCAGTGGTCGGCACGATGACATCCAACAACCCGTTCACGCAGCCCTTCAAGGCGCTGCGCAAGGGGATGTACCGCGACTTCCCGCGCGATATGTCGCCCTCTTGGCGCGCCAACATCGCCCACGGAGGCACGATCGTCGAGTTCGCAGTCCCGACGCTGCTGTTTCTCGGCAAGGGTGGCACGGTCACGACAGTCGGCCTCTGCCTGATGGTCTTCCTGCACTGCTTCATCATGAGCAACGTCCCGGCCGGGGTGCCGCTGGAATGGAACGTGATGATGATCTTCGGGGGATTCTTCCTGTTCTCCCAGCACCCGCATGTGTCGATCTTCGACATGTCGCCGGCGACAGGGGTGTTCCTCAGCGTGATGCTCGTGGTGATCCCGGTGCTGGGGAATCTGTTCCCTTCGCGGATCTCATTTCTGATGTCGATGCGCTACTACGCGGGCAACTGGCCTTACAGCGTATGGCTGTTTCGGGGGGACAGCTACAAGAAGCTGGAGCGGCTGACCAAGTGGGCTCCCTGGGTTCCCGACCAACTGATGAAAATGTACGACGAGAACACGGCGTTTGCGATCTCCGGCAAGCTCGTCGGCTTCCGGCTGATGCACTTGCAGGGCCGCGCGCTGGGGCTGCTCGTTCCCAAGGCTGTCGAGCGGCTGGAGGACTATGCGTGGACCGATGGCGAGATCCTCTGTGGCATGGTCACGGGCTGGAACTTCGGCGATGGACACCTTCACAACGAGCAGCTGCTGCGCTCAGTCCAGGAGCAGTGCGGCTTCGAGGAAGGTGAGCTGCGCTGCATCTTCGTCGAGTCCCAGCCGGTCGGCCGGCACACGCTGAACTACCGCATCGCAGATGCAAGCAGCGGACAGATCGAGCAGGGGGACGTCGACGTGCGCGAGCTCCGGCGCCGGCAGCCGTGGACCATGGGACCGCTTGACGTTGGCAGCCAGTCCTCCTGACGCGGTGATCGTTGGCAGCGGCCCCAACGGGCTCGCTGCAGCCATCATGCTCGCGCGGAGCGGCGCATCGGTGCTGGTGCTCGAGGGGCGCGAGGAGATCGGCGGCGGCCTGCGAACCGCCGAGCTCACGCTCCCCGGGTTTGCCCACGACGTCTGCTCCGGGGCACACCCGATGGGGCTGCTGTCACCGTACCTCTCGACCTTGCCGCTGGCTGAGCACGGCCTCGACTGGATCCTCCCGCCCGCGTCCGTCGCGCACCCGCTTGATGGCGAGCCCGCGGTGATGCTGTGGCGCTCGGTGGCCGAGACGGCACGGGGACTCGGCGTGGACGAAGCGCGCTACCGTCGCATGATCGCGCCGTTTCTCGCTGCAGGCAACGCTCGCGGGCTGCTGGCCGACGTGCTCGCGCCGCTCGGCAGCGTGCCGAGCCACCCGCTGCTGATGGCACGCTTCGGACTCAACGCACTCGTTCCCGCCGCCCCACTCGCGCGCGCTCGCTTCCGCGGTGAGCGTGCCCGGGCGCTGCTGGCCGGTTGCGCCGCCCACTCGATCCTGCCACTCGAGCGAGTGCTGAGCGGCGCCGTCGGACTGCTGTTTCTGATCACTGCGCACATCGCGGAGTGGCCAGTGGTGAGGGGGGGGTCGGCGGCCCTCGGTCGGGCGCTGGCGAGCTACCTCGAGGCGCTTGGCGGGCGGATCGAGACCGGGGTTCGGGTGTCCTCGCTCGCTGATCTACCCGCCGCCCGGGTGTACCTGTTCGATACCGACCCGAAGCAGCTCGCTGACATCGCGGGGCCCGCGCTACCCGAGCGCTACCTCAGACGCGTGCGGGGATACCGCTACGGCCCCGGGGCTTTCAAGCTGGATTGGGCGCTCGACGGTCCGATTCCCTGGCGCGATCCGCAGTGCCTCGAGGCCTCGACCGTTCACCTCGGCGGCACGCTGGAGGAGATCGCCGCGGGCGAGGCCGCCGTGTGGCGCGGTGAGCACGCCGACCGCCCGTATGTGCTCGTGATCCAGCAGAGTCAGTTCGATCGCAGCCGCGCGCCGGAGGGCAAGCACACGGGCTACGCCTACTGCCATGTGCCGAACGGCTCCACGGTTGACCTCACCGACGTGGTCGAGCGGCAGGTGGAGCGCTTTGCGCCGGGTTTCCGCGATCGGATCCTGGCCCGCCACGTCCTGAACGCCGCGGACCTGGAGCGCGAGAACCCCAACTACGTCGGCGGCGCAATCACCGGCGGCGTGTCCGACATCCCGCAGGCCTTCGCGCGGCCGGTTGCCAGGCTGGATCCCTATGGCACGCCGAACCCGCGCGTGTTCATCTGCTCGTCCTCGACGCCGCCGGGCGGGGGCGTGCACGGAATGTGCGGCTACCACGCTGCGCGCAGCGCGCTGAAGGCGCTCGCGCGCTCGCCCCCGGCCGCCCCGCTGGGCAGGTGAGCTCAGTCCAGCGCCACGGCGTAGACGATGTGTGCGCGGCCCAGCACGAGGAACTCGTGCGAGGACGGCTCACCGCCGCCGAGCGGCTCGACGATCGCATCGGTGACCGGGATGAACGTGCGCTCGCCGGCGTTGAGCATGTCGGACAGGCGGCTGCGATAGCCATCGGTAGCGAGCGTGACCTTGCCGCGGATGCGAAAGCGCTCCGTCTGGAACAGCACGTTCTCCTGTCGTTGCTCCATCGGCTCAGAGACTAGCCGCTGCCCCGCACGACCGTGAGCGAAAGCGGCGAAAGTATGAGTGGACCGCCGGCCGGGGTTGTCTCGAGCGGCGGTAGATCGCGGGTGGGATGCCCTGCCGCTTTGGCGGGGCGCCAGCGGTATTGCGCGGGACCGTAGCTGATCACGTCCAGCGGGCCGTGCAGTGAGGGCAGGTCAACGCTGGCGCTCTGAGTCGTGCTCTTGTTGAGCATCAGCACCGATAGCTTGCCGTCCGGCCGGCGCAGCGCATACGCGCTGACGGACGGCGCTCCTTGAACGCTTGTCTGGAGCATCTGATGGACGCCACTTTTCGGCTGCACCCAGTCTTGGGTCAGCATCTGCGCGGCCCAGTAGGTGGGAAGCCTGTAGCGAATCCGCCGTGCGCTGTCGGACAGCAGCAGCGTCAGGTTGCCCCAGGAGCTGCAGCGGGGCAACTCACTCATCAGGGCATCTGGTTCGTAGCCGTACAGGTAGGCGGCGCTGCCGCCCGAGGCGAGCCACTGGCCGACCACGTCGGCGTTGAGCAGCGCTCCGGGTAGCTCGACCTCGGCACGGCCCGCAAACGCCGAGTAGCCGTACTCGGTGATCACCCTCGGGATCTGCGGCGGCAGCCCATCAGCGAGCTGCGCGGCAACAAGATGCTCGAGCGTCTGCGAGGCGCGCGCAAGCTGCGGCCCTGGTGGATCGCAGGTGTTGTCGAACGGATACCACTCGATCGAGAAGAAGCCGAGCTCGCCGAGCGCGCCACGGCTGCGCAGGTACTGCACGAAGCGATGCGTCCAAGATCGGTCCCCGCGGGAGTCGGGCCAGGCCTGCCAGTCAGGAATCGATGTCTGAAAGCCTGGACCGCCCAGCACGAGCTGCGGAAACGCCCGGTGGATTGCGCGCGCGAACTGCACGTACAGCGCACCGTAGTCCTCGGGACTCGCGAGTTGGCCGTCGGGCTCCTCGCCGAGCTCGACGCCGCGGATCGGGATGCCGAGCTGCTGCAGATAACGCAGCTCGCCGACCGCGTCCTCAGGCGTGCCGTACAGCACGGGAACCGGCACGAGCACCGGCTGGCCGCTCGTCAGGCCGCTGCGCAGCACGCGTGCAAAGCTCGGCTGCTCGGTCCCGGCGTCGCGGGTCTTGGCGGTGTGCCAGGGGTCGGTCGAGGAGGTGTAGGTGATCGTCTGGCGGCCGTCCGGGCGGTGCACCAGGAGATCCTGGAAGCCCCGCGCGCCGTGCAAGCGACCGAGCCCGAGTTCCGCGATCGCGTAGCCAAGCCGGTCGCGGACGTCGCGCGAGCCCCATGGGGCAGTGTGTGAGCTACGCGTCATCAGCACACGCACAAAGCGCACGAGCCGCGGGCGGCGCTCGAGGCGCAGCGTAACGCCCCCGCCATGGCCGCCGCTGCGGGTGCCGTAGGTGAACGCCGCCCAGTGTCCCGGCGGATGATTGTTCAACACCACGGCGCTCGGGCCGACCCAGTACTGGACTTGAAAGCGCGTCGCGTAAGGGGCGCCCCAGTGCACCCGCAGCGCGTCGACCCCCGTTGCGCGGTGCAGGTCGATCAGCGCCCATTGTGGATGGGATTCGCGCGTGAAATAGCCATCGAGGTAGGGGTTGCTCTTCCAGAACGTGCGGATACTGCCGTCGTCCAGGCGCGAGTAGCTGTCGTCGTTGGCCTGGTCGATCGTGTCGCCCCGGCGCGGCAGCCGGTAGCCGAAGGTCGGAGCGAGCCGCGCTGCGGCGCCCGCCGGAGGCCGCGAGCTCCAATAGCCCGCGTGCCCCCCGCCGCTGAAGGACCCGACCGGACTCCAATGCCAGGCCTCAACGCCCAGCTCCGTGCGCAGGCGATAGGTCAGCGGCTGGAGTCCAGCCGAGCGCATCGCCGCGATGTTCGCAGGGGTGTAGATCTGCTTCGTGTCGCCCTGGCCATGTCCGTCGACGCCTGCGCCAAGCGCCTGGTCGGGACGGAACGAGTTCACCACGCGGCCCGGATCGACTTGTACGCTCGCGGCATTGGCTGGCGGGGCCGCGCACGTTGCGACCGCAAGTCCGAGGACGAGAAGGAGCTGCTTCACAGCGCCTCACGATAGGCCAGCACGTGTTAGCGCAATGTGCGGATTGGCCTAAGAGCGCCCACTGCGCGCGGCGCACGCGTCAAGATTCCTTCGGTGACAGGGCAGACCGATCATGTTTCGCCGGCGCTGGGGCCGGTGAGCGCGAAGGGACGCCGGCTGCTGCTCGGCTTCGCGCTTGGAATGCTGGTGCTGCTGCTGCTCGTAGACGGCTTTACGGTCAAGACCGTGGGCTCCAGCTCGACCGGGCCTTCGTCGGGCTCGGCCTCCGTGCTACGCGGCATGCAGCCAATCTTCAGCGCCGGCACCGGTGGCCGTTTGGTCTCGGCGGAGGGGCCGCCAGGCAAGCGAATCGCCCTCACGTTCGATGATGGGCCGTCCGGGCAGTGGACTCCGAAGATCGCCCGGATCCTGCTCGCAGAACACGTCCCGGCAACGTTCTTCATGGTCGGCAGCCAGGTCGTGCGCAACCAGGGCGTCGTGCGGATGCTGCACAAGGCGGGCTTCGGGATCGGCAACCACACCTTCACGCACGTCGACCCGGTCTCGGTGCCTGACTGGCAGCGCCAACTCCAGATCTCGCTGACGGAGAGTGCGATCGCGGGCCTGACGGGGATCCGCCCCCGGCTCGTGCGCCCGCCCTATTCCTCGACCCCTGATGCGGTGACGGCGCGCCAAGAAGCCGCCTGGGCAGCGATTGCACGCCACGGCTACGACATTGTGCTGACCAACTACGACACCGAGGATTGGAGCCGGCCCGGGGTTCCCACGATCGTCTCCAACGTGACGAAGAACCTCACGACGGGCGGCGTCGTATTGATGCACGATGCGGGCGGAGACCGCTCGCAGACAGTCGCGGCGCTGCCGCTGCTGATCGCCGCGCTGCGCGCAAAGGGCTACGGCTTCACCAGCTTGGCCGCGCTCGCGGGCCTGCCCCAGAGCGCGGTCGAGGTGCCCGCATCCTCGGCGCAGAAGCTGCGCGGCACGGCCTTCGACACGATGCTCGCGATCGCCGGCGGTGTCACGAACGTGCTGACCCTGTTCGTCTTCCTCGTGACCTTCCTCGTCGCGGCGCGCATGTTGATCGGTTTGATCCTCGCGCGCGCCCACGTCTCGCGGATGAAACGGCTGCCGAAGGATCTGAGCTTCACGCCCCCGGTCACGCTCCTCGTGCCCGCCTACAACGAGGAGGTCGGGATCGAGCGCGCCGTGCGCTCCCTTGCGCTGTCCGCCTACCCCGGCGAGCTCGAAGTGATCGTGATCGACGACGGCTCGTCGGACCGCACCGCGGAGCTCGTCAGGCAGCTCGCGCTCGATGGCGTCCAGCTGATCACCCAGGCCAACGCCGGTAAGGCAGCGGCGCTGAACCGCGGACTGGCTGCAAGCCGCCACGAGATCATCGTCACCGTGGACGGCGACACGGTGTTCGAGCCCGACACGCTGCTGCACCTCGTGCAGCGCTTTCGCGAGAGCGACGTGGGCGCGATCTCCGGCAATACCAAGGTCGGCAACCGCAGCGGTCTCGTTGGCCGCTGGCAGCACATCGAGTATGTGATGGGCTTCAACCTCGATCGCCGGATGTACGAGATGCTCGGCGCGACGCCCACCGTGCCGGGCGCGATCGGCGCCTTCCGGCGCAAGGCGCTGGCAGATATCGGCGGCGTCTCGGGCGCCACGCTCGCAGAGGACACCGACATCACGCTCGACATCGGTCGCGCCGGCTGGCACGTCGTCTACGCGGGCGACGCGCGCGCCTGGACGGAGGTGCCCGCGAGCTTGCGCGGGCTCTACCGCCAGCGCCATCGCTGGGCCTACGGCACCTTTCAGTCCGTCTGGAAGCATCGCGACGCGCTGTGGCGCCGCGGGCAAGGCCGGATCGGATCGCGAGCGATTCCCTATTTGCTGCTGTTTCAGGTGTTCCTGCCGCTCGCCGCGCCGCTGATCGACCTGTTCGCGATCTACTCCATCATCTTCCTCGACCCCTGGCCGATCCTCGGGTTCTGGCTCGCCTTCAACCTGTTCCAGCTCACGCTCGCGTGGTTTGCCTTCTCCTTCGACGGCGAGTCGCACGCGCCGCTGTGGGCGATGCCGTTGCAGCAGTTCGTCCACCGCCAGCTGATGTACCTCGTTGTGATCGACTCCGTGATCTCGGCGCTGATGGGCTCACGACTCGCGTGGCATCGGATCGAGCGCACGGGGGACATCGAAATCGCGTAAGCGCCGCGTGTGCCTGCCGCCCGGGGGGTGCGCTGGCTCGTGGCGCGTGTGCCTGCCGCCCGGGGGTGCGCTGGCTCG
>JBPCQX010000235.1:0-3727 GCA_050997675.1 Solirubrobacteraceae bacterium
TGGCGATCGATCCCCGGGCGGTGGTCGGCGATCTGCCGCTGGGCGCCCGGCAGCGCGTCGAGATCATCAAGCTTCTGTACCGGGGAGCTGATCTGCTGATCCTGGATGAGCCGACCGCCGCGCTGACGCCGGAGGAATGGCGCGAGCTCAGCCTGTTCCTGCGCTCGATGGCCGACCAGGGACGGTCCGTCATCTTCATCACGCATAAGCTGGACGAGCTGTTCGGCCTGGTCGACCGATGCACCGTGCTGCGTGACGGCGCCGTGGTCGGCACCGTCGCCATCGCCGAAACCGATAAGCCCTCGCTGGCTCGGATGATGGTCGGTCGTGAGGTCGCGCTGAGGGTTGACCGGCCGATCGTGCAAGCCGGCCGTCCGGTGCTCGAGGTCTCGCACCTCACCGTCGAAGCCGACGGCAGAAAGGTACTCGACGACGTGAGCTTTGAGGTCCACGCGGGCGAGGTGTTCGGCGTCGCTGGAGTGGGTGGCAACGGCCAGAACGAGCTCGTCGATGCGGGGATCGGGCTGCGAGCGTCAACCGCGGGCGTCCTGCGGTTCGACGGTGAGGTTCCCGACCGACTGGATCCCAAGGAGTTCACCCGCCTCGGAGGGGCGCTGATCCCCGAGGACCGTCACGAGGAGGGCCTGGCGCTCGACCTGACCCTGGTCGAGAACCTGATCCTCAAGAAGTTCGACCGGCCGCCCTATTCGCGGCACGGCATCCTCGATCTGCGACGCGCCACCGAGCACTGCGAGAAGCTGCTGGCCGAATATGACGTGAGGGCTCCGGGGCCCGGGGTGCCCGCGCGCCAGCTGTCAGGCGGTAACCAACAGAAGCTGATCCTCGCCCGCGAATTGAGTCGGGAGCCTCGGCTGGTCGTGGCCTGCCAGCCCACCCGCGGACTCGACGTCGGCGCGATGGAGTTCGTCTACCGCAAGCTCAACGAGGCCAAGCGCACCGGCTGCGCGATCCTTCTGATCTCGTTCGAGCTCGACGAGATCCTCTCGCTCTCGGATCGGTTCGCCGTGATGGCCGACGGCCGGTTCATGGCCACGCTCACCGCCGAGGAAGCGGACGTCGGCCGGGTCGGAATGCTGATGGGCGGAGCGGAGCGATCTTGATCAACCAGGCGCGTGCCAAGCTGCTCCACTCCAGCATCGAGGTGCTGCTGATGCTGCTGGTCGTGCTGGTGGCGCTCGCGATCGCGCTGATTTTCATGGTCCTGTACGGCGTCTCGCCGGGCGGTGGGATCTCCGCCTTCGTCCAGGGATCCTTCGGCAGCCAACTGAACGTCGCCGGAACGCTCTCGAAGATGATCCCCCTGACCCTGGTCGCGCTGGGCTGGATCGTCGCCTTCCGCTCGGGGCGGATCCACGTCGGCTTTCCGGGCCAGATCATCGTCGGCGGGATCTTCTCCTCGATCGTGGCGCTGAAGGTAGGGCCGCTACCGCTCGCCGTCCACCTGCCGCTGACGATCCTGGCCGGAGCGGCCGGCGGTGCACTGTTCGCGTGGCTGGCTGCGGTGCTCTGGGCAAGGCGGGGCGTCAACGAGATCCTCTCGACGCTGCTCTTGAACCTGGTCGCCGCACAGCTCCTCGATTGGTGGGTTCAGCAGCCGTTTCACGATTCGACGACCCCGCTCCCCCAGACGCCGCCGTTCCCGTCCAGCGCGCTGTATCCGTCGCTGCTCGCGAACACCGATCTTCACTGGGACATCGTCGTCGTGCCGGTGGTGGTGGTGGTGGTGGCCTACGTCCTGGCGCGCACCACCTGGGGCTTCAGAGTCCGTGTCTCCGGGGCCAACGAACAGGCGGCGAGGCATGCGGGCATAGCTCCGAAATCGATTGGGACGCAGGCGATGATCGTTTCCGGAGCGCTGGCGGGTCTCGCGGGAGCTTCATTGGTGCTCGCGGGAACCCAGTCGACGATGGGCGAGGCATTCGAGGGCGGCTTCGGCTTCTTGGGAATCGCGGTGGCGCTGCTCGCGCGCAATTCACCGTGGGGAGTGCTGCCGGCCGCGCTGCTGTTCGGGGCGCTTGCCCAGGGCGGTCAATCGCTGCCGGCCACCGTGAACATCTCGTCCCAGGTGGTGGGGATCGTCCAGGGGCTGATGATCATGCTCGTCCTGGCCGCGACGACGATGCTCTACTACCGTCAGCGGAGCACGGGACGCGGTGAGACTGATGTCAAGCCGGCATCGGCACAGCCTTCCGAGGTCACCGGCCCCGAGATGGGTGTCGCCGGATGATCCAGGTCGCGGCGATCGGGATCGGGCCGTTCGACACCAGCCTGCTGAGTCAGGCCTTGATCCTGGCGACACCAATCCTGCTGGCCGGGATCGGCGAGCTGATCTCCGAGCGCACGGGCGTGATCAACGTCGGCCTGGAGGGGATGATGCTGTCCGGCGCGTTCTTCGCCTACGTGATCGCGTGGAAGACACATAGCCTCGCGATCGGCTGTCTGGCGGGCATGGGCGGGGGGTTGATATTCGGCGTAGTGATGGGACTTCTGGCGATCGAGGCGGGCGCCGACCAGATCGTGGCGGGGGTCGCGATCGATCTCGCGGCGCTGGGCTTAACCGGGTTCATGTTCGAGCAGATCTTCCAGAACATGTCCCAGATCGTCGTCCCCACGATCGGGAACATCGCGATCCCCGGCCTCTCGAAGATCCCCAGCTTTGGTCCAGCGCTGTTCAACCACGATCCGCTGCTATATCTCGCCTTCCTGCTCGTACCGCTGTCGTGGTTCCTGCTGTACCGCACCCGCTGGGGACTGGCGATCCGCGCCGCCGGCGAGCTGCCGATGGCGGCCGACTCGGCCGGCATCAGCGTCCGCAGGCTGCGCTGGATGGGCGTCCTGACCGCGTCCGCGCTGGCCGGCCTGGGCGGCGCGGACCTGTCGATCGCGCAGGTGGGCATCTTCCACGAGAACCTGAGCGCCGGACTGGGGTTCCTCGCGCTCGTCGCGGTCATTTTCGGGCGCTGGCGATCGCTCGGCGTGCTCGCCGCGGCGCTTGTGCTCGGAGGCACAAACGCGCTCCAGCTGCGCGTCGGCGAGCAGCCCTACGTTCAGGCGGCGTTTTGGGGTGCCCTCGCGCTGGTCGCGTTCGCCTTGCTGGGCGGTGAGCTGCTGCCGCGTCGAGGCCGGATGCGGATATCGGCCGTAACCCTGACCGGTCTGGTCGGCCTGGCCTGTGTCGTGCTGCTGATAACCCAGCCGCACATCTCGTTGTCACAGCCGCTCTGGGTCGGGTTCCCGTACGTCGTGGCGCTGCTCGTCCTCGCCGGGGCGCGCACCTCGGTACGGATGCCCAGCGCCCTGGCCGTGGCCTACCGTCGAGGCCAGAGATAGGTGCGCGACGTGGTTGAGAGTGCGGCGGTGCCACGGGCGCTTGGCGCGCGCGTCCTGCGCCGTGAGGACGCCCGCCTGCTCCGGGGCGGCGGTCGCTACGTAAGCGACGTGAACCTGCCGGGCCAGCTCCACGCCGCATTCGTGCGCAGCACCAGCGCGCACGCCAACGTGCTCGAGGTCGACGCCTCGGCAGCACGGGAGGCGCCCGGCGTGATCGCGGTCTTCACCGCGGCCGATCTGACCGGGAGCGTAAAGCCGCTCCGGGCCATCTCGCGCGCTCCCGGATACCGCCCCTGCGACACGCCGATCCTCGCGCACGAGAAGGTGCGGATGGTCGGCGAGCCGCTTGCCCTGGTCGTGGCCGACGACCGCTACC
>JBPCQX010000079.1:0-6901 GCA_050997675.1 Solirubrobacteraceae bacterium
GGACGACCCAGGCTTCTACCACCTGTCCAAGGGCGGGGAGCATGCGCGCCCAGGGCTCGACCTACCTTTCTTAGAGCATCCGCACGCAGCGCCGGGCCACCCCGCCGCCGGCACCGTGCACCTCATCGTCTGGCGGGTGGAGTCCGAGGCGGCGCTGGAGTTCTGGGAGCAGCGGTTGCGCGAAGAGGGAGTTGTCTGCGCGCGCGCCGCGCAGGCGCCTCGGACGCTCCGCTTCAGCGATCGCGAAGGACTCGACCACGAGCTTTGCGTGAGCTCCGCGAGCGATCCTGCTCTGCCCGCCAAGCATCCCGAGATCCCCGCGCAGCTCGCGCTGATCGGATTCGAAGGGGTGCGCGCCTACAGCGCAGACCCAGCGCACAGCGAGAGCGTGCTGGAGCGCCTGATGGGCGCGGTGCGCCGTCCCGACGGTGCTTGGGAGCTGCGCGGCGCGAGCCGCGGGGGCTGGATCGCGTTCGACCCGCCGCCGACCGAGCGGGGCCGCCAAGGCGCCGGCAGCGTTCATCACATCGCCTGGGCGACAGGCGACGGCGAGCAGCCTCGATGGCTCGAGCGGCTGAACGCGGCTGGTGTGGCCAACAGCGGCGTCATCGACCGTCACTACTTCCATTCCGTCTACTTCCGCGAACCGGGTCAGGTGCTGTACGAGTTGGCAACAGACGAGCCCGGCTTCACCGTCGATGGACCGATCGATCAACTTGGCCGCGAGCTGATCCTGCCACCCTGGCTGGAGCCGCGGCGAGCCGAGCTGTTGCGGCGACTGACGCCGCTGCCCGATCCACGCGCCGGCTGGGGCGCAGCTCCTCGTTGATAGGTGCCGATCGTCACGAGTCGCTGCGCAACCGCCGCAGTCACAGAGCGGCCCGTACCGCCTCGGCCGACATGCGTCCCGCCACCGCAAGCGGCTCCGTGCTCCGCAGCGCACGCGCGAGCACGAACGCACCTTCGAGCGCGGCGATCATCGCGATCGCCAGCCCGCGCGCCTCGGACTCGCCCACGCCCGCACGCGCGAAGTATCCGGCGGCGCTGGAGATCCAGCTCTCAAACACCTCGGCGCAGGCCGCGCGGAGCGGCTCGCTGCTGCTCGAAACCTCGAGTGCGACGGTGGCGATCGGGCACGCGTCCGCGTAGCCCGACTCGCGCAGTTGCTCAGCGGCGGCATCGAAGAAAGCGAGCACGCCATTGACCGGATCCGGCGCAGACTCGAGCACGACGGGGATCAGCCGCCCGTAGATCGAGCCCGACCAGCGGATCACCTCGCACGCCAGATCTTCCTTGCCGCCCGGGAAAAAGTGGTACAGCGATCCAAACGGCGCGCCGGCCTCGCTTATCAAGTGAGTGGGCCCACGGGAGAGGTGCCGGCAAGCGCGGGGTGATCTCGAGCGGCTGCGGTCCGCCCGCGCGTTCGCCGCGTGACGACGCTGCGCGCCGGGCCTGGGCATGCGGTGGCGCGGGGCGCGAGCCTGGCGACTAGGGTTATCGCGAAATTCCAACGGTCTCGACGACGCGCGAGCGCTTGGTCGGGCCTCGACCAACAAGGCTGGGTGACGATAGGTGTCGGGAGAGCGCGCGCGAAGGAGTGCAGTCATCGTCGGGTTCACCGCCGCGCTCTGTTGTCTGTTCGGCTCGTTCGCGGCCGCAGCGAGCGCGCAGCGGGTAATCGTCTCGCCGCTCCCGGGGACGAGCACCGCGCTGCCCCAGACCCAGATCAGCTTTCTCGGCGCGGCGATCGGCGATCTGAGCAGGATCTCTGTTGTCGGCTCGTCGACCGGCGGCCACAGCGGCCAGCTTCGTGCCTACGGCGGCCTCACGGGCACGAGCTTCGTGCCGTCGAAGCCGTTCCGCGGCGGCGAACTGGTGGCCGTCGTCGCGCGACTGAAGACCCGCACAGTGCGCACCACCTTCCGTGTGGCCGTGGTGGCTCCGGTTCCGCTTGGGGGCTTTCCCGGTATCCCCGCCAAGCCGGGCGACGTCCTGAGTTTCCGCTCGCGCCCGGATTTGCAGCCGCCCAAGTTCACTGTGAGCACACCGGCCAGCAGCAGCGCCCAGCCGGGCGACATTTTCGCCACCCCGAGCGTTGGGCCCGGGCAACACGGACCGATGATCCTCGACGGCAGCGGCGCACTGGTTTGGTCGCACCCCGAGCCGACTGGAACCGATGCCGCGGACCTCAGCGTGCAGAGCTATCAGGGCCGGCGGGTCTTGACATGGTGGGAGGGCAAGATCATCAAGTCAGGCTTTGGCCGCGGCCAGGACGTGGTACTCGGGGAGGACTATCGGCCGGTGGCACGGATCAGTGCGGGCAACGGCCTGCAGGCCGACCTTCACGAGTTCCGAATCACGCCGCAGGGGACAGCGTTGATCACGGCCTTCAGCCCAGTGCGCGCCGACCTCTCCTCGGCGAAGGGTCCGCGCCGCGGCGTCGCGCTGGACGGCGTGATCCAGGAGATCGACATCGCCACGGGCCTCGTCGTGTGGGAGTGGCACAGCCTCAGTGCGGTCGCGCCGTCGGCGTCCTACATGGCGGCGCCCAAATCGAGCCGGGCAGCCTACGACTATTTCCATGTCAACTCGGTCTTCGTCGACCGTGTCGGCAACCTCCTGGTGTCGGCGCGCAACACGTCTGGCGTGTATCTGGTCAGCCGGCGCACCGGCGGGCTGATCTGGCGCCTCGGCGGCAAGCAGAGCACCTTCAAGCTCGGCCCGGGAGTTCCGTTCGCGTACCAGCACGACGCAGAACTCGCCCCGCACGGCACGATCAGCCTGTTCGACGACGAGGGGGCGCCGCCCGTGAAACCCCCTTCGGCCGGTGAGATCATCAGGTTGAGCTTCTCCCACCGAACGGCGAGTCTGGTCCGCCGGTTCGTGCACAGGCCGCCGCTGCTGACGGGCAGCCAGGGCAACCTACAAGTCCTGCCGAACGGCGACCGCCTCGTCGGCTGGGGCGGCCTGCCCAACATCACGCAGTTCGACCGGCACGGACGGATCGTGTTTGACGGCCACTTCCCCGAGCACGAGAACAGCTACCGCGCATTCCGAGCGACGTGGGCCGGTCAGCCAACGGACGCCCCGTCGCTGGCGATCACCCCGGGGCCGCCGGGGAACGGCACCGCATACGTCAGCTGGAACGGAGCGACGCAGGTCGCGGCGTGGCGACTGCTCGCGGGACCGACTGCCTCAACGTTGGCGCCTGTGGCCACGGCACCACGCACGGGGTTCGAGACGGCGATCGCGCTTCCACCCGGGGCGGCAGCCGCGCAGGTGCAGGCGCTCGGGAGCAACGGCGAGGTGCTCGGCAGCTCCAACGCCGCCAGCTGAGCGCTGGAGAGGCCCGCCGAGATGACGCTCAGCCGGCTCCGTCCAGCAGCGCGCTCGCCGTCCGGTCGTCCGCCGGGTAGAACGCTTCGATCGACAGCTCGTCGAGCGTCACATCGCTTGCCGTGCCGAAGGTCGAGATGGTGCTGAGAAATGTGAGCTCGAGCTCACCACGTCGCAGACGCAGCGGAAGCACGATGTCGGCGCCCGCAGCGCCGTCGTGTAGGGCATCTCCCGGATCAACTCCGGGGTAGCCTGCCAGCTCGTCGTAGAGTCGGCTGAGTTCGACATCGGCGGTTATCGCAACGCTTCGGCGCAACCTCTGTAGGAGGTGGCCGCTCCACTCGGCGAGGTTCGCAATCCTGGGCGCCATTCCGTCGGGATGAAGCGCGATGCGCAGCACGTTTGCGGGCGCGCTCAACAGCTCAGGCGCCACATCGCCGAGCAGCATCGCAAGAGCCTCGTTTGCGCAGACCATGTTCCAATGCCGGTCGACCACCACCGCCGGGTAGGGCTCGTGCGCCCGCAGGAAGCGATCGAGCGCCTCGCGAATCGGCGACATCGCGGCATCCTCGAGCCCCCGCTCGCCGTACACCGGGGCGAAGCCCGCCGCCAGCAACAGGCCGTCGCGTTCGCGCAGCGGTAGCTCCAGGCGCTGGGCAAGGTGTAGCACCATCTCGCGACTGGGCTTGGCGCGCCCGGTCTCCACGAAGCTGAGGTGCCTGGTGGAGATCGCCGATTCCAGCGATAGCTCGAGCTGGCTGAGATTGCGCCGCTGACGCCAGGCGCGCAGCAGCTCGCCAACGCCGGAGGTGGTCTGGGTCGCGGTCACGCCATCAAACTAGCTCGCTCGTGCACGAGGCGCGATTACCCCGCAGGTAAGGCGCGTGCGTCTCATCGGTCTGACCCCTCGGGTAATGGACAAGCCGTGATGTCGCTGCGACGGTCTGCCCGTGACCTGGCGACCGGCACCCCCGCACTCGGCCCACGGCGTGGGCACGTACGCCGCCGAGTTCTCTCCGTCAGATGCCGACGAGCTGGTCCGCGCCGCGTTGAGCTGTCCGTACTGCCTGGGTGCCGTGAACTCAACGCACCTCGTGCACGCCGCGGGAGGCCCGGTCGCGGAGCTGATCTGTGCCAGCTGCGAACAGCTGTGGCAGGTCGAACTCGACCTCGCGCAGACGCTGCGCCTGCTGCTCTCCCCGCCGGCAAAGGTTTCGATCATGCTGGGCCCGCAGGCCGCCTGCATGCGCGAGCTCGCGCGCATCACTGAAGAAGACATCGGCAGCTGAGCAACGCTGACACTCGGCAGGCTGTCCGCATCTGCAACTCTGACGGCGATGGGCAAGGAGCTGCCGTCGGAACTCACCGTCGCTGACTCGGCTGCCTGGCGGAGCTGGCTCTCCGAGCACCACGAGGATCGCGCCGGCGTGTGGCTGACGCTTGCCAAGAAGGGCATCTCGGAGCCGACGAGCCTCACCTACGACCAAGCGCTCGACGAAGCGCTCTGCCACGGCTGGATCGACGGTCAGGTGCGGCGCCGCGACGAGGCCACGTTCAAGCAGCGCTTCACGCCGCGGCGGGCGCGCAGCGGCTGGTCGAAGCGCAACGTGGCGATCGTGGGGCGGCTGACAGCCGAAGGCCGGATGCACCACGCCGGGCTCGAGGCGGTCGCCAGCGCGAAGGCCGACGGCCGTTGGCAGGCTGCCTATCACGGGCCGGCGACGATCGAGGTGCCCGCGGACCTCGCTGCGGCACTGTCGGCGGACCCGCGCGCGCTGGCCATGTTCGTAGCTCCTCACGAGCCAGAACCGCTACGCCATTCTCTACCGCCTAACCGCGCTGAGGCGCCCAGCTACCCGCGCGCAGCGGATCGAGGAGTACGTCGCGATGCTCGCTCGCGGCGAGACGATCCACCCGCAGAAGCGACGCCTGAAGTAGATGCGTGGGCGACACCCACCGCGGCGCTCGCGAACGATTTGCCGCGCGAGCCGGTCGCCCAAGTCGATCACTTGCACTGGCCCCACAGCGGGTGCTCGTTCGTCGTAGAGGCGAGAACCCAGTCAACCCTTAGGATGGGCGGACTCCGGGATGTGCCGACAGGTTCGGCTCATTGGGCCTCCATTTTGTGGGCACGGTAGACGATGTCGGCGGGGATGCGGCCGCGGGTGAGACGGCCGTGGTGGATGCGGTCGGTGTTGTAGTAGCGCAGGTAGGTGTCGAGCTCGCGGCGTAGGCCCGTGAGGCGTGGGTAGATGTAGCGTGCGAACGCTGGTCGCCAGCATTCGTCGAGGATGGTCTTGTGGAGTGCTTCGACGTGACCGTTGGTCTGTGGGCGGCCGGCGTGGATGCGGGTGTGGGCTGCCCCGAGCGCTGCGGCGGTGGTGCTGAAGGTGCCTTTGAACTCGTTGCCGTTGTCGCTGAGGAATCGCTCGAGTTTCCAGTCGGCGGCCTTGAGCTCAGCGGCGACACGTTTGGCGAAACGACTGGTGTTCGCGGCGCTGACGGTATGCGCCTTCTCCACGACCAGCTCAGCCCATGCGTAGGAGGAGCAGACATCGATCGCGGTGAGCTGCCAGATCGCACCCTCGGTGCCCTTCAGCCGGCCGACGTAGAAGCAGTCGATCCCGACCAGCTCGCCCGGCCGTTCAACGTCGATGTGCTGCTCGGGACCGGGATCGCGGGGCGGCTCGTAGGGCGCGGCGTAGCCAGCGATCAACCCCAGGCGCTTGGCGCGCGTGTTGAGCCCGTGACGGCACAGCACCTTCCACACGCCGTTGGGTGAGACGACGATCCCGCCCCACTTCTCCCGCGCGAGCTCAGAGGAGACGCGCTTGGGGCCCAGGCCCGGGTGGGCGATCGAGAACGCCAGAATCCGCTGCTCAACCATCTTCGGCAGCTGGTTGGGCATCTGCGGGCGGCGGCGCTCCCGCGGGCGCAGCATCTCCAGACCGTGGCGGTCGACCTGCTGCTTCCAGGCGTAGTAGGTCGAGCGGTGCACCCCGAACGTGCGGCACGCCGCAGACACGCTCGTGCGTTGCGCCTCTGCGAACAGCTGCAGGCGATAGCCGAACAGCACGTCATCCTTAGTCATCAGCTCAGCTCCCTCACTTGGCGGTGAAGGAGACACACTGAGCCGAGGCGCGGACGGCCCCGCCCATGGGCGGGGCCGTCCGACCTCAAAGACCTATCGAACTCCCAACTGTCGGGAGCACCCGGAGACCGGCCACGTTAGACCGCGGGCTACCTCAGGAGTCATCGCGCCCGACTCCACTCGCCGCCAGGTAGGTCTACCGAGCCTCTCCGCATGCACCAACCGCCGTCATTACTCCGCCCGACGCAGATGTCCTGGCTGACGCATGGCGCTGGTTTGCCACCGACGAGGCCAACCATAAACCCTGCTCGACGGCTGACGCGAGGGCCTCGGTCAGGTGCCGACGTAGGCCGCGAGGTGCTCGCCGGTGAGGGTGGAGCGGGCGGCGACGAGGTCGGCGGGTGTGCCCTCGAAGACGATCCGGCCGCCGTCGTGGCCTGCGCCGGGGCCGAGGTCGATGATCCAGTCGGCGTG
>JBPCQX010000083.1:0-9258 GCA_050997675.1 Solirubrobacteraceae bacterium
GCCGCGGCCGAAGACGAGCATTCCGCCGAGCTGGCCGCGCAGAATGGCGCCGGCCTCACGGGCCGCGCGGATGCACAGCAACAAGGAGGCGAGTCCCGCGAGGGCGAGCAGCAGGCCGCCGAGGGGGCTCGCGATCGTGCCCTGCCCGGCGATCAGCGGTCCGGCGGTCGAGCTGTCGTTGATCAGCAGCGCCCCGACGGCCAGGATGGTGCTCCACGCGAGCGGCAGCATGAGCAGCGCACCGGCTGCGCTCGCCCACGCACGCGCGATCACGATTCCGCCGTCGGTGGGCACCAGTGCGATCATCAGCGGGCCGCTCGCGTACAGCAGCGCGCCGAGCAGGATGATCACGACCTTGAGGAAGATCAGACCCAGCAGCGCAAATCCGATCGCGCCCATCAGCGCGAGGTCGATCAGCTGCCAGCCGCCGAGCGCGACCCCGCCGACGGCATACTGCATCAGCTTGTAGATGCCGTGGCTGACGGGTGAAAGCGCGAGCACGAACTGGGTCAGCTGGTTGATCGCCGCGGCTGCCTGCGACCACCACCATGGATAGGACACGAGCACGGCCGCCAGCGCGAGCACCCGTCCGACCGGGGCCGCGATGCTTCTGCCGGCGCCGAGCGCAGCACGGGATGTCGCGTACACGAGCGTGAGCGGCAGCGAGGCCGCGCCGACCCACATGAACAAGTCCCTTAGCGCGTTGATCCCCGAGAACCCGTAGATGGTGTGACCGCCCGGCGTCGTCACCGTCCCGGCGTAGTCGGGAACCGCGACGATCCAGTGCATGACCTGCAGCCCGTCCTTCGCCCAGGAGGCCGGGATCAGCAGGCGGATCAGCCCGCCGATCGTGGCCAGGATGAACTTGCCGGCGACGGCAACCGTCCAATGCAGTCCGCCGAGGACAACCCCGGCAATCGCATGGAACACGCTTCCGATCGCGCTGCCCACGAACCCGAGAAACGCGGGCGCGAGCACCACGTGCGGTCCGCTGGCGAGCGCCATCGCCGGGACCGCCAGCAAGATTGCCAAGGCAACCGCCGCACTTCGCTGGACGATGCTGAGCGCTCGCATCCCGATCCTCAGGCGAGCACCGCGGGGATCACGACCAGGATCAGCATGATCCCGCCGATCACCCGAAACAGCCAATCCGGTGCTTGGCGACTGCCGGCGACCATCAGCCCGGCGATCAGCACCAGCACCAGCCCGAGGCCGGTCGACACCAGCCAGGTCCAGTTCTGCTGTAGCTCCCGCACAAGGCCGACGAAAGCGTTGCCGCCCTTCGGAGCGATCCCGGAGAGGCCCGCCGCCTTCAGCGCCCAAAGCCGCGCAAGGCTGCTCGCGACACCCACGCCAGCAGCGAATGAAACGAACAGCGCTCTGGATCGACCGCTCATCTGCACCTCCAAGACCTTATAAATGACTACCAAGTGCCGAAAGCTATCAAGTATGCTTATAAGCTGTCAAGCAGGGTCGTAGGCGCCTGTTGATTCGCAGCGCATCCTGAAGGCGTCGCAACCCCCTCCCCGCCTGCACTCAAGCGACGGAGGCGCCCTTGAGCCGGCCGCCGTACGGCGGCGAAAACTGGCTACCGGTGCCGCTTGTGGCGCCGGCGCGTGCGGTGGTGGCGCGGCGGTGCTGGGATCGCTGGGTGGCCGCCGACGACGACGGTCAGCTTGCCGCTGGCGGCCGGGGCGTAGGGGTATGAGCCCATCGGAAGCGACGCGGCCTGGAAGAAGAACGAGCGGTAGACGCCCGGCAGGCCGGCGCCGAACGTGTAGGTGCTGGAGAACTGCCCATGGCCGGTGACGTGCTCTTGCACGCCATAGGTCGTGTAAGCGCTCCCGGAGCCCAGGCGCATCCGGACCAGCGCCCCGCCCGGCGGCAGGTAGCCGCCGATGAGCTGTCCGACAATCCGCACCGTCCCGCCCCACGGCACCCGGCGCGGGAACACGCTCAGGAGCTTGACGCGCGCCGGAACGATCTCGCGCACTGTTCCCGACAGCGAGCTCTCGACGGTGGGTCCGCCGCCGTAGGCCGCTTCGATCAGCCGCGAGGGCCCCGCCGGCAGGGTGGTGCTCCAGCTTCCGTTCGCGGCTGTCGTCACCCGCGCGGCGCGCGTGAAGGCATTGGATCCGTTGTCGGGCGCGGTGAGAACCTCGACAGTCTGCCTGCCGAGCGCGATCCCGTTGTAGGTGCCAAGCCAGCCGCTCACCGTCGTCGCCCGTCCGTGACCGACGAGGCGATTCGTCTTTAGCACCGCGTGCGGTGGAACGATCACGTGAACGAGCCGAAGGCGGGGCACCCGAACGGGCTTGCCGTGCCAGTGGACGATGATCCAAACCGTGCGTCGGCGCAGCACCGTCCGGGCGTGGCACTTGAGTACGCGGACCAGCCTCGTATGCGCTCGCCGATGGAACCGAATCCGATGGTGGTGGCGCCGCACGGTCACCCAGTGCGCGGGGACTCGCACGCGCTCACGCGCGCGGCGGCAGCGCAGCCGGTCCACGATCCGCGAGAACGCGATCCCGGTGACAGTCGGCACGCCGATCTTCAGGCTCCACGTCTGCGGTGCCGACCAGCCGTGGTTCCCCGCGCCGTCGACGGCGTTGTTGGCCGCAGAGCAGGTGACCGAGTGCTCACCGATGCCGCCGACCGCAACCTGTGCGCTGCTGCTCGGGTACCAGTGCGCCGGTGCCCGGTCTACCGAGCAGGACAACCCTGCCACTCCCGACGGCCCAGCCGCTCCGGTCGCGGTGATGTACTGCGTCCCTGCGGTTGAGGGCGCATCCGTCGGTCCGGACAGCGCCACCGTCGGCTGCTGGTTGTCGATGTAAACCGTCTTGGTCAGGCTGGCCGGCACCCCGGCCGCGTCGCCCGCCCCCAGCGTCAACGGCACGGCACCCTGCCCGTAGCGACTGGTGTCGACCGGCTGGCTGATCGGAGGCGCAGCGCACTGATGCCAGCTCGACACGTCCTGTGCGGACGTGGTGGTGTTGATCAGCTCACCGTTCAGGGTCGCCGAGATCCAGCACAGCCCTGACGGCGAGTTGCCCCAGGCGAAGAACGGCCAGCCCCCCCGGACCCATCCCGACGCCTGCCAGAGACCAGTCGGTGCGGCAAAGCTCGGACCAGAGGTCTCCCGCACGTCGAGCGAGATCGCGCCGATGTCGAGCTGGGCGGGCTGCGTGCACCTGCTCACGCCGCACACCAGCTGAAATCCGAAGTAGCCAGACAAGAAGGACCCTGCGCCGAAGGAAGTCTCGCTGTCGTGCGCCTGCGCCCCGCCGCCAGCCCAGTAGAAGCCGCCGCCAAAATCCCCACCCCGACTGTTCAGTCCGGCGGAGACCATCGAGTTGGTGCTCGCCCCCACGATCGCCAGGCCGGATGGCGCATCTGCCTGCCAGTGTGCGCTCTCGCCTCGAGTGCTCGTACCGCTTGAGTACAGAGCGAATCCGTCGGTCGTGTACGGCGGGTTCGGACACGTCCCCTTCACCGTGATGCCCTGCACGGGCGCGGTGCGAGCGAACACGTGGTTGGCATAGGAGCCACAGACCTGCACCGTCTCATCGGCGCCTGCTGCGGGCGCCATCAGCAAGAACGCAGCTACGCCAAGAGGCAGGGCCCAGCGCCAAGCGTGGTGCGAGCCTAGCTTGAGACGGACGGACATCGAAACTCAGCCTTTGCCACTCTCGTTCAGGGCTGCGGACAGACCACAGCGACGTTTACCGGGACAGACGACGACAGACCGACGCGCACCTGAGTTCCGAATCCCTTTCGCCCGGTGACCGTCACCGCGCTGGCGTAGCCGGCAGTCGGGAACGTCTCCACCGTCGCCATCGAGAAGCAGTTCGCCGGTACAGGGCCTGGCCAGCGAAGCTGTCCGCCGGCATACGACGACGGAGGCTTGTACCAGACCAGAACCTGTGCGCGGGGGCGTGACGCGATCAGCTTGCCATCTGCACTGACCCTCGCCCAATAGCGCACGTAGCCGCCGATGGCGTTGCGGTCGAGCTTGACGGGCGTGATGGAATGGTTTCGCAGCTGCTGGTTGCCGACGCTGCCGTCCGGCAGGGTGGCCGCGGCGTAGCTGGTTCCGCCGAGCGCCACGAACAGGGCCACGTAGGCGATCGCGTTCCTGCGGGCGTGAGCCAGGAGTCCGATCATCTGCGCTCTCTTTCGATTCGAGGTCATCCGATTGGCGAGTGGCCCGGCCCCAAGCTCCCGTTGAGGCCGAAAGCCGGTTGATCGCTCGAGCTCGCTGCCTGACCGCTGGGACTGCTTCTGGTCTGGGTAGGCGTTCCGCTCGGCGCTCGCGAGCCGCTCACTGGTGAGCTGGTGGTCGATCCGGAGCCGCTCGCGCCGGCGGACTGACTGGCGCTCGAAGGCGTGCCAGACGTGCTGCTGGCCGACGCCTGCGTGCCCGAAGGCCGTGCGCGGACCACTCGAATGGCCCTACGGACGCGAACACGCACCGCGGCTTTGGTCCTTTGAGGTCGGGATACATAGCGCGAGCCGGCACGGGCTCTTGCGCCGTTCGAAGAAGCGCCCACGTCGAGCTTGAAGGGGTTTCTGTCGACGCTGAGGATCGAGGCGAGTGGCGGCTCCGCGCCGCTTCTCGGAACAGCCGCGGGTTGATTTCCGAGGAGCACGATAACCAGCGCGAGCGCCGCTGTGGCGAGCAACGCGGTCAACGTCCCGAGGACGACGGACCGACTGGCGACCGCACTCGCGAGCCGCTCGTCAGGCGCACGCTGCGGTAGTCCCAACCGCTGTCCGTGACGCTGATCCTTGACCGCGTCGACCGACAAACTGGCGCTTCCCGGCATCGCGATCGAGGGCGTCTGCTCACGCCTCCGGAGTTGGTTGGCCATCTCGCTCGCGCTTTGCTCCGCGAGCTGCGCAAAGTAGTGGTCGGCCTCGGACCCGACTTGCGCGTCGCTGACCGGCTCCGCGGGTCCGCTTGGCTGCTGCACGTGCTCCTCGAAGAACGGATCAGCTGCCTGACCCGACTCTTCGCCTGTGTCCGGTGGTAGCGGAGTAGGTGGGACGAGGTTGCCCTGGGAGAAGGTGCCGATCTCGTCCTGCTCGGCGAATATCCTGCGCGCCACCTGATCGCGCCTACGCAGGTCGTCCCTGCGCCGCAGGCTGACTACATTCGTGTCGTGATGGTCGCGATCGTCCATCGTTTCCTAAAGAGCCGCTTATGCGGTAGGATCCGACTGTAGCATGTTAAGTACGCTTATACCGCTAACTGAGGCGCCGGGCAAATCGGAGTTTGCAGAGGTCTCGCATGGCTGAGGACGAGTATCTCACCCCGGCCCAGGTCGCCGACGAGCTTCAAGTCACGGTGGTCACCGTCAGGCGCTGGATCGCCAACGAGGAACTCCGCGCTCGTAAGGCAGGGCCGCGCCGCTGGATGATCCGCCGCTCGGATCTCGATCGTTTCCTCGCCGGCGGCGATCGCTCCGCACACACGGCCGAGGTCTCGGAGGACCCGTCGTTCAGCAGGCACCTGGTGGCCCCCGATGAGCGTTAAGCGCGCACGCGAACAACTCGAGCTCGCCGAGGGACGCTGGCAAACCGCGATCAACGATCACGCACAGCCACCACCCGACGCAGGCTACGCGCGTCGCCTCCGCGGCCTCGCGGATGCGGCCGCTCAGGAGCAGGCTGCATACCGGTACGCCGAGGAGCAGGGATTCGGCTGGCGGCCCGGGCCCGCGTGGCTGCCCCCGCAGGAGCTGCGCGACGCTCCGTGGCGCGCATCGTTCGCGCCTGAGGACGCGTGGGAGCGCCTGGACGAGGCCGTCCAAGCGCTCAGCCGCGCGCGGACTGGCGTGAGTGTGGTGGCGATTGCACAGGCGTTCGGCCAGCTATCTGCCGCCGCCTGGGACCTCGCGGACGCGGTCGAGCAGCACCAGCGTCAACGAACCACCCGGGCTGGCTGATCGGAGGGCGGCGGACGCGCTTCCCGCGCGTCGGAGTCGCTCGTCGACGTGGTCGAGGTGCGCGTCGTGGTAGATAAGCCGGTGGCCCGCGGCCACCGGCCGCGCGTACGCTGCTCCAACTCCACCGCCGGTTGCAACCAGGCCCGCTTCTGCATTCGGCGCTTCCGGCAGAGATGCCCCACGAGTTGCCCCGAGTTGGGGAAGCCCGCGAGCGCGCGTAAGACGACCACTGTCGATTTCCGAACCCCTCCGCACTTCTGTCCGAAGTCCTTTGCACTCGTCTTGAAGGCCCGGAGTGATCCGGCTCGCAGATCAGCTCTGGGTAGGGGCGCGTCGGGTGCCCTGGCGCCGGAGCGCTCGTTCGCCGATGGCGTGCTCGAGACGATATGGGCTGACCGCCGTGTACACGGTGGTGGTGTGGATTCGGCATGGCCGGCAAGCTCGCGGATCACGGCCACGTCGGCGCCCGCGTCCGCGAGGTGGGTGCAGAGGGTGCGGCGCAGCACGTGCGGCGACCGGCGGTCCTCTGGCAGGTCGGGGGCTGCGGCGTGGCGGGCGACGATCCGTGCGATGTCGCGGGTGCTCGCTGGCGGCGGCGGGTCGGCTCTTGACCCAGGCGATGATCGCGTGCAGGGCGTCGTCGTCGAGCGGGACGGCGCGGGTCAACCGCGCTTGCCATAGCGGACGGTGACCCACCAGGAAGTCAAGCCTTTGATCGCGTGGCGCAGCCGCGGGTCACTGGCCCGGCGGCGCTGGTCGACGTCAGCGATCAGCAGACGAGCGACTTCGGCACGACGTAGTCCGCCAGAGCCGAGCAGGTGCAGCAGGGCGAGGTCGCGCTTGCCCTGTCGGGCATCCGCAGCAGTCGCTGCCACTCGTCGTGGGAGCGGGCGCGCGGCTTGCCGCGCGCGACGCGAGCTGAGCGCACCGAGTGCAGCTCGGGACCGACGCCCAGGGCTTCGGCGAGGCCGCGGAGCGCGGAGAGGTGCTTGGCCACGGTGGCGGGTAAGCAGCCGGCCTGCTCGAGCTGGTCGCGGTAGGCGCGCACCGCCTCGGCGGTCACGTTGGCGGCGGTGGCATGGGGGCCGAGAAAGGCAGCGAAGGACCGGTAGACGGCGGCATTGGTGCGGCGGGTCTCAGGTGAGCGCTGGCGGGCCGCGACCTCCGCCGCGCGGTTGGCTAGGCCGAGGGGATCGAGGACCTCGCCGGCCGCTGCGGCGGTCCGGGACTCAAGCTCGGAGGTAGACACGAACGTGAGCGTGCCGAAGACCCCGGACGGTGTTCGTGTCCGAGAACGCGCCTTCTCGAACGCGATCCGCACCTCGCGAGCGATCGTCGTTAAGGACCAGGTGGCATGCCCTGAGCTCCACGAGGTTCTCGCGGCGATCCAAAACGATTATGGGACCGAGAGTCGCATTCCAGCGGTGGGGTTCGAGCAGCGAGAGGACACCGTGCGCGTCTGGTTCGGAGCCGCATGGGACGACGCTGCCCGGGCCCTGACTGAGACATTCGAAGCGCTGGTGACGCCCACGGTGGGATTCGGTGGCGACCGCGCCCTGAGTTCGCCAGATGTTCCGCTCCCCGTGTCTGAGATCGCCCACGAGGCTCTCGATTTGAGATGTGACCCGAACGATCTGGCTATTTCCCGCGGTCAGCGCGCCGCAGCGCAGGTCAGCTTGAAGAATCGTGGGAACAGCGTGTTGCACGCAGTCGCATCGGCTGACGTGGGCCTCCTGTGTGACACGCACACCGGTGTGATCGCTGGCTCGTACCGTGGCTGGACGACTGGAACCACCGACGTGCTTCATCTTCGTCCTGGAGAGACACGGTCTTTGAACATCGTCGTCGGGACCGACGCGGCCCACGACCAAGACGAGGGCCTAATTGCGCCAGGGACATACGCCGTCGTCGCTCCAGTCGCGCTGACGTCTTATCCGCCGGTGCACCAACCACGCTCCATTCGATGGGTGCTCGCTCGTGGACCCATCGAAGTCACGTAGCGATGAGCCGACTGAAGTTACTACAGCGTCAGCGGGCGGTACAGCAGATCTGATCAGCGAAGGCTCGCGGGCCGAGCTTTCGTCGCTTTTTGCGAAACGCCCTTGACAGTTTTGAGGGGGAGGTCTTTGCGGCGAGTCGTCGGGCGCCGCATCACCTTCGCGTAACAGACGCCGTATGGCCTCGCGCGCCGCGATTCGGGTGGGGAGGGCTGGCCGCTGCGCCCTTGCTACTGAACCCCCATCAGAGCCGCGCTCGATCGGCGCTCAACACCTCGCGACCGGCACTGGCGCGTTGGTAGCAAAGATGAAGAAACAGCGGCGATGGGTAGGCATTGCCCGTTACACGTCGTATTGTTGCGCCGTGAGATCGGCCGAAATCCAGACCGACAAGCCAGCGGGCGAAGCGGCGAACTCACCCACAGCCGACGAGCTCGTGACCACGCTGCGCGCGATGAGCCGGGCGCTGCAGACTTTCCTTATCGCGCAGGCCCGCGCCACCGGCCTGCCACTCCTCGAGTTTCTGGTACTCATCCGCGCCGCCGATGTTGACGGCGTCATCACTCGCGACGCCGGCCGCGAGCTCGGCCTGAACACGAGCACCATGACCGGCCTCGCCGACCGCCTCGAGAACGACAACCTTATCCGCCGCCACCGCCACCCCGAAGATCGCCGCCTGCTGGTGCTGAAAGCCACGCCGCGAGGCCGCAAGGCCGCGAAGCGTACCCTTGGGCCGGTCCTAACGCAGCTCGCGGGGCTCTCCGCCACCCTTCAGCCAGAGCAGCGGCTGGTCCTTAACCGCTTCATAAGGGAAGTCACGGGGCTCGTCCTCCAGCAGGCCGAGACCACCCGCCCGCGCCCCACCCGTCGAGCCGTCGCGCGCGCAGCTGCGCCTTGAGGCGTCGGGCAGCCAGCCCTCTCAGAAAATGTCGCCGGCCCCCTTGCACCCGCTCTCAGTGAGCGCTAAGGTTCGTCGCACGATCCGCTCGCCTAACGAGCCGACGTGGATTACACACTGAATGTCCTTCAAGACGCAAAGCGGTGATGTGTGTGCCCGAGCTAATGAGCAAGACTAGGTTGTTCGGCCAGTTCGTCGACGCAGGCAAACCCTCACCGCGCACCCGAGATCGGATCCGAGGATTTGGAGTTGCGGCGGCCGTTGCTGCAACCGCCGCGGCGGTCGCCCCCCCGGCCGCTAGTGGGTCTCCCGTGAACGTTTGACCGGAAACGCGGCCTCGGTGGCGAATGGGGATGTGTGTCCTCGAGCCTGGAGGTGGTCATGCGTCCGCCGGAGGTGTTCGTCCGGGAGT
>JBPCQX010000134.1:0-2508 GCA_050997675.1 Solirubrobacteraceae bacterium
TGCGGACGGGGAGCTATCTGCCTAGCTTCTTGGAGCCGCGCCGCCGGGCGGAGCAAGCTCTGGTGGCGGTGGTGCAGGAGGCGTATGTCAACGGGGTCTCGACGCGCAAGGTCGACCGGCTGGTGGAGCAGATGGGCCTGCGGGGGCTCTCCAAGGATCAGGTCTCGCGGATGTGTCGCGGCCTGGATGAGCAGGTGACCGCGTTCCGGGAGCGGCCGCTGGATGGCAGCTACCCGTATCTGTGGCTCGACGCCAAGGTCGAGAAGGTCAGAGAGCGCGGCGGGGTGCGCCAGAAGGCGCTGGTGGTTGCCTATGCCGTGCACGAATCCGGGATCCGGGAGGTGATCGGCCTCGATGTCGGCGAGGCCGAGACCGAGGCGTTCTGGACCGAGTTTCTGTTCTCTTTGAAGGCCCGGGGGCTGTCCGGCGTGCGGCTGTGCGTCTCAGACGCCCACCAGGGCCTGCGGGCGGCGATCGCCCGGGTGCTGGCTGCCAATATGGCAGCGCTGCACAGTGCACTTCCTCAGAGACATGCTCGGGCACTGCGGGCGCCAACTGCAGCCGATGATCGCCGCCGCGATCCGCCACATCTTCCGCGCCGATGACGGCGACCAAGCCCGCGACCAGCTCGCCGAGGTCGTTGACCGGCTCCGCGCGCCGGCGCCGAAGGTCGCACGGCTACTCGAGGAGGCCGAGAACGACCTGCTCGGCTTCTACGCATTCCCGAAGGAGCACTGGCCCACGCTGCGCTCCACCAACCCGCTGGAGCGCGTCAACAAAGAAATCGGCCGCCGCTCTGACGTCGTTGGGATCTACCCCAACGACCAGGCGCTGATCCGCCTCGCCGGCATGGTGCTACTCGAACAAAACGACGAGTGGCTCGTGCAACGCCGCTACCTCTCAGACCACTCCATCCGCCAACTGCTCTCGCCGCTCGACGGTGCTGAGCAAGATCGCTCGAACACAACAAACAGGAGGTGATCGAACTCAACGCCGCCTGAGACCCGAACCACCTACCGACGATCAGGAGCTACACCACAACTCGCGACTTGACTGTCTCAGAATTCTCGAACGAGAACGCTCTCGCAAGCGCCGACCTATCGCGCGCAGTGACCCCCTTTCCGCGCCCTCCCGCGCGAAGGAGCCCGCTGCCGGTGCAGGCCGCTTCCCTGCCTTGCCGGCAATCCATGCACGATGCCAGCCCGACGATTTGCAGGATCGGCGCGACCTGCCAGCGCTCGGCTGCTTGCAACCTTCCTAGGCAGCAAGCACGAACCACGGCGGAGCAGCAGTCACAGCCGCCGCCGAGACCCGTGCCGCTCGAGAGCAGCTGCGAGAGCCCACCGCTTTCTCGCGCCCTTCTCCTCATCGTGCCCGAACAGCAGTGCTTGCTTGCCCTCGTCGATGGCGCTCCCGAGATGGACGAATAGCCGCGCCTCTGTCGCCAGACAAAAAAACTCTCGCGCCACAACAGCTACGCGACGCCCACGGCCGGCTCGGGTCGCGACCGTCCGAGGCGGGTGGCAGCGCGCCGGGATAAGCAGACCGATCGAGCAAACCGTGGCCGGCGTCGGACGGAGGGTTCAGAGACCGACAACCGACAGGACCGAGGGGCCACCAAACCCACACTCCTCGGCCTCAAACGAGCATCCAGGTATGTCACAAACAGCAGGAACTATGTGGTGCGTACATACCCCATCGCAGGTAGCAATAGGCCACTATCGCGCCGTATAGCCCCAATCGGCGGGGTATTAGGGCGGAAGTTCCGTGCGCCCTATCTCTTACCCCCGTAAATGTCTGGGGTGTCGGCTACCGGCTGATCGACGGAGGGATCTGCGAGTGAGCGTCGCGTTCGCGCGCGGGGGCTGGCTCGTGGCCGCCGTCGTGAGCGCCATGTGGCTGCTCGCACGGCGCCGGCTCGATGCCCGGATGGAGGCGGTGGCTCGGGCGTGCCACGAGCTCCGCGGGCCGATCGGCGCGGCGCGGCTGGGAGTCGAGCTCGGCTCCCGGCGCGGAGCGCTGTCGGCGGCGCAGCTTCAGGCGATCGACACCGAGCTCGGGCGCGCCACGCTGGCGCTCGAGGACCTCGGCGGAGCGCGCGACGGCCGCCCGCCTGCGCTCGAGACCACGATGCTCGACCTGGGCGGGTTGCTGGCCGACTCGGTGGAGGCCTGGCGCACGGCCGCCGGCGCGGCGGGCGTCGAGCTGCGCCTGCGCTGGACCGGAGCCGCGGAACTCGTCCGCGGCGACCGGCTCCGCTTGGCGCAGGCGACCGGGAATCTGATCGCCAACGCGATCGAGCACGGTGCAGCGACGGTCGAGGTTCGCGGCTGTGCGCGCGAAGGCGCCGCCCGGATCGAAGTCGTCGACGACGGCCCTGGGCTCCCGGCGCCGGTCACCGAGCTCACGCGTCGGGCGCGTCGCGGCCGCGGCCGGCATGGGCGGGGGCTGGCGATCGCGGCTCAAGTCGCGGCGGCCCATGGGGGACGGCTCGCCGCGGCGCCCGTG